>JBKBTC010000033.1:0-12260 GCA_046291435.1 Caldimicrobium sp. | reverse complement strand
TGAGGGAGAGGTAAACCTTTTTCTTCTTAAGGCAATAAAGGGGGCAAAAGAAGGAATAAGAGTGCTTCCTCCCCTTTTTGTCTATAAAGGAAAAGGAAAGGATTATACCGAGGAAGTAAAAAGTTATTTAACTCTTCACACAGGCTAAAGCCTGGGGCTACCAGGCTCAAAATTCTCGCAAAGACTAACACTTGCGGCTACCAAAGGCAAAGGGTGTGACATTTCAAAATAAAAATTACCTGCACTTAGGAAATTTTTTAAATCTGTTTTATATTTTTACTTGCAAAATATCTTTCATAAGGTGCAATATGACGAAAAAAGGTAATTTTTTTAGGCTCAAGGCTGAGATTACACCCAAGGGAGACCAGCCCAAGGCTATAAGAGAGCTATCTCACGGCATAAAGAGGGGGCTAAAACATCAAGTTCTTCTTGGGGTAACTGGCTCAGGTAAAACTTTTACCATGGCTCATGTTATTAATCAAGTGCAAAAGCCAACGCTAATTATTGCGCCCAATAAAACCCTTGCTGCTCAGCTTTATAACGAATTTAAAAGGCTCTTTCCTGAAAATGCTGTGGAATACTTTGTTTCTTATTATGATTATTATCAGCCAGAGGCTTATGTACCCGAGACAGATACCTATATTGAAAAGGATGCCTCCATCAATGATTTTATAGACCGACTTAGGCACTCTGCTACAACCTCTGTTCTTACAAGAAGAGATGTTATAGTTGTAGCAAGTGTATCCTGTATTTATGGCTTAGGAGCACCTCATGAATACTTCGCTAAACACCTTTTTTTGCGAAGAGGAGCTCCTTTAAAAAGGGACGAATTAATTAGAGCCTTAGTAACTATGCATTATGAAAGAGTGGAGACAGATTTTAACCGAGGAACCTTTAGAGTGCGAGGGGATATCATAGATATTTTTCCTGCCAGTGAAGAAAATAAGGCTTACAGAGTTTCACTCTTTGCCGGAGAAATTGAGGAAATAAAAGTGATAGACCCTTTTAGAGGCAAAGCCTTGGGTAAGACGGAAAGTATTCTTCTTTTTCCAGCAACTCATTACCTTACATCAAGGAACCTTACGGAAATTATTGAGGAAATAAAGGCAGAATTAAAGGAAAGGGTAGAGTATTTTCGTAAAGAGGGGCTCTATTTGTATGCAGAGCGCTTAGAGAAAAGAACGCTCTATGATTTAGAAATGCTTGAGGAAACAGGTTATTGTAAAGGAATAGAAAATTATAGTAGATATTTAGATGGAAGAGCCCCAGGAGAGCCACCTTATACTCTTTTAGATTATTTTCCCAATGATTTTTTACTGTTCATTGATGAAAGCCATATAACGATACCACAACTAAGAGGGATGTACAGAGGAGATAGGTCTCGGAAAGAAACACTTGTAGAATACGGCTTTAGATTGCCTTCAGCCCTTGATAATAGACCTCTCACCTTTGAGGAGTTTAAAGAAAGGGTAAATCAAGTGATCTATGTTTCTGCCACACCAGGAGACTATGAACTGGAAAAGGCAGAAGGAAGAGTGGTAGAACAAATCATTAGACCTACGGGGCTTTTAGACCCTGAGATTGAGGTAAGACCACTATCTAATCAAGTAGAAGATTTATACTTTGAAATCAAAAAAAGGGTTGAGAGAAATGAAAGGGTGCTTGTATGTACCTTAACCAAAAGAATGGCAGAAGAATTGACAGACTACTATAAAGAATTAGGTGTAAAAGCTTGTTATCTCCATTCCGATTTAAAAACATTGGAGAGGGCTCGCATAATAAGAGATTTAAGAAGAGGTGTTTACGATGTCCTCATAGGGATAAACCTTCTCAGAGAGGGATTAGACATCCCTGAGGTAAGCTTAGTAGCCATTTTAGATGCCGATAAAGAAGGTTTTTTGAGGTCTGAGAGGAGTCTTATCCAGACTATGGGAAGGGCAGCAAGAAATGTTCAGGGAAAAGCAATACTCTATGCGGATAGGATCACACAAGCTATGCAAAAAGCCATCTCAGAAACCGAGAGGAGACGAAAAATTCAAGAAGAATATAATAGGCAACACAATATCAGTCCTCAAACCATTATAAAATCCTTAGAAGATCCACTAATGAAGATGGTAGAGGCAGATTTTGTAGATTTGGAAAAAGTAGTTGAGGTTGAGGAGCATTTTGCAAGTTTAGAGGAATTAAGAGCAGAAATGGACAGAGTGGAGAAAGAAATGAAGGAGGCAGCAAAAGGATATGAGTTTGAGAGAGCTGCCATACTAAGAGATAGGCTTTTTAGTTTGAGACAATTAGCACTAAAATGGGCGTAAAGGAGAAAAGCAAATGGCGAAGCTTCCGAAAACAAATCCTCGAGCTGTAGCTTTAAAAATTTTGCTCCGCTGGGAGAAGGGTAAACCTCTTTTAGATGAAATCCTCTCCCAAATACTCACAAAAAGCGTTCTTCCCGATGAGAGAGACAGAGCCCTTGTGGGGGAGTTAGTCAATGGAGTTGTGCGCAATCTCTATTACCTTGACTTTATTCTCGGTAGATTTTCTCATACACCCTTAGATGAAGTTGACCTTGAAGTAAAAAATGCCCTACGCTTAGGGGCATATCAAATAATTTTTACTCATATACCTGATGGTATAGCCATAGCAGAAACTCTAAAAGTCCTTTTAAGTAGAAAAAGAGGAGCTTGGATTAGAAAATTTGTAAATGGAGTTTTAAGTAATATTTCTAAAGAGAAGGATAAACTTCCAGAACCCTCTAAAGAGCATCCCCTACATTATTTGAGTGTAAAATACTCTTTTCCAGAATGGCTAATTTTAAGATGGTTTAAGAGATGGAATTTTGAAGAATTAGAAAAGCTTTTAATAGCAAGCAATGAGAGACCTCCACTAACTATTAGAATAAATCCTTTAAAGGTTTCTCGAAAAAATTTTTTAGAATACTTAAAGGCAGAAGAAGTTCCCCACGCAGAAGCTTGCCCTTATAGTCCCTATGGAATCATTTTAAAAGATTTTAGAGGAAAAATCACAGAGCTTAAGGCATATCACTTTGGATGGATTAGCGTTCAAGACTCAGCCAGTCAATTGGTAACCCTTTTACTTGACCCCCAACCTAAAGATAAAATTCTTGATGCCTGCGCAGGCGTGGGAGGTAAAACTACTCATATAGGAGAATTAACTAAGGATCAAGCACAAATTTGGGCTTGTGATTTATACCCTTGGAGGCTTGAGAAGTTAAAGGAGAATTTTAAGAGACTTGGTTTGAAAGAACCTAAAGTGGTAATAGGTGATGCTGTGGAGAAGGTTAAGGAGATGGGAGTTAAAGTCTTTGATAAGGTACTAATAGATGCTCCATGCACTGGAACAGGGGTTATAAGAAAACATCCCGATATAAAATGGGCTCGCTCAGAGAAGGACTTTCTTGAAATCCCTAAGAGGCAACTCCGGCTGTTAGAGGGTTTAAGTCCCTATGTGAAAAAAGGAGGAGTAATAGTTTATGCCACCTGTAGCTTAGAGCCTGAAGAGAATGAAGCAGTAATTGAAGCTTTTTTAAAAAAGCATCCCCAATTTCAAGTAGATCCACCTTTTCCCATTCTAAAAAAGTTATGCGGTGAAAATGTAAAAGAGCTTATAGAGAAAGAGCTTTATCTTAAAACCTATCCTCATAAGCACAACCTGGACGGATTCTTCGCAGTTAGATTGGTCAGAGTTGATTAAAATAGTTAATAAGTTCTTTTAAATTTATTTGATTTTTTTATTGGATTTTTTAGGTTCATAGGGTTATTTTTAGAGATAAGCCTTTGATAGGAAGGAAGAGCTATGAAAAAGGAGGTTGATGCTCGTGGGTTTCCCTGTCCTCAACCTGTAATAAAGACTAAAGAGGCATTGGAGGAGGTTCAGGCTGGGGAAAAAATAAAGGTTTTAATTGATAGTGAAGAGTCCTTGCAAAATATTCAAAAATTTTTGTCTGCTCAAGGGCACAAACTGCTCTCAGTGGAGAAGATCGGTGGAGAGTATTATTTACTAATTGAAAAAGGAGAGGGAATATCAGCTGAGGACTATACGATAACTTGTCCTACATCTGAGGCAATGAAAAATCTTCTTGTTATAGTAGCTTCGGAGCAGATGGGTGAAGATCCCGAGCTTGGGAAGATATTGTTAAAAGGTTTCTTCGAGACTATGCTTGTGCAAAATTTAATTCCCAATAGAATTTTTTTTATGAATACAGGGGTTCGTTTAACCACCATAGATGAAACTTTTATTCCTCTTATTAAGGAATTAGAAAAGAGAGGAGCAGAAATTTTTACTTGTGGCACCTGTCTTAAATATTATCAATTGGAAGATAAGTTGCAAGTAGGATATAGGGGAACTACCGATGTCTACTTAGAAGCCCTTTTTTCATATCAAAAAACTCTCTTTATTCGTTAAGGAAATCTTCTTTTTTTCCGATGCTAAGTTAAAATTATAGAATTAATCTTTTTTAAAAGAGGTATAGATATTATGCAATGTCCCAGGCTAAAAAGTTTGCTTAGAGAATGGTATTCTCAAGTAAGAGCCTTTACCCTTTCTCCCATTAAAATGATGGAGCTTGTAGAACGGCATATACAGCAATGTGCCATATGTCAAAATGATCCCGATCTATCCTTAGAACTTGATCAATTAAGAGAGATTATTCGAGTGCCCTATCATCATGTCCCAAAGGAAACAGGTCTTCCAGAAGAACCTGTCTATGTAGCAGAAGAAGAGGTCTTTGAGGAAGAGGAAGAACTTTAGCCTTGTAAAGATACTTTTAAAGCTTCTTCAAATGAGGGATATTTAAAAGAAAAATTAAGATCTAATAGTCTTTTAGGAATGACCCTTGCACTTGCCATAATGGTTTCTGCTAATTCTCCATAGAGCAATTTTAGAGCAAATTTTGGAACTGGGAAAATAGTTGGTCTTTTTAAAATTTTGCCAATTATCCTTGTCATCTCTTCATTCCTAAGAGGCTGAGGAGAAGTTATGTTAAAGATTCCTTCTGCCTGGTTTTCATATAAAAAATCTATAGCTCTTACCAAATCTTCAAGATGGATCCAGGGAAACCATTGTTTTCCAGAGCCAAGTTTACCACCAATGTTAAATCTAAAGAAGGGTAGGATAACAGAGAGCATCCCTCCTCCCTTTCCCAAGACAATCCCAAAGCGCCCAACGATAACCCTTGCTCCTCTTTCTCTAACTTTTAAAGCTGTTTTCTCCCAGGTGTCACAGAGGTCTGAAACATAAAGGGTTCCCTTAGGGCTATCTTCAGTTAAAATTTCCTCCCCTCCGTCTCCATAATAACCCACTGCACTTGCATTAAAAAGAACATTTTTCTCGCTTAAAGCTTCTACAACTCTCTCTGTTGAGAGTATCCTTGAATTCCAAATTCTTTTTTTATATTCCTCCGTCCATCTTTTAAAGATGGTCTCACCTACAAGATTTATTACTAAATCCGCATCAGCTATTTTATTTTGCCAGTCCCCTCCTTTTAGAGCATCTCCAAGTACCACCTCTACATCCGAAGTTAGCTCTCTAAGTTTATTGGGATTCCTCACAAGTAATGTTATCTTCCAGCCCTTTTTTAAAAAATAGGATGTTAAATACTTTCCTATAAAACCAGATCCGCCTAAAAGAAAAAGTTTTTTCATACTTAATCCCCTATTTTTAAAGCTTTTTTGAGTTTATTTTTTATTTTTGGTAGGTCCTTTTTGAAAAAACACTCTTTACAAAGATAAGCTCCTCTTCCTAGAAGAATACCTCTTTCATCAAAGACAATTAAACCCTCTTTTGCTACGAAACGAAAAAGTTCTTTTTTAAGTGTTTTTTTTCTGCAGGCAACGCAGGTCCTCTCAGGTTTATGACCCTTTATGGGCATTTTGGGGAAGTCTCACGGCTGAAGTGCCTTTTGTGCTTTTTCTAAAATAGCTTTTACCTCCTCCTCTGAGAGTTTTGTGATTTGTGCAATTTTTTCCATAGGCGTTTCTGTTAGAGTTTTTAGGTCTCTTATGTTTTCTTCGTAGAGGAAACCTGCAATTTCATCAGATAGTCCTGTAACTTTTATCAATTTAAGGAATTCAGGATCTTGTCTTCTCACATATTGGGTTTCACTGAAAATGTCAATTCTCCATCCCACTAATTTTGAAGCAAGTCTTACATTTTCTCCCTTTCTTCCTATAGCCAAGGATAACTGATCATCTGGCACAACCACTTCTAAGGTTTTATGTTTTTCATCTACGATTACCTTTGTGCACTCTGCCGGTGATAAGGCATTGTAGACAAATTTGGCAGGATCTCTATCATAGAGCACAACATCAATTTTTTCCCCTTTTATTTCTTGAAGAACCGCAGAAATGCGAGACCCTCTAACCCCTACACAGGCTCCAACAGGGTCTATATTTGGGTCAGTTGAGGTCACAGCAATTTTTGTGCGAGAACCAGGTTCCCTTGCTATAGCTACGATCTTTACCAAGCCTTCTTGAATTTCAGGTACTTCCCTTTCAAAAAGTTTTTTAATAAAAGCAGGATGGGACCTTGAAACCACAATTTGAGGCTCTCTTTGTTGATAAACTTCAATAATTATAGCTTTTACCCTATCTCCCCTGTGATACCTTTCATTGGGAATCTGCTCTTCTTCTGGAAGAAGTGCTTCCGCTTTCCCTAAGTTAAGAATAATATCTCTTTTAGTGAAGCGGTGAACATAACCTGTAACGATCTCTCCCAATTTGTGTTTATATTCGTTATAAATAAGCTTTTTCTCTGCAAGTCTTAGCCTTTGAGAAAAGAGTTGCTTTACAATCTGAGCAGCAATTCTTCCTAAATCTTGGAGATTTACCCTTTCACCTATCATATCTCCAATGCTTACATTGGGGGAGAGCTTTTGTGCTTCTTCAAAGGAGATCTCTCTTTTTGGGTCAGCCACTTTATCTACTACTTCTCTTAAAAGATAAATTTCAATCTCTCCAGTGTCTTCATCATATTTAACTTCTACATGGGCGTTATTGCCAAATTTCTTTTTGGCTGCACTTTTTATTCCTTCAATTAAAGCTTCCAAGACCAATTCTTTTGATAATCCCTTTTCTTTACTTAAAGCTTCTACAATTTTCTTCAACTCCCTTTGAGTTTGCATTGATAATTCTCCCTCCAAATTTATTTAAAACTTATCTCTGGCTGAAGATTGGCTTTCTTAATATTATTTAAATCTATATCCCACACCTTTCCCTCAACTTCAAATTTTAAAATATTTTCTTCAACGCCTATAATAATTCCAGTTAAATTTTTTCTACCATGCATTGTCTCTTTTAGGGTAATTTTAGCTTTTTCTCCTTTAAATCTCTCAAAATGTTCTCTTTTTTTAAGAGGTCTTTCAATACCAGGGCTTGATACTTCAAGATTATAGGAGTGGTGAATAAGGTTTTCTTTATCTAAGAGGTTACTTATTATTTCACTAATACGGGCACAATCGCCGATAGTTACACCACCTGGCTTGTCTATGTAGATTCTTAGAACCCAGCCAGAACGCTCCCTTCTCCACTCTAAATCTACAAGCTCCATACCCTTCCTCAATATAGGCATCTCCAATAATTGCCAAAGTTTTCCTTTTATATCCTCTTCCATAAATAAAAATATCCATTTCTTACAAATTTATTTAAATTTTAACTTCTATACTCTATCCTGTCAAGCAAATTTGATAATTCTGGCTTAAGCTTCAGCTCACCCAAAAATTGCCTCTGCAAAAATTTTTGTAAGGGTCGCAGGCTTTAGCCTGCCTGTGAGCACAACCTAAAGGTTGCGGCTGCCTAACGCGTGAAAACCTCAATAAATCTCTGCGCAAGCTGAAGCTTGCGGCTACCTATAAACAGGAAGATTCAAAAGGGTTTGGCAGCCGTAAGTGTTAGCTTGCGTGTGAATTTCAATCCCGGTAGCCGCAGACTTTAGCCTGCGCTTAAAGAAACATTAAAATCGTAAGCAAGTTAAAGCTTGTAAATTACCATTGCTCACCTAAAAAACGACAAATTATAAGTTTAGCTGGGCTATTAAATTTTTACAGGCTTCAGCACATTTTTTAAGAAGTAGCCTTTCCTCTTCAAGTAATTTTATTTCTATAATTTTTTCCACACCCCTTTTCCCCAAAATTACTGGAACTCCTAAGAATACCCCTGAGATTTCATACTCTCCTTCTAAAAGAACGGAGCAGGTTAAAACCCTTTTTTCATCCTTTAAGATACTTTCTGCCATTTCAATGGTAGCAAGTCCTGGAGTAATAAAGGCGCTACCTGTTTTTAATAGGGAGACTATTTCACCGCCCCCAAATTTGGTTCTCTCCACTATTTCTTTAATTTTTTCCTCAGAAAGGAGTTCTGTGAGAGGAATACCACCCACATTTGCTAAGCGCACAAGAGGGATCATTAAATCACCATGGATCCCCATAACCAAGGCTTGTACATCCTTAGGGGATACTCCTAAGGCTTCAGCGATAAAATAGCGATACCTTGCTGAGTCAAGGACTCCTGCCATTCCTATAACTCTCTCTTTAGAAAAGCCCGTAATTTTATAGGCAACATAAACCATAGCATCTAAAGGGTTAGAGACAACGATCACAATGCTTTCTGGAGCAAAAGTTTTTATCTTTTCTGCACAGGATTTTACAATCTCCGCATTTATTTTTAACAAATCCTCTCTACTCATGCCTGGAGTTCTTGGTTTGCCTGCTGTAATAATAACTACAGAACTATCTGAGAGATACGAAAAATCCTCTGAGCCATAGATTTTTCCGGAATAACCAAAAAGAGGTGCACTTTGGCTTAGGTCTAAGGCTTTTCCTTTAGCTAAATCAGGCACAACATCAAGGAGCACAATCTCTTGAGCTAAGCCCTTAACCATTGCCCAGTGGGCACAACTTGTTCCCACCGCTCCAGCACCTATTATGGTAATTTTCATAGGGACGCCTCCTTCTCCTTAGTGCAAATTATTTTTTAAATCATTCTACCTGCCTTTTTAATGAAGACAAGAGCAAGGTTATGAAATTTAGGCGAGCTAAGGCTTGTGGCTACCTAAAAAGAATTCAAAAGGATTGGTAGCCGCAGGCTTTAGCCTGCGAGAAATACAACTCTATTCGAATATCAAGGCTAATAATGAAATTTTGTGGTATAATTTCAGCAAAAATATATTTTAGAGGAGGTTTTTTCCGATGATACCGCGCTATACGAGAGAAATTATGAAAAAACTTTGGAGCGAAGAAGAAAAACTTAGGAGTTGGCTTTTAGTAGAATTTTATGCAATGGAAGCTTGGTACCACTTAGGCAAAGTACCTAAAAAAGATTATGAAATTCTTAAGGAAAAGCTTATGCCTTATATGGAAAAAGGATTTACTAAGGAAAATGTGAAAAGAGTTGAAGAAATTGAAAAGGAAACTAAGCATGATGTTATTGCTTTTCTTACTCATCTTGCAGAAATCGTCGGACCTTCAGCCAGATTTCTCCATTTAGGTATGACTTCTTCGGATATGATAGACACCGCAATGGCTTATAGATTAAAAAAAGCTATGGAGATAATTATAGAGGATGTAGAAAAATTGTTAGAAGCCTTAAAAGAAAAAGCTTATCAATATAAAGATACACCTATGATTGGAAGAACCCATGGGATTCATGCAGAACCTATCACTTTTGGCTTAAAAATGGCACTTTTTTATGAAGAAATGAAGCGTCAAAGAGAGAGATTAATTAGAGCCAAAGAGAATATTTCCTATGGAAAAATTTCAGGAGCGGTAGGGACCTTTGCTCATCTTCCCTTGGAGATTGAGAGTTACACCTGTGAAAAATTGGGCTTAAAGCCGGATCCTATTTCCAATCAAATTGTGCAAAGAGACAGGTATGCAGAGTATATGTGTGCTCTTGGGCTACTTGCTTCTTCACTTGAAAGAATAGCCACTGAAATTAGGCATCTTCAGCGTACAGAGGTCCTTGAGGCAGAAGAACCTTTCACAGTAGGGCAAAAAGGATCATCCGCTATGCCTCATAAGAGAAATCCTATTTTAACGGAAAATATTTGTGGACTTGCCAGAACTATTAGAGGATATGTAATACCAGCTTTAGAAAATGTTAATCTTTGGCATGAAAGAGATATCAGCCATTCCTCAGCAGAACGAATGATCTTCCCTTCAGCTACAACTCTTGCAGATTTTGCCTTAGTTAGACTCACTTATGTGATAAAAAATCTTCAAGTCTATCCTGAAAATATGCTTGAAAATTTAAATCTCCTTCGGGGATTAATTTTTTCTCAAAGAGTCCTTCTTTCTTTGGTAGAAAAGGGATTTACAAGGGAAGAGGCTTACTCAATAGTCCAAGAAAAGGCTATGCAAGTTTGGAAAAATAAAAGTCTCCATTTTAAAGAGCTCCTTCTTGCAGATGAGAGAATAACCTCTAAACTTACCTCTGAAGAAATTGAAGAGCTCTTTAATATAAAGAGTTACCTTGAAAAAATAGACCTTATATTTCAAAGAGTATTTAGTGAATAGTTAGCTATTTGATGACAGTTTTAACCTAATTTTTCTTGCTAAATTTTTAATTGCTTGGATTTTATCCCAAGGAGGCTTTTTTAGAGCTGGGAATATAGTGTTATTCTGGCAAAGAGGTTCTTCGGAGATGGGATATGGTGATGTATCTTTTGCCATTTCAAAAAAGATAGTCCCTGGAATAGGGGAAAATTCAGCTAAATAAGGAGGTATTGAAAGCTCTTCTAAGGTTAAAAGAGTTTTTATAACCCCTTCCCAATTTTCCTCAGGAAGACCATATAGCACATAGGCACCAAGCTCTTTAGCTGTAAATCCTGCAGATTTAAGATTATAGATAGCTTTCTTAAAGTCTTCAAAGGTTATCTTAGAGTCCAGAGTTTTATCGAGCCTTTCTAAACCAAGTCTAATGGTAGTAAAACCAGCTTTCTTTAAAAGGAGAGCCACTTCTTTTGTTATAAACCGCGCATGAAGGGCATTTGGTGTATGAAACCTTACTTTTATGTTTTCACGAAAGAGTAATTCTAAAAGAGGTCCCAGATGTTTGTCAAAATTTACAAGTAAGGCATCGTCATAGAAAGCAAAATTCTCAACTCCAAAAGTGGTATGCCAATATTTTATTTCTTGAAAAACTTTTTGGGGTTCTCTTTGCATAAAATAGGGATAGAGCTTTTTTGAGGCACAATAGGGGCAGGAAAAGGGACAACCTATTGAGGTGAGAAGCACAATGTAGGGGATATGTCTTTGTAAGTCAAAGGAGGGATAATCATAAGGATATGGGGTTCCAGAAGGTGTCCACCTTTGTTTTAATTTTTCAATAAAACTTTCTATATCCTCTAACACAATTTCTGCTTCAAGCCAGGGATAATAAGTCTTTAGATGATAGGATAAATGACTTTGGCAAAGTTTGGCATATATTCCTCCAATATAAAGAGGGGTATCTGGATAATTTTTGGCAAAAAAGTCAATTAGAGTAAAAAGTCCCGGATACCAATAGGTCATAGTGCAAGTTACCATAACTGCTTTAAAGCGAAGTTGCTTTATTTCATTTAGAAAAATATGAAAGGGTAATCCGCAGCGATAATAATTTCTTGGAATATGTTTAAAAAATGCGGGTTTTGGTATTGGTTCTTTATGAAAATGACCAGTTCCATAGGGTTTTCTTTTAGGTGCTTTAGGTAAGGCAGGATGAAAGGGGTCTAACAAATCCAAGTAATAAATTGTATAGCCCTCTTTTCTCAGAAGCCCAGCTAATTTAAGAAGACCATAAGGCTTTAGCCAGAAATCATGAGCGGAAAAATCATATATCCATGGATTAATTAATAAAAAATCAACTTCCTTCACAAGCTTTGATTTTTTGCCAAAGAGTTTTTTGTAGGAAAGATTAAATCCTTTAGCGTTAAATCTTCTTTTTGTTCTATCATATTATATAAATGTGAAAGTTCTTTCCCTTGGGGTAAAAGATAAGTCTCAAAGAAAAATTTCAAATCCTCAGTGAGTAAAAGGTCCATAAGTTTAATTTTATCTGGGGGAAAAATAAAAAAAACTTCTTCCTCTTTAATTTTTATATAACCCTTTTTCACAAGTTGGTCTATAGCTTTCAAGAGCTCTTCTTCGTTATAAGGGAGGTCTTTTTCAAGCTCCTTAAGGCAGGATGTTTTTCCTTGATAAAATTTCTCTGCAAGATAGCTTAAAATGACGAGTAGTCCTGCGGGGCTTGAAAGGGGAATAGTTCTTTTTTTCA
>JBKBTC010000032.1:0-12369 GCA_046291435.1 Caldimicrobium sp. | reverse complement strand
GCCTTTCATTAATCCATAGGGATGAAAAATAGGTTTGTCTTGCCCCGAAAGGAGGTTTTCTAAGAAGCTGATAGATTTGTCCTTTAAATATAAACTTAAAGGATACTTCAGGTTCTATGTGTGTATATTTTGAGGATGAAAGAAGGTGGGAGGTGAGATCCTTTGGGGTTCTATCAGGAAAGGTTGCTTCGCCAAAGAGTGCAAAGAAAATGGCATCAAAAAGAGTGGTTTTCCCTGCACCGATTTCACCTGTGATGAGAAAAAATTTCTCTTGGTGGATAAGTTGGAAGGTTTCCTCTGGGATCTCTGCTTTAATATATGGACCAAAGCCCTTAATGGAAAGATAAAGAGGTTTCATTAAAGTTTAGGAGTTATTTAATCTTTCCTTTATACTTGCTTCTTAGTTCTCTTTCTAAATCTCTTCTTTTGATCTCTTCCCTTCTATCGTGCACTCTTTTTCCTTTAGCTAAGGCAAGTTCTACTTTAGCTATTCCCCGTTCATTAAAGTATACCTTTAAAGGAACGAGTGTATATCCCTTTTCTTGTACTTTACCAGAGAGCCTTTTTATTTCTCTTTTATGTAAAAGGAGTTTTCTCGTTCTTGTAGGGTCAAGATTTTTTGCTTCTAAACTATGGGGATAAGGACTGATATGGAAATTATAGAGAAATACTTCACCGTTTACTATACGAGCAAAGCTATCAGAAAGATTTGCCCTTCCCTCTCTAAGAGATTTTACTTCACATCCTAAGAGCTGAATCCCAGCTTCATAAGTTTCTTCTATCTCATAGAGATAATTAGCTTTTTTATTTGTACAAACAATTTTTTGGGGCATTATATTTATACTCCAAGAAATCTTCTAAATAAGCCTGGCAATTTTCCTTGATTTTTAAATTGTTTCATAAGTGTTTTCATTTCTTCAAAACTCTTTAAGAGTTTATTTACATCTTGAATGGTTGTTCCAGAGCCTTTAGCAATACGGCGTTTTCTACTGGCGTTAATGATATGGGGATTTCTTCTCTCCTGTGGAGTCATGGACTTTATTATAGCTTCCATTTTAATGAGTTCTTTATCATTTATAGGTATTTGATCAATTTTTTGACCCAAGCCTGGCAAAAACTTTAATATTTCCTTAACAGAACCTAATTTTTTCATTTGCTGAAGTTGATCTAAAAGATCTTCCAAATCAAATTGAAGTTTTTTAATTTTCTTTTCAAGTTCTTTAGCCTTCTTCAAATCCAAAGTTTCCTGAGCTTTTTCAATTAAGGTTAGTACATCTCCCATACCAAGAATACGAGAAGCAAGTCTATCAGGATAAAAGACTTCTAAGGCTTCAATTTTTTCACCAGTTCCTAAGAATTTTATGGGACAACCGGTGACTTCTTTTAAAGAGAGAGCAGCCCCACCTCTTGCATCTCCTTCTACTTTTGTTAGAATAAGTCCTGTTATACCAACCCTTTCTTGAAAGGTTTGAGCAACATTCACTGCATCTTGCCCCATCATAGCATCTGCTACTAATAACACTTCATTAGGATGGAGAAATTCTTTAAGTGCCTTTAATTCTTCCATAAGATGATCATCAATGTGAAGTCTTCCAGCGGTGTCAACTATAATAACATCTCTTTTTAGCTCTTTAGCGGTCTTTAGTGCTTTTTCTACGATCTGAAGAGGTTTTTCTTCGGCATTGGCTTCAACAAAGGGAATTTGAATTTTCTGTGAAAGAACCTTCAATTGCTCAATAGCAGCGGGTCTATAAATATCAGCAGAAACTAATAGAGGATGATGCCCCTTTTTAGTTAAATAATAAGCAAGTTTAGCCGCAGTTGTAGTTTTTCCTGACCCCTGAAGACCTGCTAAAAGAATTATAGCAGGTTTTGGATGTAAATTTAAGCCTTGTGCTTTGCTTCCAAGAGTTTCAACTAATTCTTCATAAACAATTTTTACTAATTGCTGGAAAGGGGTAAGGCTCTCAAGTACCTCAGAAGTTGTTGCCCTTGCCTCAACTCGGGAAAGAAAATTTTTAACTACCTTGTAATTAACATCTGCTTCTAATAGGGCAAGTTTTATCTCTCTTAAGCCTTTTTTTATATCATCAGGACTAAGCTTTCCTTTATCCTTTATGCCAGAAAAGACCTTCTCTAATCGTTCACTTAAATTTTCAAACATTTTTTCACCTTGTAAATTGAGATGGTTTTTAATTAAAATTAGCACAAACTATGTTATAATTCAAGGTGGGATAATTGCGTTTTTGGATATTATCAGGTAGCCGCAGGCTTTAACCTGCGTGAAAAAAACGCAACCTTTAGAATACGCAAGAATTAATGCATCAATTTTTTCGCTTGCCTAAAATTTTGTGTGCAGGGATATCCAAGCTATTATGTTTGGGGCTAAGGAGTTAGGATTGAAGAGATTATTCTTGCGAAAGCACGGTATATTGATAAAAATTAAAATACTTGGTAAACTATATTTAGAAAAAATTTTTTACCAAATTTAAAGGGTAGCCTTATGGAATTTGGAATTTTTGAAGACTATGCAGTTAGAATGGTTTTATACCTATCAAGAAATATTGATAGAGTTGTGTCTCGCGCTGAAATTAGTGAAGCCATGCAAATTCCCCTTACAGTGTTAGCCAAAATTGGTCAAGATTTAGAACGGGGAGGTTTAATAGAGATTTTTAGAGGGAAAAAAGGTGGTTATAAGTTAAGGGAAGATCCACAAAAGATAACCCTTTTAGAGGTAATTGAAAGTATGAGAGGAAAAATCACCTTAAATAAATGTGTAGATAATCCTCATTTTTGTGTGAGAGAAGGAGAATGCCCTGTGCATTTTATATGGCATGAATTAAATGAAAAATTTAGAGAAATGCTTAAGATAGATTTTAAAAAATTAATTGATTTGGAAGAAAAGCTTATTTCATCTAAAAAGTAGTTTTATGAAAAATTTGTTTCTTATAAGACACGGACCCGTTGCTAAGGAATATAAAGAAGTATTTTATGGACAATTAGATGTGCCTTTATCACCAGAAGGGAAAGAATTATCACAAAAATTCGTAAAAGACATTTCAGACCTTGAAATTAATGCCATATTTTCAAGCCCAGCTCAAAGAGCCCTATATCCTGCTATGCTTTTATCTCAAGAAAAGAACCTTCCAATTTTTGTAAAAGAGGAATTAAAGGAGATAAATTATGGTGCCTGGACAGGAAAGCTTAGAGCAGAAGTTTTAAAAGAGCCCCTGTATTGGGAGAGAATAAAGAAAGATTTTTTAGCTCCACCTGGTGGAGAATCTATAAGAGCTTTAAGAGAAAGGGCTAAAATTTTTTTAGAAGACCTTATGAAAAGACCTCCTGGTAATTTTGCTGTCTTTACTCATGGAGGTTTTATCCGAGCTTTTCTTTGTGAACTACTAAATTTGAGTAGTGAATTTTTCTTTGCCTTTGAGATCTATCATTTAAAAATTCATTTTATTACTATTTTTGAAGACAATTTATTTGTTTTAAAAGGGTTAAATTGTAGCGCCTCTTATGTAAAATCTTTGCTCCATACTTCCTATTGGTAAGGTTATTAATTTTTTTCAAAATTGTTGCCAAATTTAACATTAGTATTAATCTTTAGAAAAATTATTAGGGAGGGGGATGAGCCATGCGAAAAGGTGTAGTTTTATGGTTGCAACTTTTGGCATTGTTGATTTTATTTAAAACGCAACTTTTTGCTGGTGAGATGCCACAGGGAATAGTTGAAGGAGAGTCTACTTTGCCCTGGTGGGTATGGCCACTTTTGCTTTTTATTGCCACCTTCATTTTAGGAATAATAGCAGTTTTAGGAGGAGTAGGTGGTGGAGTTTTATTTGTACCCATAGTAGGGGGATTTTTTCCTTTTAATTTAGATTTTGTTAGAGGGGCAGGTTTATTAGTGGCACTTTCTGGAGCCTTAGCAGCAGGTCCAGGGCTTTTAAAAAGGGGGCTTGCAGATTTACGTTTAGCTATACCTCTTGCTGTTATTGCCTCAAGTAGTGCTATCGTTGGTGCTATGATTGGTCTCTCATTACCTAAAAATGTAGTAAATATACTACTTGGACTTACTATCTTGGGTATTGTAGTTATTATGCTTCTTGCCAAAAAGTCAGAATTTCCCGAAGTAAAAAAAGCAGATACTCTATCGCAAGCTCTTAAAATCTATGGCATTTATTATGAACCAACTACAGGAAAAGAAATAGAATGGAAAGTTCACAGAACTCCAATAGGTCTCTGTTTCTTTGTTATCATTGGAATAATGGCTGGTATGTTTGGTCTTGGGGCAGGTTGGGCAAATGTCCCTGTCATAAATCTTCTTATGGGCGCACCGTTAAAAGTGTCAGTGTCAACAAGTAAATTTTTATTGTCTATCACTGATACTTCTGCTGCATGGATCTATCTTAATAGTGGCGCTATTATCCCTATAATCGTTGTTCCTTCAATTGTTGGTATAATGCTTGGCTCCATTGTGGGGGTAAGAGTTTTAGCTGTTGCTAAACCAAAAGTTATAAGGTGGGTAGTGATTGGACTTCTTGCTTTTTCAGGTTTAAGGGCACTTTTGAAAGGTTTAGGTATTTGGACCTAAAATTTTATTAAAGGAGGGGAAAAAAATGACTAAAGGACTTAAACCTTCAGAAGAACAATTAGCTTATGCAGTTATTTTAGATTGGGGAATGAAACTTGGATTGGTTGCCATCGTTATAACTTTTATAATTTACATTTTTCAGATATTACCACCTTACATACCTTTTAATGAGCTAATAAAACTTTTGAAATTAAATGTGCATCAATTTTTAGAGGCAACAGGAATCTCTTCTGGTTGGACTTGGCTAAAGTTAATTTCTAAGGGTGATTTTTTAAATTTTTTGCCTATAGCATTTTTAGCAGCTTTAACTATTTTTTGCTATATAAGAATTATACCTATTTTCATAAGGAAAAAAGATTCAATTTATACCATATTAGCGATAATTCAGGTTTTAATTCTTCTTTTAGCTGCCTCAGGTTTGTTGAAAGTGGGGGGGCACTAAGGAGAGGGTTTTGAAAAATTAGTTTTAGAGATTATAATTTAAATTAAGGCTATTGGGACTTGCGCGACGGATCCTGGTGAACCCCGCCAGGCCCGAAAGGGAGCAACGGTAGCCAGGCTCTCCGGGTGCCGCAAGTTTCCCAATAGCCCCAATTGGAGGCGTGAGGGGGCTGGTGCCTCTCCCGGGCTTCAAACCCGGTGCACCCCAAATAAGGGGTGGGTGGGTTCAATTCCCATACGCCTCCGCCATTAAAATAAAAATACCAAATAATAAGGTGCTTAGAACTTTTCTTAGCCTTCTTTTATCCTTAGCTTTCCTTTTTAAGGAAATCTTCCCAGCCTTTGCTCTCATCTCTCTTGAAGAAGAGGAAAAGATAGGAAAAGAAGTTTTACAAGAAGTTTCTAAGGAAATTGAAATTATAAAAGATTTAGAGGTTAATGCTTATGTAAATGCTTTGGGAGAATATCTTTTACAAAAAGGTGTAACCTTTACACCTTTTAAATTTCGTTTTTTTGTCATAAAAGATAAAACTTTTAATGCCTTTTCTGTGCCAGGTGGATTCATTTTTATTAATACTGGAATATTTAATTATGTGGAAAGTGAAGATGAACTTGCTTCTGTATTAGCTCATGAGATAAGTCATAATTTGGCAAGACATGTGGCTAAAAGACTTGAGACGATAAAAACAATGCAAGTAGCAACAACAGCAGCAACTCTTGCTGCTATTTTACTTAGTGGAGGACAAGCGGGACAAATTGTTGGCATAACAGGCACAGCTCTTGCTCAAACCAAACTCCTTTCCTATAGCAGGGCAGATGAAGAAGAAGCAGATCGTATGGGCTTTGAAATCTATACTAAGGCTGGGTTTAATCCTAAAGCTATGGCAAAGATCTTTGAAAGGCTTGCTAGAGAAAGTAGATTTGCCATAGAATTAAATTTTAGGTATCTTTTAACACATCCCTTGCCTCAGGAGAGAGTCACCTACCTTCAAAATTTAGCAGAAAAGTTTATATCTAAAAGGGAGGCAGAAAGTGCCTTTTCAAAAGATCCTCTTTATTTTCAAAGAATAAAAGCCAAAGTTAAAGCTCTATCAGAAGATTCCTCTGACTTAATCTTATCTTTAAGAACACAATTAAGAGAGAAGGAAGAGCCCATGACAAGATATCAGTTAGCTTTAGCCTTAATGCAGGCTCGCTTTTTCAATGACGCAGAAAGTGAACTAAACTTAGCCTTGAAATCACTCCCTCATAGAGATTACTTCCTCTCAGATCAAGCAGAACTATACTTTAACAAGGGAGATTACCTAAAAACTATGGAACTTCTCAAAGATTTGACCTTTAAGGATGATAAATTGGGACATATACTTGAGCTTAAAAGTAAATATCTATTAGCAAGAAGCTTTATGGAGAAAGGAGATTTGAAAAGCTCTTATGAGATATTTAAAGGTTTAGATGAAGAGAGAATTATTCGGGAAGATCCATATTTTTATTTTTACTTTGGTTTGCTTTGCAGTAAGATGGACCTTTTAGGGGAATCTCATTTTTACTTTGGTAGGTTTTATGAAAAGAAGGGAGATTTTAAAACTTCTCTTTATCATTATAAACGAGCCCTTTCCTTTTTAGAAAAAAATTCTAAAATTTATTTAGAGGCAGAAGAAAAAGTAAAAACCTTGGAAAAGCGGAAAAAATAAGGAGCCTATAATTTTGAGGAGGTTTGATGAAAAAAACAACGGTGCCTTCAGGAAAAGTCCACAAAATAAGAGTTAAAAAACCCTTTCCTTTATTAGCCAAAGAAAAAATTTTCTGTCCCTTCTGTGGAAATGAAGAAGAGTTTTATGAAATAATAGAAAATGCTACTTTTTATATTCACTATGTGCAAACAGCAGATGGCACTCTTGAACCCGTTGAACAGGAAGCGGAGGTTATGGGACCAGTGAAATTCTTTTGTGGCGCCTGTCATACCGACCTTACTTATTTAAAAAAATAACTTATGTCCCCCTTTTATGCAGTTTTATCTTATAGGTCCCTTTTAAATAACTATTTAAAATTAAAGGCAGGAGATTTAGTTTTAACTCGTATTCCCATTAAAGAAACTAATTATCCTCTTATTTTTGACCTTCAAGTAAAGGGGGTAATCTCTTTTCCTTCCTTTTTATCTCAAATAATTAGTGCTTCTAAGGTAGCTCAAGCAATGTTACTTAAAAACTTTATGCCACCCTATACATATGTAATAACTAATCAAATCAGTCTTTTAGAAATAATGCAAAACCCACCTCCTTACGAAGGATATATCACGAAAAAAGATAGAGCCAATTGTGGCTTAGGGATCTATCTTTGGGATAGTTTAGAAGAAATTTTTAAATATGCAGGAACTTCTGTCCTTGAGTTTCCCTTTGTTTTGCAACCCTTTTATAAAGATTGGAAGGATTTAAGAGTAATTATCTTGGGTGAGCGCTATTATGAAGCTTATCTAAGGGAAAACAAAGGAAATTTTAGACAGAATCTATTCTTCGGTGGTAAGGCTTACTCCTATGCTTTGAATACTGAGGAGTTAAATTTATGTAGAGAAATTATGATGAGAGGAGCCTTTCCCTATGCCCATATAGACTTAGCTTATATAGAAGATAGAGGTCTTTTTCTTTCTGAAATAAATTTAAAAGGAGGAATAAAAGGTGCTAAAATTTCTGTAGAACTCTATGAAGAGATTATCAAATCTATAGAAGAAGAATATTTTACAATGTGGCAAAGGGATCACCAGCCCTTTGAAATTCTCTAATTTAGGCAAGGGAAGGAAGTAAATATCTTTTTATGATATCCTCCCAATCTAAACCTTTTAGATATTTTTGTATGGTAAGAAAGTGATTATGTCTTTCTTCTTCACTTTTGGGGATTAACTTCTGGAGATGTGAAAGATTTTTTGATATGGCTAAATCTTCCAAGATTTCTCTTTTTTCTGGAGTTAAGCTTCTTAGAACCTCTATAGGTAAATCTTTAGCTACTTCAATAAAATCTATAGGCAAAAATGGTTGAAAATCATAGGAAAAGATTTTTTTTAAGAGGTAATAGACTCCACAGGAAGAAGAAAGAATAGGCACACCCCCTAAAGGCAGGACCTCTATATGGGAGATACCAAAGGGCTCATAAATAGAAAGACCAAGTTCAATGTCGCTTGCCATTTTTAAATCAAAGGTAGTAATATCTTCAGGAAAATCTATTCCACATTTTCTTTTAGATAAACCAAATTGATTAATAAAGATACCTTTTATGGCTTTTGCTTTTTTATTAAAATTTTTAAGAAGTTCGTAGATTTCAATTTCATACCCTATAAGGTCTGGCCATCCAACTTTATGCACAAAGGGCCAACCATATTCTTGAATCATGGGTTCTATTAACTCGGGAGCTCTTCCTTGAGGTACTTGACTTGCAAGCAATATATATACACCCTTTAAATTATGCTTATCTAATAGGTCATCAAGAAAATGTAAAACTCTAAAGTCTCTCCAGATGCCTTTGCTTTTCACCAATCTACAAGTATGAGAAATAATTACATCAATTTTTTCACATCCTTTGACACTTAAACATACTTTAAATTTTTCCCTAC
Organism: Caldimicrobium sp.; assembly: GCA_046291435.1. Lineage (GTDB taxonomy): Bacteria > Desulfobacterota > Thermodesulfobacteria > Thermodesulfobacteriales > Thermodesulfobacteriaceae > Caldimicrobium. Next base: position 3,733 of record JBKBTC010000032.1, on the reverse strand, counting down.
TCTTTTGTTTACTTTCATAGGAAATATGATCCAAAAATAAACCATTATAGACTACTTTTATTTTATTTGGGTCAACTTCTGGACATAAAAATTTATATTCCTCTGCGACTAAATCACCAACTGCAAATATGCGATCTCCTCTTTGAGCCAATTTTACTAAGGCTGTTCTATACCAATCCATCTGAGAACCAAAGATATCTTCTAAGGATAGTCCTTTTTCTTTGGCTTTGGCTAAGATGTTATAAAAGGCAATATCATGCCCTGGTAGGTTCTCAACTAATCTCCTTACCGGGGCTATTTCATGGGCATAAAAAATCCGAAAATGTTTTTTAGAATTAAATTCTTCTGACAATTCTAAGGCTAATAAACAGGGAATTCCCATATATTCGTGGCTAAAGTGATAAAATTGTTTAGCCTTAGGATAAAGCACCTTTAAAAGGTCCAAATAAGGCAAGCTTAGGCGAAAGTATTGTTCATAATCCCAATCGCGTTCATATTTATCAGAAGGAAGATTGAATCGTTCCCAAAAAAGAAATTTTTGAAAATCTATAAGCTCCTTTTTCATTTGTTTTATGTCTACTAAGATCACATCTACATTAGCAGTGCGAGATGGATTGAATTCACTTAAGAGCCTTCTTTTGCCATAAACTATATCTATGTGATATTTTTCTAAAAGGGGTTTAAATAGTTGAGTGAAGTGCCCTGTATCGTAGTTGTCTTTACTGGAATAATATACAATACCATCTTTACCAAGACGAGTTGAAGCAGAACCTATATATTCAAAAAGTGGTCCATAAAAGAGGGTTTTATCAAAAAAATTTTGATAAGAGGGAGCAGTTGAAATCCCAACTAAAACTTCTCCTATACCACCAATTTTATAAAGGGCTTCATGGGAAATATGTACAGCTATTTTCATGGGGTTCTCCAAAAGGTTCTGTAGAAATTTATTCTAAATTATTTTAGCATAAACTTTCCAAAAAGAAAAACTTCTTTGTGTTTTCACTTTTATTTTGGGTTTTCCGGTAGCGTGAGAAATTAGGGTTCCGGTACCCGCAGGATTTAGCCTGCGTGAGAAATTCTGAAAACACAAAAGAGATAGTTAATTTAAGAAAAGGGGGCAATCAGCCTTTACCTGATTGCCCCAAAAGAAGATAGGCAGCGGAGGGGGCTTAGTAGCCGATTTCTTTTTCAGAAATCTTATGAGCAAAGGTTTTATAAGCCCAGAAAGTATAGGCTAAAACGATTGGTACAAATATTACAGCAACTATAGTCATAATTTTAAGGGTAAGTGCGCTTGAAGAGCTATTAAAGATAGTTAGACTGTAAGCTGGATTAATGGAAGAGGGTAGAATGTTAGGAAATAGCCCTGCAACTCCCCAAGCAGTAAAAAGCACTATAGTAAGAGCTGACATAACCCAGGCTTTAAAATAGGAATTTTTGTTGAGAAAGAGAGGGACAAGTAAATAACAAATAGCAGCTAAGATAGGAAAGATAGCTAAAATAGGTGATTTAAAATAATTTTGCCAGAGATTGGTTGCTGGAAAACTTACAACCCAAAAGATAATTACCAAAAGAAGAGTTATTAACCAAAGCTTTTTAGCTAACTGAGAAGCTCTTTCACTCAAAGGTGAAGGGGCTTTGAAGGCAATCCAAAGAGCTCCATGAGTAGCAAAGCAAAAGACAAATAAGGCTCCCCCTAAAAGCCCATATAAATTAAGAAGCCCTAATAAATTTGTTTGAAGTAATCCCTTTTCATCTAAAGGGACTCCTTTAAAAATGTTAGCAAAGGCAACTCCTAAAAGTAGAGCAGGTAAAAGACTTCCCAGAAAGAAAATTACATCCCAGAATTTTCTCCAAGAAGGACTTTCATATTTATTTCTATATTCAACAGCTACACCTCTAAAGATGAGGGAGAAAAGAAGAAGCATGAGGGGAGTATATAGAGCGCTAAACATAACGGCATAAGCTGTAGGAAAGGCTGCAAAGGTTGCACCCCCTGCAGTTATTAGCCATACCTCGTTTCCATCCCAGAAGGGACCTATAGCTTGATAAACCGTTCTTCTCTCTTTTTCTCCTTTTCCTAAGAAATAAAGAAGGCTTCCTGCTCCCAAGTCAAAACCATCTAAGGCAAAATATACTGCCCAAAGAACTCCCCATAAAACATACCAAATTATTTGAAAAATATTGAACTCCATCTTTTCACCTCCTTTAAATATTTTTTATAGTGGTTTCTTCAGTAATAGTTGAGGTTGCTGCAGCAGGCTCAGGTCCTTTTTTCGCATGATAGGCAATTAGCCAAAAACAAATAACACCCAAGATTCCATAAACTATTATAAAGGCAGGCAAACTTATACCTACTTGAACGGCAGATAGTGGGGATACGGCATCCTTAGTTTTCATAAGTCCATAGACAATCCAAGGTTGTCTTCCCACTTCTGCTACCATCCATCCAGCTTGAGCTGCGATATAAGGAAGAGGGATATTCCAAACTAAAGCTTTTAGAAGACCTGGACTATTCTCAGGATAAGCTCTTTTTAGATAGGCAAGGATAGAGAGTAAACCAAAGAGAAAACCGAGAGCAACCATAATCCTGAAGCTCCAGAAGGTTAATGCTACCGGTGGTCTTTCTTCCTTAGACCATTCCTTTAGACCTTTAACCTCTGCATTAGGGTCGTGAAAGGCAAGTAAACTTAAAATGTTAGGAACTTTAATTTCAAGGGAGTTTCTTTCCGCTTCTTCATTTGGGATTGCAAAAAGAGCCCAACCAGCTCCTTTTTCAGTTTCCCAATGAGCTTCCATGGCAGCAAGTTTTGTTGGCTGAGTTTTGGCAACCTCTGAACCATGGATATGACCTTCTACTATTAAGAAAAGACTAAAAATAACAGTCCAAATGGAGGCTACTCTAAAACTCTTTTTAAAAAGGGATAATTCATTTTTCCTTAAAAGATGCCAAGCAGAAACACCGAGCACGAAAAATCCAGACAAGATATAAGCAGAGGGAACAGTATGCAAAAATTCCCACCAAGCAAAGGAATTTGTTAGTACGGCGGTAAAACTTTCTAACTCTGCTCTTCCTCCTCTTAAAACATAACCTACAGGATGTTGCATCCATCCATTAGCAAGAAGTATCCAAAGGGCAGAAATATTTGAAGCAAATGCAGTAAGCCAAATAGCTAAGGTATTTACCTTTGGATTTATTCTATTCCAACCAAACCACCACACAGCAATAAAGGTTGATTCAAGAAAGAAGGCTAAAGTTGCTTCTATAGCTAAAAGGGAACCAAAGATATCACCTACATACTGAGAATAGAAGCGCCAGTTAGTACCAAACTGGAATTCTAAAGTAATCCCAGTAACTACACCTAAACCAAAATTGATGAGAAAAAGCTTTCCCCAAAAACGAGCTGCCCTTTTGTAATCCTCATCCCCTGTCTTTAGCCAAAGAGTCTGGAAAATTGCAGTAAGAAAAGAAAGCCCTAAGGTTAAAGGAACAAAGAGAAAATGAAACATAGCAGCTGCTGCAAACTGCAATCTGGACGCCATTAAAACATCCATAGCTCCACCTCCTTTTTAAATTAAAAAATATTTTTAATAAAAATAAGCAAAATAAGTTTACTTTTGTTAATTTTAGCTAAATAAAAAAATTTGTCAAGAGGGCGCGTTTCCTCAAAAATAATCTCTTCGAAATGGGGTTGTTTCCTCATAATTTACAAAATAAATAAAAATCCTTTAA
>JBKBTC010000031.1:0-12537 GCA_046291435.1 Caldimicrobium sp. | reverse complement strand
CGACTGTTTACCAAAAACACAGGGCTCTGCGAACTCGTAAGAGGACGTATAGGGCCTGACGCCTGCCCAGTGCTGGAAGGTGAAGGGGTGGGGTTAGCGAGGTTATCCTTGCGAAGCCCTGTCCTTAAGCCCCAGTAAACGGCGGCCGTAACTATAACGGTCCTAAGGTAGCGAAATTCCTTGTCGGGTAAGTTCCGACCTGCATGAATGGCGTAACGACTGCCGCGCTGTCTCAGCCAGGGTCCCAGCGAAACTGTAGTCTCGGCGAAGATGCCGAGTACCCGCGGTGGGACGGAAAGACCCCGTGCAGCTTTACTGCAGCTTGGCATTGAATCTTGGGGTAGGATGTGCAGGATAGGTGGGAGGCTATGAAGCGGGGGCGCCAGCTCCCGTGGAGCCGCCGGTGAGATACCACCCTTCCTGCCTCAGGATTCTAACCTGCGGAAGTTAGCCTTCCGAGGGACAGTGCCTGGTGGGCAGTTTGACTGGGGCGGTCGCCTCCTAAAAAGTAACGGAGGCGCCCAAAGGTCCCCTCAGGTGGTATGGAAATCCACCGTTGAGTGTAAGGGCATAAGGGGGCTTGACTGCGAGGCCGACAGGCCGAGCAGGGGGGAAACCCGGGCCTAGTGACCCGGTGGTCCTGTGTGGAAGGGCCATCGATCATCGGATAAAAGTTACGCCGGGGATAACAGGCTGATCGCTCCCAAGAGTTCACATCGACGGAGCGGTTTGGCACCTCGATGTCGGCTCATCCCATCCTGGGGCTGAAGAAGGTCCCAAGGGTCGGGCTGTTCGCCCGTTAAAGGGGTACGTGAGCTGGGTTCAGAACGTCGTGAGACAGTTCGGTCCCTATCCACCGCGGGCGCAGGAGGCTTGAGGGGAGCTGCCCCTAGTACGAGAGGACCGGGGTGGACACACCTCTGGTGGCCCGGTTGTTCCACCAGGAGCAGTGCCGGGTAGCCATGTGTGGACGGGATAACCGCTGAAAGCATCTAAGTGGGAAGCCCACCCCAAGATAAGGCCTCCCGAGAGTGGGGAAACCCACTCCCTGAAGGGCCCGGAGAGAACATCCGGTTGATAGGCCGGAGGTGGAAGCTCAGCAATGGGTGGAGCCTACCGGTACTAATCGCCCGTGCGACTTGGCTGCATTACCAGCTTAAACTTTTCAAGACTCCCTATCCACTTGTTAATAGAAGTTTTTAAGATTTCTCGGGTGCCTATACCGGAGGGGAAACACCCGTTCCCATTCCGAACACGGTCGTTAAGCCCTCCAGGGCCGATGGTACTGGGTGGTTACCCACCTGGGAGAGTAGGTCGGTGCCCGGGATTTTTTTTATTTTTAATCTTGCAAAATTCAGTATTTCCATTAAATTACCATCTTAAATGAACTCAACCATTAAAATCATTGGTCTGCTTCTATTAACTTTTTTTATTTTTTTAGGCTTGCTGTGCCTAATTTTGTTTCTTTATTTAAAAATTTCCTTGCCAAGTGTTTCCAAACTAAAAAATTATAGACCTAAGCAATCTATTTTAATTGTTGATAGTCAAGACCAAATTGTAGGTTTTCTTGGTGAAGAAAGGAGGATTTTTGTCCCATTGAATAAAATACCACCTCATGTCATAAAAGCCTTCTTGGCGGCAGAAGATGCACAATTTTATAAGCATAAAGGAATTGATTTTTTTAGCTTGCTTAGAGCCCTTTTAAAGAATTTGATTTCAGGAAAAATAGTCCAAGGAGGCAGCACTATAACTCAACAAGTAACAAAATCTCTACTTTTGAGCCCAGAAAGAACTTTTACAAGAAAACTAAAAGAGATGGTTTTAGCCTGGCAAATAGAAAAACATCTTACTAAGGATGAAATCTTAACGATTTATTTAAATCATATCTATTTAGGTGAGGGTGCCTATGGAGTTGAAGCAGCCGCTTTGACCTATTTTGGAAAACATGTTTGGGAGCTTAATTTGCTTGAAGCAGCAACTATTGCTGGATTACCTCCTGCACCAACTAAATTTAGCCCTTTAAATAATCCTCAGACAGCTTTAATAAGACGAAATTATGTTATCAAAAGAATGGAGGAAGTGGGCTTTATTTCATCAGATTTAGCAAAAGAATTAATGAGTAAGCCATTAGTGCTGAATCCAAGGAATGTCAATATACCAGCTTATCATGCTTACTTCATAGATGTAATAAAAGGAGAATTAGAAAAACTTTTTTCAAAGGAGATTATAGAGCAAGGTGGTTTCAAAGTAAAAACAACCTTTGATGCCGAATGGCAAAAAAAAGGCTACGAAAATCTTATATCTTGGTTAAATAAAAATTACAAAGGAGAAACTCCAGAAATATCCGCAGTATGTATTAATAATAGTGATGGTGGAGTTAGGGTGCTAATTGGTGGGAAGAATTATTTACAATCGACATATAATAGAGCAATTTTAGGAAAAAGGCAAGCTGGTTCAGCTTTTAAGCCTTTTATTTGGGCAGAAGCCTTAGAAAAAGGTGTTGTTACACCGGAGTCCGTCATTCCTGATGAGCCCATTACTTTACCTGGTGCTGATGCAGGGAAAGATTGGAGTCCAGGGAATTATGATGGTAAATATATGGGTCTCGTGTCATTAAAAGATGGATTAGCCTATTCAAGAAATACAGTTGCTGTAAGATTAGCTGTTCTCTTAGGGTTAGATAATCTGCATGATTTGGTAAGAAGATTGGAATTTAAATTTCCTCTTCCCTTAAACCTAAGTGTGGCTTTAGGTACTTATGAAGCAAGCCCACTTGAATTAACAGCGGCTTTTACAGTATTTCCAAATCTTGGACAAAAGGTTATACCAATTTTCATAGAAGAAATATTTGACAAAATTTATGAAGGGAAGCTTGTCTACAAAAGTGAACCTCAAATGAAAGCTGTCTTTTCTGCAAAGACAATAACAATTATGAATGAATTTTTAGAGGCTGTAACAAGATACGGAACAGGAGCATGTGCTTCAGCCTTAGGTGTCCCAGTAGGAGGAAAAACAGGAACTACTCAAGATTATAAAGATGCTTGGTTTATAGGTTTTACAGCCCATTATACCTGTGGAGTCTGGGTTGGTTATGATAAAGCTAAAACTCTTCAAAAAGGTGAAACAGGAGGAAGGATCGCCTGTCCCCTTTGGCTTACTTTAATGCAAGCAAAAAAGCATGAAAAGGCGCCTTTACCTAAATATATACCTACAGAAGAATCAGCAGTGGAATGATGCTATTACAACAAGCCTATCGCCTTTTTACTATTTTTAATTGCCATATCCTTTTTCTATGTTTTTATAAAGGTTATTCTAATTTTTTCTTCGCAGGCTAAAGCCTGCGTCTACCATAAATGTGACAGTTCAAAACAGTAACTAACTTTGATATTTCAAAATAGTAACCACAAGAAGCCTCAAAAGGGCTTGACAATTTATTCAAAAAGATGTAATTGTAATTTATGGAAGGTAATATGTTTCATACAATAATCGCCTTGATTTGGTTAATACCTATTTTTGGAATATCTTTGTACATCCTTTATATTGCCTTTATAAGACCCTTTTTGTGGTTATTTTTGGAATTTTTGTTCTCCTTTATCTCCTCAAAAGTTGTCTCCAATCTATATAAAATACAAAGAAAGGTTTGAAGATGTAAAATAAAGGAGGTAGACTATGGGCTTACAAAAAATTATAAGTACTTACATTCCTCAGGGAGTGTTTATTATTACCACGCAAGCTGAGGGGAAAGTTAATGGCATGACTGCAGCCTGGGTTTCACAAGTATCTTTTAAACCACGTCTTTTAGCAGTAGCCATTGCACCTCAAAGATATACCTATGAGTTGATAGAAAAATCTAAGGTGTTTTGTATTAATGTTCTTTCAGAAGATCAAGTTGAAATAGCTAAGCATTTTGGATTTATAAGCGGAAGAAAAATTAATAAATTTGAGAATTATCCCTATAAATATGCCCTTAAGGGGTCTCCCGTGCTTTTATCAGCAGTAGCCTATTTTGAGTGTGAAGTAACTCATTTTTATGAAGCTGGAGATCATATCATTGTCGTGGGTGAAGTAGGAGATTATGAAGTGCTAAGACCCGAGGCCAAGGTTTTACTTTTTAAATGGGATGATTATTTCGGAGGAGTGGAAGGATAATGGAAGAAGATACTCTTTTAAGATTTCATGAAAGATTAAAAGATTTTTTACAGAAACATCTCACTTTATTTATTAACATTGTTTTGGCTTTTGTTATTATAATAATTTTAGGTGGAGCCTGGCTTTATTATCAAAAAAATAAAGAAAAGAAAACATTCCTTGAGTTAGTACAAATTTTACAAAAAAATGATTTTAGGGATTTGGAAAATTTTGCTAAAAGACAGGCGGGAACTCCGGCAGGGCTAAATGCTGCATTAATTGTTTGGGAAGTTATTTCTCAAAGAGAAGATGTGAAAGCAAAAAAAGAATTTTTAGAGGTGCTTAAAAAGAGTTATCCAAAGAAAATGTCATCCTATCTCAAATATTCTGAAGCTAAACTTTTAGAAGATTCTGGAAAAGGAGAAGAAGCCTTTAAAATATATCAGGAGCTTTTGAAAAAAGAAGCCTCACTGGAAAAGATACTCTACTTAGATTTAGGAAGGCTTGCTGAAACTAAAGATAGGGTCTTAGCCAAAAATTTTTATGAAAATTTAATTAAGAAAGATAAAGATGCTTTTGGAGCGCCTTTGGCTGATTATAAAATAAATAAACTTCCTTAGCATATAAATGCCTTTTAGTATTTTAAGGAAAATAGCTGAAGAGAAGATTAGGGAAGCAATAAAAAGAGGTGATTTTGAAGACCTTCGGTATAAAGGTAAGCCTATTGAATTAAAAGAAAATCCCTTTGTCCCTGAAGAGTTGAGAATTGTCTACAGGATGCTCCAAAATGCGGGGTTTATCCCCAAAGAAGTAGAACTTAGGAAGGAGATTTTAGAATTGGAAACTTACTTAGATGATGAGACTCAAGATGCTTACCAAAAGATAAGAAAATTAAGCACCTTACTTTTTCATTTAAATCAAATAAGGCAAAAACCTCTCCATGTGGAAGATGAAGAATACTATGCAAAAATTGTAGAAAAAATAAGAGTTTATAAAAACAAATTAAAAGAAAAATCTTTAAAAGATGGCAGAGAAAATAGAAAAATAGATTTTGCTAAACTTCAAGTTTTACTCTCTTTAAAGTCCTTTTACAGTAAGCAAAGATAATTGGTTCATGAAGCTAAAATCAATGGAATTTTACATGAAAATTGCTATAAAAGAGGCTTACAAAGGATTGGGGAAGACAAGCCCAAATCCACCGGTTGGAGCAGTTTTAGTTCATCCGAGAACAGGAGAAATTATAGCTAAGGGATATCACAGGGCTTACGGGATGCCTCATGCAGAAAGAGAAGCTATAATAAAAGCAGGTAATAAGGCAAAAGGAGCTATTCTATATGTGACATTGGAACCTTGTTGTCATTATGGAAAAACTCCACCTTGCACGGAAATAATTCTATCCTCAGGAATTAAAAAAGTGATTTGTGGTATTAGAGATCCAAATCCTATCGCGTGTAATGGATTAGTAGAATTAAAGAATAAAGGAATAGAAGTAGAAGTTGGAGTATTAGCTGAGGAGGTTAAATACCTAACAAGATTTTTTTTAAGTAGGATTTTAAGAAGGCGCCCTTGGATAACGATTAAGGTTGCACAGAGCATTGATGGAAGAATAGCTACCTCAACAGGTGATTCTAAATGGATCTCAGGTAAAGAAGCTCTTGTCTTTGCCCATAAATTGAGGTCAATGGTTGATGCAATTGTTGTAGGGAAAAACACAGTGGCTAAAGACAATCCAGAACTAACTACAAGATTGGTAAAAGGCAGGAATCCTATTCGAATTGTGCTTGATTCCAAACTCTCTCTAACTCCAAATTATAAAGTGTTTGAGGTTGCCACAAATAAACAAACTATTTTAGTTTGTGGAGAAGTTGTAGAAAAAAAGAAGCTTAGGCCCTTTTTAGATAAAGGAGTCAAAATATGGTTATTACCTCTTAAAAATGGAAGAATTGATTTAAGAGCCTTTATAGATAAGACATATGAAGAAGGAATAAATTCGCTTTTAATTGAGGGTGGCGGCATTCTTCATGGAGCCTTTATGAAAGAAAATTTAGTGGATGAGATCTTTGCTGTTATTGCCCCTTTAATTATAGGTGATCCTAAAGGAATTTTTAGCTTTAATATAGAACCTATAGAAAAATTAACTGAGGCTTATTTTCTTTCCTTAAGGAAATATTCAAAGTTAGGTGATTGTCTAATGTTTAATGCTTTTACCAAGGAGGGGGAAAATCTTATTAATACTCCTTTAGAATTTCTTTAAGCTCTTTTTCTAAATCCGCTACAGTTTTTTCTGAGGAGAAAATCCGATGAGCCTTTTTTACTTTTTCATCTAAAGGCAGTTGTATGTCTTTTAGCTTTATCAATAAAGGATAACCTTTTTTCCCCTTTAGTCTTTTTTCCTGTGTTTCTATGCTTGCATAAATTACCCAGACTTCATCAAAAAGGTTTTCCCATCCTACTTCATAAAGAAGAGGAACTTCTACAAAAGCTGCCTTGTATCCTTCTTTTTCCTGCTTCCAAAAAAATTTTTCTATTTCTTTCAAAACTAAGGGATGGATTAGTTTTTCTAAATTTTCTTTAAATAAGGGCTCTTCAGTTAATTTTTTTAAAATTTTTTCTTTATCCAAAGTTTGATTAACTGGGTTATAGAGTTCTGGACCGCCTAATTTAATGACCTCTCGTTGAACCTTTTTAGAAGAATATAGATTATGCACTACTTCATCACAGGAAAGAGTGGGGAAGCCTAATTTTTTAATAAGATTTAGTAGGGTGCTTTTACCTGTAGCTATGCCACCAGTTATAGCAATTTTCTTTATCATATTTCTTCCTTCACAGAACTCTCCTCTAATTGGTTTAAATAATTCAAAAAGTCATCAGGTGGCTCCTTTTCGAAGAAGAGTTCTTTCTGTAGCCTTGGGTGAATAAAGGAGAGTTCCCATGCATGAAGCATAAGCCTTTTTGGTTTTGGTAAATTTGGTTTTAATCCACCATAGAGGGGATCTCCTAAGATCGGGTGCCCTAAGGAGGCAAAATGAACTCGCAATTGATGAGTCCGTCCTGTTAAAGGTTTAGCTAAAACAAAGGAAGCTTTTTTAAAGTATTTAAGCACTTCATATTCAGTTATAGCTACTTTGCCGCCTTGAATAATTGCCATTTTTTTTCTTAGTTTTGGGTGCCTGCCTATAGGTTTTTCTATAGCCCCACGAGGGGGAGAAATTTTTTCATAAAGAAGGGCTAAATAAAATTTTTTTATTTCCCTGTTCTTAAAGGCATTAACTAAAGCCTGATGAGAAAAATCATTTTTGGCAACTAACATTAGTCCTGAAGTGTCTTTATCTAATCTATGGACAATTCCAGGTCTTAATTTTCCTCCGATACCTGAGAGATTTTTTAGTTTCAAAAGTAGACCATGCACTAAGGTATCATCCACATGACCTGGTGCAGGATGAACCACAATGCCTGCTGGCTTGTAAATTACAGCCAAATCATCATCTTCATAGATTATTTCAAAAGGCACAAGCTTAGGTTTAAGTTCTAAAGGCTTTTGGGGAGGTATAATTACCTTGATCCTTTGCCCGAGTTTTATTTTTTGACTTGCTTTGGCTTTTTTATCTTCCACTTCTACCAAGCCATCTTCTATTAATTTTTGTATATAAGCTCTACTATACTGAGGAAGCTTTTCTTTTAAATACTGATCTAATCTCATTCCTAAATATTTATCTTCCACTTCAAGGGTATATATGATTTTATTTTCCATAGAGATAGAGTTATTTTTGGCAGTTAGGGCAGTAGGTTGTGCCTCTTTGGTTTAGCTTAGTGTAGAACAAAGGGGTTCCGCAAAAAGGACAGGGCAATCCCTTTTTTCCATATACTAAATGTCTCTCCTGAAAACGCCCAGGCTGCCCCATTCCATCTACGTAATCTCTAATGGATGAACCCCTAAGTTTTATGGCTTCTTGAAGCAATTCTTTCATTATTTTAAATAGAGTTTTTATATCCTCCTCTGTTAACTCAAATCCTTTTTTAAAGGGGCTAAGCTTAGCTCTAAAGAGAAGCTCATCTGTATAGATATTTCCAAGCCCTGAAACAAATTTTTGGTTTAAGAAAAAAGACTTAAGTGGACCCTTGTAGAGAGAAATTTTTCTTTTAAAACTTTCATAAGAGATCTCTAAGGCATCCTCCGCTACGGAGTTTAGGAATTTTTCTCTTTCCTCTTTTCCAATTATAAAAAGTTTCCCAAATTTTCTTATATCTCTTAAATGTAATAGATATTGTTTAAACTCAAAGGATAGGATTAGGTGATTCATAAGAAGGTGGGTGTCTTTATTTTTTTCATCAAGAATTAAGGCTCCTGTTAGTCCTAAATGAAGAATAAGAAACTTTTCCTTAAAGGAAAAAAACAGATATTTACCAAATCTATCAATTTTATCTAAAATTTGTCCTTTAAGAGAAAAAAGGTCCTGAAAGTCTATTTTTTGTCTTTTTAAAAAGGAAGGATCATAAGGTTTTATATCTATAACTTGAGCTCCTAATATTTTAGCCACTAAATCTCTTTTTATAGTTTCCACTTCTGGGAGTTCTGGCATAGTGGAAAATTAATCTACATCATTCTGTAAGTGATTTAAAACTTTCGCTTTATATATATCTATTACAGAGAGAAAAAAGCCAAGGATTACAGGACCCAAAAAAAGCCCAGTTAAACCAAATTGAGATATTCCCCCTAAAACAGAAAAAAATACTAGTAAATTATGTAGCTTAGTTTTTTCACCAATTAAAAAGGGTTTAATGAGATTGTCTACTTGAGCAACAGTTAGTGCACATAAGATAATTAATATGGTGCCTTTAAGTACACTGCCAGAGAGGAAGAAATAAACTGATAGAGGTATCCAAATTAGCGCCGTTCCTAAAAAAGGTAAGAAGGAAGCAATCATAGTTAAGAAGGAAAAAAATAAATATTGAGGAACACCTAAAATAAAATATATAATTAATGCTAAGAAGCCTTGAACGAGAGCAGTTAAAATATTGCCATAGAGCACCCCTTTGAGTATCAATGAAACTCGTGCTAATATTCTTTCTTTTTCGCCACTATCCCCTGGGATTAGTTCCTTAATTAAATTTACAATTTTTTCACCATCAACTAAGAAATAATATAGAGTAAATAGGGTAAAAACTATTTTAAGAAAAAAACTAAATGTGGAAAAAATAGCACCACTTGTATATTTTATTACATTCTCTAATAGAATTGATATTTTTTGAGGTAAATCTTGCTGGATTTGTTGTAGATATGGATCAATATATGGATATAATTTGGAATGACTAAGTTTCTCTTTAACTATTGTTAGATAATTAAGTACCTTTTGAAGTAGAGTTTCATCTAAATTTTGTAAAAGATTTTGAATTTGATTAAAAAACAGAATACTTAAAAAAATAAAGGGTAGTAGAACAAAAAGTATAAAAAGAGCTAAAGTAAAAAGGGCAGATAAGGTTTTTTTATTTTTTTTTATAAAAAAAGTTTTCTGATACAATGGATAGAGATAGAAGGCCAAAATGCCTGCCCAAAAAATTACAAATACAAAGGGGTAAATTAAATAGGCAAACAAAAATAGAACAAAAAGAGATAATAGTATTATTATTAAAGAATTGAAGTTGGTTTGCCTAAAATCCATTAAGATAAAGTATAATCAACTTTTTTCAAAAAGGAAAGAGGGTTGCCGCAGTCACAGTCCCTTAAAAGAGAACTCCATTTTTAATAGAAATATAAATTCCTATGATCACCATTATTAATATCCAAAACCACAAAAGAAATACAGAGGCTTTACCTAAAGCATGAGCTCCAACCTCTCTTAGCCCCTTTCCAGATCTATAAGCAACAATTGCCACATATAGAAGCACGATTAATCCCATAATGAAGGTAAGGAGGAAAAGGATAAGGGATCCCATAGATAAATTTACAGGATAGTCTGCAAAAGTGTATCCAGCTTTTGAAAAGAAACTCATTCTAAGAGCTTCTCTGGCAGCACTCATAGCTAAAACTGTTATACCTAAAAGTATTCCAATTAGAGTTGAATTAGGTGAAGTAGACTTTACAGAATAGAAAAGATATCCAATAAATAATAGTGCTATAACAAGGGCTATGATAAATACAGGGTTTGATACAAAGTTTAGGTCAGAGGGTAAAGTTATAAGCCAAAGGAAGCCAACCACTCCTTGAATAAGGGAAAAAATTAAAGCCAAATGCAATCCTAATCTTTCTACCCACTTTAAATAGTCTTCCTCGTATTTGCCTTTAAAATATTTTGCATAAAATAAGAGCCATACACCAATTACTGCCAGTGATGGGATGATAAAGTGGAGAAAGCGAAAGAGTTCAAAACCGTGCAAATATTTGCCTGAGGATATATAAATACCATTTTTTACAGAAAAAGTAGGCCATTTTTCTGGATAAAGTTGTGCCACTGCTAAGGAGTGCATTACATAGGCAGCTAAAAGAAAGAATATACCTGAAATTATTAACCAAAATAGATTTCCTTTACTTTCATAACCCCCTCTTAAATAGTATATATAAGTGAGAACAAAGCCAAGAGCAATAAAAATAAGAAAATAAAGAGCCCACTTTGCTGAGAGGGTATTAGCTGTATACCAAAAGGGATCATAGATAACCTGGATAAATAATAAAGGAGCCACTCCTAAAACGATGAGCCATGATATTGAATTAACTAAAAGTCTTGAAAGGGATGAAGAGAGTTTAAGAGAAAATTCGGTATTTTTGACCTTGCCCCACAAAATTATACCTAAGGATCCAAGTGCAAGGTTAACCAGTAAAATGTGCAAGGCAAAGGTTACAACTAAAAAGATATCAAAAACAAAGGCAGGTGTGGGAAGCCCTGCAGGATCTCTCATGGCATTTAAATATGTACTAATTGACATGCTCCACCTCCTTTAATCCTTATTTTTTTAACAAGGTAAATAAATATTCAGCGGCAGCTTTTCTTTCCTCATCATTACCAATAAAAGGTGGCATATAGGGGAAGGCATCAAGTGCCGAGAGAAAAGCGTCAATATCTTCAGGGCTTTGAGGGTTTAGTTTGCTAAAAAGTTGAGGCAAAGGTCTTACTCCTTTTTTGGTAAAGGCATGACAATTGGCACAATTATGTAAAGCTATAATCCTTCCTACTTCAAGCTTATTTTCTGATGTAATTTGCCTTAAATTCTCAGGTAAATATCCTAAATAAGGAAGCAATCCTTTTTCTTTAAATTTTGAGATTTCACTTTTAATGTTTAGGGCTGGATGATCCATAGCAATAGCTTGGTGTCCATACATAAAGTGGTTTATTATAAAGGGTCTTCTTACTCCTTCTCTTATCCCTTCTGCGGATAGGATTCCCACAAAAGCTACAATAATTAAGATGAAGGAAAGTAAAAAATTATTTATTTTGGGAAGTAATCCCACTGATAGAAAATAAATTAGTAGTACGAAAAAGGTTATCAAAGAAATTTTAACTAACATTTGTAAATAGGGCAATCCAGCTATAAGTTGATGGGCTGTATCTGGAAGCTTTTTATAATACCAGAGGGTAAAGAGAGCTCCTATAATCATACCTACGAAGGCAATTCTTGATATAATTTTTGAGAGGTCATTTTTAGTTTTTTCTTCTAAGGTTGAGGCTATGAGTAAACCATAAATTCCAGCTATTCCAAACATTAGGAAAGTACGAGCAAAAAGTTGGGGAAAATAGGTTGGATTAAAGAAGCCATCAAAAAAGTTTCCAGTTTCAAGCCATTTTCCAGGTGTTAACATAAAAGCTAAAATACCAGTGATTATGATCATACTTATCCAAGCAGCTAAAGCATAGATATAGCCGATTCTTATGTGTGTTTTTGGGTCAACTTTATCTAAAGTATAGTAATAGGCGTAAATGGTAGCAATTTCAATCAAGAAAAAAACCCACTCAGTTGCCCATCCCCAGACATAATTATGAATAAGTGCAGAAATAGCTCTGGGAGATGATACAGTGGCAGAATACCAAATTCCAATCCCTGAAAGGGAACCAAAGATAAAACTAAAGATTAAAAGGAGTAAAGTAAAACGTTTTACAAATTTTAAATAATCTAAGCGGTTTTTAGCATAGGCAAGTTTTTCAATGAATACCGTTACCCATAGAGCCGCCACTGCTAAATGAGAGGGTAATACATGAAAAGATGCAACTAATCCTATAATAAGGGCTGAACTTAAATAAGGAACTTCCCAAATAGGATACATAACCCCCTCCTGTTTAAAAAAGATTTTTGTTTTAGAAATATTATAGAAAAAAATAAATTAGTCAAGATGGCGCGTTTTCTCAAAAATAATCTCTTCGAAATGGGGTTGTTTCCTCATAATTTACAAAATAAATAAATATCCTTTAAAATTCCTTT
>JBKBTC010000030.1:0-12564 GCA_046291435.1 Caldimicrobium sp. | reverse complement strand
CCTTAAATATTTTAGAGACAACTCCCAAAAAAGCTGCAAGGCTTATTAAAAAAGTATTAATGAGTGCGGTGGCAAATGCTGAAAATAACTATGGAATGGATATAGATAAGTTGTATGTAGCCAAAGCGTATGTTAATGAAGGACCAAGATTAAAAAGAGTGTGGCCAAGAGGATGGGGGAGAGCAAGTAGAATTATACGAAGGATGAGCCATATAACTATTGAAGTAGAGGAATTAAGTGAGAAAGGTAAAAGGAGGTAAGCCTTGGGACAAAAAGTTGATCCAAGAGGATTAAGAATAGGGATAACAAGAACCTGGGAGTCGAGGTATTTTGCTAAGCCTACTGATATTCCAAAGTTTGTTTATGAAGATTATCTAATAAGAAAATATTTGAAGGATAAGTACTATCATGCAGGTATTCCAAAGATAGAGATAGAAAGAGCTGGAAATTCAGTGAAGGTAATAATTTATTCTGCAAGACCAGGTATAGTTATAGGTAAAAAAGGGGCGGAGATAGAAAAAATTAAAAGAGAATTACAGAACCAGTTAAAAGATAGAGAAATTGAGGTGGTAGTAGAAGAGGTTAGAAGACCAGAGTTAGAAGCTCAATTAGTTGCAGAAAATATTGCTCAGCAGATTGAAAAAAGAGTGTCCTTTAGAAGGGCTATGAAAAGAGCGGTTGCTTTAGTTATGAGATTTGGAGGTCAAGGAATAAAGGTGCAATGTTCTGGCAGATTAGGTGGTGCAGAGATCGCAAGGTCAGAATGGTATAGAGTGGGCAGAGTTCCTCTATCTACTTTGAGAGCAGATATAGATTATGGTTTTGCTACAGCTATAACAAAGTATGGAAGTATAGGTGTAAAGGTGTGGATTTTTAAAGGAGAGGTTTTACCTGAGAGGGCTGGTCAAGAAAAGCTGATTATTTAGTTATTATATAGGGGTGAGACTATGTTATTACAACCAAAGAAAACCAAATATAGAAAAATGCAGAAAGGTCGTGTTAGAGGAGTAGCCACGAAGGGGCATACACTTGCCTTTGGTGATTATGGATTGAAGGTATTGGAAGGAGGGTGGCTAACTTCTCAACAGATTGAAGCAGGTCGTGTAGCTATTGTAAGAACAGCGAGAAAGGGCGCAAAGATTTGGATTAGGGTTTTTCCAGATAAACCTATTACGAAAAAGCCAGCTGAAACCCGTATGGGAAAAGGCAAGGGTCCTGTTGAAGGTTATGTAGCTGTAGTTAAACCGGGAAGAATAATTTATGAGATTTCAGGTGTGCCTGAGGAAGTAGCAAAAGAAGCATTAAGACTTGCGGCAGCTAAGCTTCCTTTTAAATGTAAGATAGTGAGTAGGGAGGAATTTTAATGAAGGCTAAGGAATTAAGAGAACTTTCTTTACCTGAGCTAAAAGAAAAGCTTATAGAATTAAGGCAAGAGTTGTTTAATTTAAGATTTCAAAAAAGTATACATCGTTTAGAAAATCCAATGAAGCTTAGAAATCTTAGAAGAGAAATAGCAAGAGTCTTGACGGTAATAAGAGAAAAAGAGTTAAATTTAAGAAAGGGGTAAATTAGTTATGGGCAGACGGAAAGAACTAATTGGCATAGTAGTGAGTGATAAGATGGATAAAACGGTTGTAGTAATGGTTGAAAGTTTAGTAAAGCATCCTTTATACGGAAAATTTATAAAAAAAAGAAAGAAATATATGGCACATGATGAAAATAATAGTTGTAGAATAGGAGATAGAGTATTAATAGAGGAAACAAGACCATTATCTAAGAGAAAAAGGTGGAGAGTAAAAGAGATTTTAGAGAAGGCTAAAGTGTTAGAAACGCTGGTAGAGGAAGTGGGAGGTGAAGCTCTATGATTCAGCAGCAGACCTATTTAAATGTTGCAGACAATTCTGGAGCAAAAGAGCTTTTATGTATTAGAGTTTTAGGCGGTTCCGGACGTAGATATGGTACAGTAGGAGATATAATAGTTGCTTCTGTAAAAGACGCTTTGCCAAACTCAAAAGTGAAGAAAGGAGATGTGGTAAAAGCAGTTATAGTTCGTACCAAAAAGGAAGTGCAAAGACCTGATGGAACAACGATAAGATTTGATGAAAATGCTGCAGTGTTAATTAATCAATATAGGGAACCAATAGGTACCCGTATTTTTGGACCTGTAGCAAGAGAGTTGAGAGCGAAGGGGTTTATGAAAATAATATCCCTTGCTCCTGAAGTGTTATAGGAGGATTTATGATTAAAAGAGGCATAAATAAAAAACTACCTAAACCACATGAAGTAAAATGTCATATTAAAAAAAATGATATGGTTGTAGTTATAGCAGGAAAAGATAAAGGCAAAATGGGTAAAGTATTACAGGTATTTCCAAGGAAGGGAAGAGCAATTGTGGAAGGAGTAAATATCGTTAAAAGACATATGAAACCAACGCCCTATAGTAGTGGAGGCATAATAGAGAAACCTGCCCCCGTACATGTATCAAATATAATGTTATATTGTCCTAAGTGTAAGAAGGGCGTAAAGATAGCTCGTAAATTTTTAGAAGATGGGACAAAAGTAAGAGTTTGTAAAAAATGTGGGGAAATAATAGAGCCAAAGGAGTAAGGAAAGATGGATCTTAGAGAAAGATATTATACTATAGTTAAACCAAAACTAAAAGAAAGATTTGGTTATGAAAATATTCATGAAGTACCCAAGATTGAGAAAATTACAGTGAATATGGGTTTAGGAGAAGCTGTAGCCAATCCTAAAATTATTGATCAAGCATTGGTTGAATTAGCGATAATTACAGGACAAAGACCAAAGATTTGTAAGGCAAAGAAATCTATTGCTGGATTTAAGTTGAGGAAAGGAATGCCCATTGGTGTTATGGTTGCTTTAAGAGGAAAAAGAATGTATGATTTTTTGGCAAGACTCATTCATGTAGCCTTGCCCAGAGTTAGAGATTTTAAGGGATTGCCAAGGTCTGGTTTTGATGGAAGAGGTAATTATACTCTTGGAATATCGGATCATACTATTTTTCCCGAGATAGATTCAAGTAAGATAGAGAAGATTAAGGGTATGAGTATTACTATAGTAACATCTGCAAAAACAGATGAAGAAGCATATGAACTTTTAAAGGAAATGCAGATGCCCTTTAGGAGGTAAATATAAATGCCAAGAAAAGCTCAAATTGAGAAAGCAAAAAGAGAACCCAAGTTTTTAGTGAGGAAAAGGAATAGATGTTCAATATGCGGAAGACCCCGTGCTTATATTAGAAGGTTTGGCTTATGTAGAATGTGTTTTAGGAAGTTAGCTTCAGAAGGGAAGCTCGCTGGTGTTAGAAAAGCAAGTTGGTAAGGAGGGGGAAATAGGTTATGATGACTGATCCAATTGCAGATATGTTGTCAAGAATAAGAAATGCACTTATTGCCAAGAAAAAAACTGTGATAGTTCCAGCTTCTAAAATGAAATTAGAGATAGCCAAAATTTTAAAAGATGAAGGATATATAGAAGATTATAAATACATAGATGAAAAGCCACAAGCTAAAATTGAGATAATATTAAAGTATACAGAGAATAAACAAGGAGTAATTACAGGATTGCGTAAAGTGAGCAAACCTGGTAGAAGAATATATTTAGGTTATAAGTTTCTTCCGAAGGTGCTTGATGGATTGGGAATAGCGATTGTGTCAACCTCACAAGGAATTATGACAGATCACGAAGCAAGAAAAAGGAAAATTGGGGGAGAAGTAATTTGTGAAATTTGGTAAAGGGGTGAGAGGAAATGGCTGATGTTTCTCGTTTAGGTAAAAAACCGGTTCCGATCCCGGCTGGGGTAAAGGTAGAGTTAAAAGAGGATGGTATAATCAGTGTCGAAGGACCAAAGGGCAAATTGGAAAAGAAATTGCCTCCTTTGGTGCGGGTAAGAATTGAGAATGATCAAATAGTTGTTGAAAAGGATGTTGTGCAGAAGAAGTTGCAAAATAAAGCTAAAGCCTTTCAAGGGTTAGCACGGGCAATCATAAATAATATGGTAACAGGTGTAACTAAAGGATTTACAGAGTCCTTAGATGTAGTGGGCTTGGGTTATAAAGCTGAAGTAAAAGGGCAGGAATTGGTACTTTCTTTGGGATATTCTCATCCTATAAATTTTCCTTTGCCCCCAGGTATTATAGCTAAGACAGAAAAAGGGACAGATCCAGTTCAAGTAAGGATTATCCTTGAAGGAATAGATAAGGAGCTTTTAGGTCAAGTTGCAGCAAATATTAAAAGGCTAAGACCACCTGAGCCATATAAAGGAAAGGGAATTCGATATACTGGTGAAATTATTTTAAGAAAAGCAGGAAAATCCGGAAAGGGCGGTAAAAAATAAAAGGGAGTAGGGAAATATGAAGACTGAGGTTAAGGTAGAAAAGAGACTGAGAAGAAAAAAGAGAATTAGAAAAAAATTAATAGGTACAGCCGATAGACCCAGGTTATCAGTTTTTAGAAGTAAAAAGCAGATATATGCACAAATTATTGATGATACTATAGGACATACTTTGGTTGCTTGTTCATCCCTTACACCAGAGATAAGGGAGAAAATTAAAGAACTTAAAGAAAAAGGTGAAATAAAGAATAAAGTGGATATTGCCTTTTTAGTTGGAAAGTATTTAGCGGAAAAAGCAAAGGAAAAGGGTATAAATAGGGTAGTATTTGATAGAGGTGGATATAAATACCATGGAAGAGTAAAAGCATTAGCGGAAGGTGCAAGAGAAGGTGGCTTAGAATTCTAAATAGTATATAGGAGGTGTTGAGTTGGCAAAAGTAGGTGATGAGCTTATAGAAAAGATCATACAGATAAGAAGAGTAACTAAGGTAACGAAAGGTGGAAAAAAATTAAGGTTTGCTGCTTTGGTAGTGGTTGGTGACGGGAAAGGTAAAGTTGGTTTTGCCTTGGGAAAGGCGCCAGAGGTGCCTGATGCTATTCGCAAAGCTATAGAAAGAGCAAGAAAAAATATGATTACAATACCCATTGTTAAAGGAACTATTCCTCATAGTATTAGAGCCGAATTTGGTTCTTCTACTATATTATTAAAACCAGCTCCTTCAGGAACTGGGGTTATAGCAGGTGGGACTGTGCGTGCCATAATGGATGCTGCAGGTATTACTGATATTGTAACAAAAGCCATTGGAAGTACAAATCCTCATAACATAGTAAAAGTGACTTTTAAAGCTCTTTCACAATTACAAAGTGTGGAATATGTTGCGAAAAAAAGAAATAAGACAATAGAAGAGATTATAGAGAGGATTAGGCTATGAGGAAAGTAAAGATAATCCTTAAAAGAAGTCGCTTTGGTTGGAAGCCAGAGCATCGGGAAACTTTAAAAGGATTAGGTCTTAAAAAAATAGGACAGGCTGTTATAAGAGAGGATACACCATCTATAAGAGGTATGATTAATAAGGTTAAACATTTAGTTTCTGTGGAGGAGATAAATGAGTAACATCATAAAGTTAAACAATTTAAAGCCAGATATTGGTTCAAAACATAGAAAGAAGAGAGTTGGTAGAGGACATGGTTCTGGACATGGTAAAACCTCCTGCAAAGGACACAAAGGACAAAAGGCGCGTACAGGACTTGATATTAGACCAATATTTGAAGGTGGACAGACCCCAATTGTAAGAAGAGTTCCTAAAAGAGGTTTTAAAAACATTTTTAAAGTACATTATCAAGTGGTAAATGTAAGTGATTTAACCAGAAAATTTAGAGAAGGTGAAGTTGTTGATCCGACAACATTAAGAGAAAGAGGTCTTGTTAAGGGTAAAAATGGGCAAATTAAATTGTTAGGTATGGGAGAAATTAATTTTCCCTTAACGATTAAAGTGCATAGTGCCTCAAAAAGTGCTATAGAAAAGATAGAGAAGGCTGGCGGGAAAGTAGAATTAATAGCTTAATAGCAAGGAGTCATAATTAGTGTGAATGGGAAAGAAGGTCTTTTAAGTTTCGCTAATATACCTGAATTAAAGAGAAGGTTATTTTATCTTTTTTTAGGTCTTGCCATTTATAGATTTGCTATTCATATACCAGCTCCGGGGATAAATGCAGAGGCTTTTTTAGAATTTTTTCAAAAAGCAGGTGGTACTCTCTTTGGATTTTTAGATATTTTTTCTGGAGGAGCTTTAAGGAGGTTTTCCATTTGTGCTTTGGGAGTTATGCCTTACATTAGTGCCTCTATTATTATGCAGCTTATGACAGTTGTTTTTCCCAATATAAAAGAATATTATAAAGAGGGTCCTGAGGGGAGAAGGAAAATTGCTTATTATACCCGTTATTTAACAGTAGTAATATGTCTAATACAGGGCTTTGGTATAGCTCTGGGACTTGAAAAGATGGTTTCACCTTCAGGTATTCCTATCGTAGCAGATCCAGGATGGAATTTTAGATTAATGACTATGATTACTCTAACTGCAGGGACCCTTTTCTTAGTTTGGTTAGGAGAACAGATGACGGAACACGGAATAGGAAATGGAATCTCTATGATCATCTTTGCAGGTATTGTGGCAGGAATTTTTCCAGCCATTAGTAGAACATTAAAATTCTTTCAAACCGGAGAGTTTTCTCTATTGATTTTAATGTTTATTTTAGTTTTATTATTTGGCATATTAGCTTTTACTTGTTTTATGGAGCTTTCACAAAGAAGGATTCCAGTGCATTATGCTAAAAGGCAAGTAGGTAGGCAAATAGTTGGAGGGCAAACCAGTTATTTACCTTTAAAAATAAATTCTGCAGGGGTTATTCCACCTATTTTTGCTTCTTCCATATTAATGTTTCCAGCCACGATAGCAAGTTTTGTACCTTTAGCTTTTTTTCAAGATTTTTCGCGGTGGTTGAGCCCTGGAGGAATTTTATATAATTTAATATTTGCAGGATTGATTATCTTTTTCTGTTATTTTTATACAGCTGTTGTCTTTAATCCAAAAGAGGTGGCTGACAACTTAAAAAAATGGGGTGGTTTTATTCCAGGTATACGACCAGGAAGTGCTACAGAGGAATTTTTAGAGAAAGTGTTGATGAGAATAACCTTTATAGGCGCTCTCTATATAGCTTTTATTTGTGTGCTACCCAATTTTTTGGTTTATAAAATAAATTTACCTTTTTATTTTGGGGGCACTTCACTTTTAATAGTAGTCGGAGTTGCTTTAGATTTGGTGGGGCAAATTGAGGCTCATTTGTTAAGTAGACAATATGAAGCATTAATTAAACATACCAAAATTAAAACCAGATAAAGGGCAACTAAAAATTAGGAGGTGTGTTATGAATATAGTTTTCTTAGGACCACCAGGAGCAGGTAAGGGAACTCAGGCAAAAATATTGATTGAAAAATATGGCATTCCGCAGATCTCAACAGGAGATATGTTGAGGGAACATAGAGCCAAGGGAACGGAATTAGGTAAAAAGGCACAAGAATACATGGACAAGGGTCTACTTGTGCCTGATGAAATAATTTTAGGAATGGTGAAAGAAAGACTTTCTCAGCCTGATTGTGATAAAGGATTTATATTAGATGGTTTTCCAAGGACTGTTGCCCAGGCAGAGGCGTTAGATAAGATTTTAGCTGAAATGGGAAGAAAACTTGACTTTGCCTTGGCATTAGTCGTTCCTGACGAGCTATTAGTGGAGAGGTTAACGGGAAGAAGGACATGCAAATCTTGTGGAATGATGTATCACATTAAGTATAAACCATCTAAAGTAGAAGGAAAGTGTGATGTATGTGGAGGTGAGCTTTATCAGAGACCTGATGATAATGAAGAGACAGTAAGAAACAGATTGAAGGTCTATCACGATAGTACTGCGCCTCTTATTGACTACTATAGGGGAAAAGGTATATTAAGAGAGATAGATGGAAGTAAGAGTATTGAAGAGATCACTGCACAATTAATTTCTATACTTGAAGGTAAGTAAAAGATTTTTGGGAAAAATAGGGTAATTCTGAAAACACAGCAAGAAATAGAGATATTAAGAAAGGCGAATGCAATTGTAATGGAAATACTTTTGGCATTGAGGGAGGAAGTAAGACCGGGAAAGGTAACTTATGAATTTGAAGAGCTTGCCTTGGAGTTATGTGAGAAAAAAAAAGTAAGACCAGCCTTTAAAGGTTATCGGGGATATCCCTATGCCTTATGTGTGTCTATAAATGAAGAAATTGTACATGGAATGCCAAGTAAAGAGAAGATTTTAAAAGAAGGGGACCTTGTTAGTTTTGATTTTGGAGTAATCTATGAAGGTTATTATGGAGATGCAGCTTTAACGGTTGGAGTGGGACATATAACTCAAGAAGCTGAGAAGTTACTTAAAGTTACAGAAGAAGCTTTATATTATGCTATTGAAAAAGCAAGAATTGGTAATAAAATAGGAGATATTTCATATGCTATACAGCAAACTGTTGAGAAAGAGGGATTTAATGTAATTAGAGCTTTTGTTGGGCATGGTATTGGTAGGTCGTTGCATGAGCCACCAGAAGTACCAAATTATGGGAAACCTGGACGAGGGATGAAATTAGAGGCTGGGATGGTATTAGCTATTGAACCTATGGTTTCAGCAGGGGCTTGGGAAGTGGAAATTTTGGAAGATGGTTGGACTGCTGTTACCAAAGACAGAAGTTTAGCCTGTCACTTTGAACATTCAGTAGCTATAACTCCATCAGGACCTAAAATATTATCTGTTATATAATGAGAGGGCTATGGGAAAAGAAGATGTAATTCAATTAGAAGGATCAGTAGTTGAAGCATTACCTAATGCTATGTTTAGGGTTGAGTTAGAAACAGGTCACACAGTATTAGCACATCTCTCAGGCAAGATGAGGGTACATTATATAAGGATCTTGCCAGGGGATAAAGTTGTGGTAGAATTATCACCCTATGACTTAACCAGAGGAAGAATTATATATAGAGGAACAAAAGCTGAAATGGAGAAAGGGAGGGAGCACAAATGAAAGTAAGCCCATCAGTGAAAAAAAGATGTATGAAATGTAAGGTCATTAGAAGAAAGGGAATTGTAAGAATAATATGTGAAAATCCTAAACATAAGCAAAGGCAAGGATAAGGAGGGATTGAGATGCCTAAAATCGCAGGTGTAGATATACCTGAGAGAAAGCCAGTTGAGATAGCGTTAACTTATATATATGGTGTAGGAAGGACATTAGCACAGAAGGCTTGCAGTAAGGCTGGTATAGATTGGTTTAAAAAAGTAAAAGATTTAACTGAAGATGAGATAAATAGATTGAGACAGATTATTGAAAAGGAGTATAAGGTTGAAGGTGATTTGAGAAAGGAGATAAGGAATAATATAAGAAGGCTAATGGATATTGGTTGTTATAGAGGATTAAGACATAAAATGGGTCTTCCTGTTCGGGGACAAAAAACGAGGTCAAATGCTCGTACCAGAAAAGGACCAAGACCTGGTTCATTAAGAAAGAAAAAATAAGGAGGGATAGGGGTGGCAAAAGTAAAAAAGAAAAAAATAAAGAAGCAGGTTGCAGAAGGTATTGTACATATCCAATCTACTTTTAATAATACAATTATAACTATTACAGATAGACAGGGTAATACTATAGCCTCTGCAAGTGGGGGAACAGAGGGCTTTAAGGGTACTAGGAAAGGTACACCCTATGCTGCACAATTAGCTATGCAAAGTGCCTTGAAAAAGGCACAAAATTATGGATTGAAAGAAGTTTGGGTATATGTGAAAGGACCAGGACCTGGTAGAGAAGCTGCATTAAGAGCTCTTCAAGGTTCTGGGCTTAGGGTAACACTTATTAAAGATGTAACACCTATACCTCATGATGGTTGTAGACCACCTAAGAGAAGAAGAGTGTAATTGAAAAGGGGGAAACCTATGGCACGATATACAGGTCCAAGATGTAGGTTATGTAGAAGAGAAGGAATGAAACTTTTTTTGAAAGGAGAGAGATGCTATACTGAAGCTTGTGCTTTTGAAAGGAGAAGTTATCTACCAGGTCAGCATGGTCCAATGCAGTTAAGAGTTAAACTATCAGACTATGGAATTCGTTTAAGAGAGAAACAAAAGGTCAAAAGAATTTATGGTGTTTCGGAGAAACAAATGAGAAGCTACTATGATATGGCTATAAATATGCCGGGGCAGGCTGGGCATAATTTGCTTCAACTTTTAGAGAGAAGGTTAGATAATGTAGTCTATCGATTAGGTTTTGCTCAATCGCGTGCTCAGGCAAGGCAAATGGTCAATCACGGTTTCTTTTTAGTTAACGGAAAATCTGTTGATATACCCAGTTATTTAGTTAAGCCTGGAGATGTTATTGAGTTGAAAGAGAGATACCGTAGTCACCCTCAAATACAAGAAAATCTACAAGTAAGAGTGCAAAGAGGTTTACCCTCTTGGTTAGAAATAGATGTGGAAAATTTTAAAGGTAGAGTGAAGGCACTACCTACAAGAGAAGATATCACCATACCCATACAAGAATCATACATTATTGAGTTTTACTCCAGATAAGGTACAAAATTTTTAAGGAGTAAGGGTCCTATGGAAAAACCAATTGAGTTAATAAAGCCGCAAGGTATAAGAACACATAAAGATAGTCAGTTTCCCTTTTATGGGAAATTTATAATAGAGCCAATGGAGAAAGGATTTGGGTATACTATTGGGAATTCTTTAAGAAGAATTCTTTTGTCTTCCATTCCTGGATATGCCATAACAGAAGTGCGTATAGAGGGAGCACCTCATGAATTCGTTTCTTTACCAGGGGTAATAGAAGATGTCACAGACATAGTGCTTAATTTAAAAGGGGTAAGATTTAAATTGGAAGGCGATGGTCCCTTTATATTTAAACTTGAGAAAAAAGGTCCTGGAGAAGTTAAGGCAGAAGATTTTCAAGTTCCTGCAGAAATAGGGGTTGTCGTAAATCCTGACCATTATATTGCAACGCTCTCAGAAGGTGGAGAATTGAAAATGGAAGTTAAAGTTGAGAAAGGACGAGGCTATGCCCCAGCTGAATATAGCAAAAACAATGAAGTAGGGCTTATTTTAATAGATGGTCTTTTTTCTCCTATCACAAGGGTTAATTATACAGTTAGTCAAGCACGTGTTGGTAAAAGTAGTGATTATGATAGTCTAACTATGGAAATTTGGACAGATGGAACGATAAATCCTCAAGATGCACTTTTACAGGCAGTTAAAATTTTAGTTGAGCAATTAGTAGTTTTTCTCTCTGAAGAGGTTTTCTCCTTAGAGGCACCAATGAAAGAGCCAATTTCTATTTGTAATTATTTAAATATGAGCGTGGAAGAATTGGAACTCTCTGGACGGGCTTTGAATTGTTTAAAATCAGCAGGTATAAATTATGTGGGTGAACTTGTACAAAAAACAGAAAGTGAACTTCTAAAGATTAGAAGTTTTGGAAAAAAATCTTTGGATGAAATAGTGGAAAAGTTACAACAGTATAATCTTCAATTAGGTATGAAAGATCTTCAATGGAAATCACCTAAAATTTTAAGATCATGAAAGATGAATTTCATAAAGGAGGATAAAGATGAGACATAGAAAATTAAGTAGAAGGCTTACTTCAACTACAGAACATAGACTTGCATTATTAAGAAACCAGGTTCGGGATTTGTTAAAACATGGTAGAATTACCACAACTTTAGCTAAGGCTAAGGAGTTAAGAAGGTATGCAGATAGAATGATAACTTTAGCTAAAAAGGGTGATTTAGCTGCAAGAAGGCGAGCTTTAGCTTTTATTCAAGACAAAGATGTGGTAAGAAAATTATTTTCAGAGCTAAGAGAAAAATATCTGGATAGGCCAGGAGGTTACACAAGAATTATCAAAGTGGGGCAAAGAAGGGGAGATGGTTCACATATAGCTATTATTGAATTAGTGGAAGAAAAATTATCCTTTAGAAAATCTAAGAAATTAAGCGAAAGATTAAAGAAGGTCCAAGAATTTATAGAAAAAAAGAAAAAAGAAGGGACTCAAGAGGTAAAAGGTTCTGAAAAAACAACCGAAGAAGTAGTACAAGAAAGTGAACTTCCTACTAAAGAGGCTGGTGGACAATAAAAGAGGTTTTCAAAAAAGAATTTTTTTAAAAGGGTTTGGGTTCTGTCAAATTCATAGAGATTTCCTGGTAGCTGCAGGTCTTCGTCTGCAACAAAGCAATACAAAGGTTGTGGATACTCAAAAACAAGAAAATTCAAAAGATATGGTAGCTGCAGGCTTTTGCCTCGGGAGGCGCAAGCTAAAGCTTGCTGCTACCGAATTTTTGGGCAACTTAAAAATTGCTCCTACAATTAGATTGAATGTTTTTGTAGGAGCGATTCATAAATCGCCCAATTCTTTACAAAATTTCTAATTTGCCCGGTAGCCGCAGGCTTTAGCCTGCGAGAATTCAACCCTGGCAACCGTAGGCTTTAGCCTGCGTAGAAAACTATGTATCTATGTATAAATCCATATACAAGCAAAAATTTGTTGCTGTAGAAATTACTTTTCTCTCTTAAATCTTCAGCCATATGAAAAAATTAAAAAATGTTTTATATTTTTTATTGCTATGAAGAAAGTTTATATTAAAACC
>JBKBTC010000029.1:0-12939 GCA_046291435.1 Caldimicrobium sp. | reverse complement strand
CTAAGGTTTAAAAAATTTTCTTTTGGCGTAAAAATTTGGGACAAGACATAAGGAAAAAGCCCTGATCCTCCCATACCACACCAAACTGCATATTTAAACTCCTGGCGCAACTCCTCAGCTAAAGCCTTAAGCTCAGAAATCTTTGGCTCCATATATTTATAACCATCTATCCAATCCATCCTCTCCCTAATTTTTTGTTTAACTTCAGGAACCAAAGAATAGATTTCAGGATTTTTGTTAAATAATTTTTGAAGAAGATCTTCCTTTTGCTCTTCCGACAACTTTGAAGGTCTTTTAATAATATTAAAATCACCATATACCCTTTTTACAGGTGAAATAGCATCTTTCATATCTTTTACCCCACTTAATTAATTTTACAAAAATTATAGCATAAAGAAAAGGGAAAAACAAATTAACAGGCTTTAGCCTGCGAGGTCGCAACCTAAAGGTTTCCGCTACCAAATGCGTGAAAAACCAAAAATGTGCGCAAGCCGAAGCTTGCTGCTACCTAAAAACAGGGGAATTTAAAAAGTTTGGTAGCTGCAGGCTTTAGCCTGAGAAGAAAATTAGAGCATCCTTGAAAAAAGATATGAAAAAAGTGAAAGTTAAAGCCTGTGACAATTGAGAGTAATAAAAAAGAGTGACATCCTTGTTGGAATAACATCACCCCCTCTTGACAAATTAAATTTGTTTTTTATATTTAAATTGAAAATCAATCTCAAATTTTAAAGGGCTATGGATAAAGAGTATATCATTAAAAAGTTTAAAGATTATCTTAAAAAGAAAGGATTAAAGTATACACAAGAAAGGGAGGATATTTTAAAAGAAATCCTCTCTATTGGGGATCATTTTGATGTAGAAAGTTTATATTTTAGATTTAAAAACAAAAACAGCAAAATCTCTAAAGCTTCTATTTATCGCACTCTTCCCCTTTTGATAGAAGGAGGCTATATCCAAGAAGTCTATAAACAAGAAGGGCATTCTCATTATGAGGTAACTATTAACAAAAAACCTCACTTACATTTTATATGCATACACTGTGGAGAAGTATTGGAAGTTATGGATGATGTGTTAATTCGTCTTATAAAAAAACATGAAAAACAAAAAAATTATAAATTACTTACCTATCATCTTGAAATTTTTGGGCTTTGCCCAACTTGTAAGGAGGGATATTAATAGATGACTTTAAATGAGGCTAAATGTGGAGATATAGTTGTCATTAAAGGAATAAAGGAAGAGGATGTTCTTGCTAAAAAACTAACTGCTATGGGAATTAGAAAAAATGAAACTTTTGAGGTCCTTAAAAAATGTGGAAGAAACCTGCTTATTATGAATAATTCTAACCGCTTAGTTCTTAGTAGTGAAATAGCTAATAAAATTGAGGTGGATATTATTAAACAAAATCCTTGCCCTATAGAAGAGATTAAATGCGAATTTACTGAAGAGGCTTATCCCGACTCAGAGGAATATTGTCAAAAGAGGTATAGAAATCAAAAGATACATAGAAAAGGTCATAGATGGAGCTTTTTTAGAAGGATTTGTCCTTTCTTGAAAGACTAATTTAACTAAGTTGATCTTTAAAAGGGGGCTCCTTATGAAAGCAATTAATGTAGTGTTAGTGGGTAATCCTAATGTTGGAAAAACAAGCCTTTTAAATCATTTAGCTGGCACTAACCTCAAAATAGGTAATTGGCCAGGGGTTACAGTAGAAAAAAAAGAAGGTAAGGTCCTCTTTCAGGAATATGAAATTAATTTTATTGACCTTCCTGGGATCTATACTTTAGATGAAGCGATTTCTGAAGATGAGTTTGTGTCTATAAACTTTCTTAAAAAGGGAGACTATAACCTAATTCTTAATGTAATTGAAACTCCAAGACTTAAAAGGGACCTTTATCTGACCTTGCAGTTGGTGGAACTAAATAAACCTATGGTAATTGCATTAAATATGAGTGATGAAGTCAAAGAGCTTGGATTAGAGATAGATGAAAAAAAGCTATCTGAGCTCTTGCACTTAAAAGCGGTAAAAACAAATGGACGAACTGGTGAAGGAATAAAAGAGCTTTTGTCAGCCATTATTCACTCCTATGAAAATAATCTATTGCCAAGGGTAGATTATTTTAGCTTTGTTGACAAACAAGAAGATAAGCTAATCTCCTTAGTGCAAGGGATTTATGCAGAAATTCGTAAAAAACCTCTCTTAAATAAAAAAACGCTTACTGATACTTTAGATCAAATTCTACTTCATCCCCTTTTAGGGTTTTTCTCTTTCATTGCTATCCTCTATTTAACTTTTAAAATCATCTTTGGAATTTCTACCCCAATGGTTGACTTTTTAGATAACTTTTTTCAGGAAACTTTAGTACCCTTTGCTAAAACACTTCTTGAAAGCGTCTCTGCTCCTTCTTTCCTTATTGATTTTGTCTCAGAGGCCATGATAGGTGGAGTTGGCACTGTATTAACCTTCCTTCCCCTTGTATTTATTGCTTTCTTCTTTATAACTCTTCTTGAAACCTCAGGCTATCTTCCACGGGTAGCCTTTTTAGTGGACCCTATTACACACAAAATAGGACTTCATGGACAAAGTGTGATCCCACTTATGCTTGCCTTCGGATGTAATGTACCTGCTATTCTTGCCACTAAAACTCTTTCCAATAAATTAGATCGTCTTTTAATTATAGCTATGATACCTTTTATGAGTTGTTCAGCTCGTTTGGTAGTCTTTAGCTTTTTTGCCATAACTTTTTTCTCTCACCCTACTCTTTTAATCCTCTTTCTTTACCTTGTAGGTATTATTCTCTCCATTCTAACTGCTTTCATTTTACAGAAAAGCTTCTTTAAAAAAGAGCTTAGTCATTTTGTTATGGACCTCCCCCCTTACCGCTTACCTTCTTTCAAAACACTCTTTACTATAGTTTTTTTACATTCTAAAAGTTTTTTAAAAAGGGCAGGAACAGTTATTTTTGCCATCTCTGTAATAATCTGGCTTTTACTCCATTTACCCTACGGTGAAAAAGACCTTGAAAACACCTATGGAGGATTTATTGGGAAAACTCTTTCACCTATATTTGAACCTATTGGACTTGGAGACTGGAGAATTACCACCTCCCTTATCCCAGCTTTTTTAGCCAGAGAAGCCATCTTAAGTAATATGGCAGTCATACTTAAAGTTGAGGCTAAAGATGAGGGCTTAGAGAAAAGCCCACTTAGAGAGGAAATAAAGAAGGTAATTCCGCCTTCTTCTGCAATTTCCTTTTTAATGTTCGTGTTAATCTATAACTCCTGTGTAGCTACTTTTGTAACTATGTGGAAAGAAGGCTCCCGTAATTTAGCTTTTCTTTTCTTACTTTATAGTTTTGGATTAGCCTGGCTTTCTACCTTTTTAATTTATCAATTAAAAAACTTCTTTTAGCTATAGTTAATAAAGAGGCTTAGGGATCCCAATTAAGCCCTTTAAGTCCACTCTAAAATAAATTTTTGTATCCCTGGGAGTGGTTGAAATGCCCAATCCAAAAAGAAAGCAATCATGAAAATAAAGAGCTTCTATTTTTTGCTCTGAGGTTTCATTTTTTTTCAAATTCCGTGAAATATAATAATTAACGATAATTCTATCTAAAAACCCTTGACTTAAGCTAAGGGTAGCTTGTCTTGTATTAAAGGCTGCATCTTCTTGATAGAGAAAATTAACCTTTTCTAAGATTAGGTCTGTTAAATTTAAATTAAAGGTATGCTTCTTAAAACCATAACCATAAAAGTTATAACTGGTATCGTAGCGAAGAGAAAGTTTCTCTCTCCATAGAGCAAGTACTTGAATATATAAATCTGAAAAAGCCCTTTCTTCAGGTTTAGTAGCAGTGGCTGACCTTTCTGCTTTATTTAAATCATATTGCTGATAGGTTTTTATAACTAGAAAGTTCTTTTGTGTCTTTGTGCTAAAAAATTGCCAAAGACCATATTCTATAGCACTTTTTTTATCTGAAATTAAATCCTCTTGCAGAAATACAGGAATTTCCTTTTCAGAAGGTCTGCTTCTATAAAAAAACTCTATATAGGGCTTAAGGCTATGTCTAAACTGAAGACCTCTATAGAGGTCACCCCATTTATAATCTCTTGACAATAGGGCATAACTAGTAAGAGCGCTCTCAAAGAAGTATCTATTTAAGTTATCCTGAGTAAAATTGCCATTCTCTGAAAGAAAGTAATGATAATTCTTAAAATTAAATTTAAATTCATTTTTAATTCTATTGAAACTAAAGGGATAGGAGAGTTCAAAATTGAACCCCTTTCTTAATCCATCGTAATTTCTTTTTCTACTAAAGTAGTCCATATCTAAATTTAGAGAAGCAAGAGCTCCCATCGTTTGAAAGGGAAGAAGAGAAAAATGAAAACTTCCTATGGGTTGAAGGATATCTTTTTTATCAAGAGAACCTTCGTAATCAATGTAAGCATTCTGAATACGGGAATAAAGGCTGTTCTGTTTATATTGTAGCCAAAATTTTGAAGTTCTATATTCCTGACTTTTATCTTCAATATCTCTATTAAAGCGTTCAATATAAAAATTTTTGACCCTATCAAAGCCCCCCTCTCCAATATTAAATTCTTCCAAAAAATCTCTATCGGATATAAAATCTATATCCAAATGAAGGTCAATCTTAGGAGATAAGATTATATCACTTTTCCCAGAGATCCAATATCTTTCCCCTGGTGCCTTAGCTAAGGCATATTCACTCTTCTTTGTATCTTTTAAGTATCTTATTTTAAAGGACGCTTTGGTGTCTCCCGTGAGAGCCAATTGATTTTCTAAATCCAAAAGAACTCCTCTTTTGGTTGTGATAAGAGGGGCTAAGGTAAAATCTATCTGGTCCGTAAGAGGTATAAAATAGGGTAATTGAAAAGCTAAACCGAACCTATTTCCTTGAGCTATGTTAGGGAAAAGAAAACCCCTTTTTCTTGGCTCAAAAATAGGTAAACTCATTTTGGGGAGATAAAATTTTTTAGGCAAGTAAAAAAGAGGTATATTTTTTGCTCTAAAAATAGAAGCAGAAGCTGAAGAGATCCCTTCAGGTGTCAGCAGTAAATCCTTAATTTCAAAACTCCAAGGTGGAAATTCCTCCTTTTCACAATCCATTTCACAACTACTAACAAGTGCCCTCTTTGCTCTATACTCATTTAAGGCATTTTTGCTAAAATCCCAAGCTTTAATCTTAAAACCCTCTTTTTTTAGGTTAATAAATATTTTATCACTTCTTAGCTCATTATTTCGCAAATCAAGTTGAGCCTTTCCTCCTAACAGTGTAGCATTTTGAGTAAAATCAAAGATTTTAAAATTATTTAATTCAAGAAGTTCTGTTTGAGGGTCGTAAAGTATTTCCTCAGCATAAATAAGAAATTCTCTTTGTTCTACAATAACATCTCCTTGAGCCAAAATTTTCTTGCTATCACTAAATATCTCAATCCTTCTTGCCGTTAGCTCAAAAGCCTTTTCCTTGGGTAGTGCAAAAAGTGTAGATAAATTAATCGCTATAAAGAAAAGTATAATCCAGAAACAAAATAAGCCTTTATGCAAAGACACCGCTCTATTAACTCAACTATTCTTCCTCTTCTTCTAAGAGCTCCTCTACTTCACTTCTTCCTGCTTCCAATTCTTCTGCCTGTTCTTCATCTTTTTCCAAAAGAAGAGTCATAAATTCTCCTACATGAGTTTTTTCTTCTCTTGCGACCTCATAAAACAATGCCTTTAAATTTTCATCTTCTGCAAGGGCAGCAAGTTGCTCATAAAGATTAATAGCATCAAGTTCTGCAGAAATAGCAATCCTTAAAAGCTGTCTTTCTAAATCTTCCTCTTCTAAACTACTTAAATCAAAGGGCACATTTGAAAACATGATCTTACCTCCCTATGGTTTTAAAAGACTTTAATAATTTTTCTATCTTTTTTAAGACCTCTTCAGGATAGGATGGAACTTCTGGCCATTCTCTATTATGCCCTTCTTCTCTCCATTTTTTGGTAGCATCAATACACATTTTACCGCCAAAACCTACAGCAAGACTTGCATGATCTAATTCATCAATAGGTCCCTTAGTTATAAGAATATCTCGCGCAGGGTCTACATTAGCACAAAGATAAAATAGCGCTTCTCTGAGATCTTGCACATTCACCTCTTTATCAAAGACTACTACAATTTTTGTAAACATAAGTTGTCCCAATCCCCAAAGGGCATGGGCTACTTTAAAGGCATGTCCCGGATATCTCTTATCAATGGATACAAAGGCTAAGTTATGAAATACCCCTTCCCAAGGGAGATTTAAATCTACAACTTCTGGCAATACTTTTTTAATCAAAGGTAAAAAAAGGCGTTCTGTTAGTTTACCTAAGTAGCAATCCTCTTGAGGAGGTTTTCCTACAACTGTTGCTGGATAAATGGCATCTTTTCTCATAGTTATAGCTGTAACATGAAATACTGGGAAAGGTTTGGGGGGAGTATAAAATCCCGTATGATCACCAAAGGGACCTTCAATTCTTCTCTCCCCCGGATTTACATAACCCTCAAGCACTATTTGAGATTGGGCTGGGACTTCTAAAGGCACTGTCTTACAAGGAACCAATTCTACGGGAGCACCTTTTAAAAAACCTGCTAACAAAAGCTCATCCACATCTTCAGGTAAAGGTGCTGTAGCAGCATAAATAACTGCTGGTTCTGGACCAAGAGAAACCGCAACAGGTAATTTTTCACCTCTTAACTCTGCCTTTTGGTAATGTTTGGCTCCTACTTTGTGCATCTGCCAATGCATTCCCGTTGTGTTCTTCTCATAGACCTGCATCCTATACATTCCCATATTTCTCTCACCTGTCTCTGGGTCCTTAGTGATTACACAAGGCAAAGTAATAAAAGGTCCTGCATCCCCTGGCCAACATTTTAAAATGGGAAGCTTAAATAGATCTACCTTATCACCCGTTAGCACTATCTCTTGGCAAGGCGCCTTCTCAACCCTTTTAGGGAAAACATTTTTTGCTTGCCAAAGCTTAGGCAAAAACTTTAATTTATCTAAAAAACCCTCAACTTGTTTTATCTCAATAAATTCTTCTATTTTTTTAATTAAATCTTCTAATGATTTTACTCCGAAAGCTAAGGAGAGACGCTTATAACTTCCAAAAAGATTGGTAACAACGGGTATTTTATGTCCCTTTACTTTTTCAAAGAAAAGAGCTGGTCCTCCTCTTTTAACAATCCTATCTGTTAAAGCAGAGATTTCAAGCTCTGTAGAGATCTCTTCTTTAATCCTTAAAAGTTCCCCTTCCTTCTCAAGAAGGGCTATAAATTCTTGCAAACTATTTATAGGCATCCTTTTCTCCCTTATACCTCTATAAGGTCCTTCCTAAAGCTAAAATCTACCTCTAAAGGATAATTTCCCGTAAAGCAAGCTAAACATACCTTATCTTTTAGCTCCTCTACGGAATTCAATAGACCCTCTAAACTTAGATAGTATAGCGTATCAATATCTAAAAATTTCTTAATTTCTTCAATGCTATGTTTAGCTGCAATTAATTCTGAAGCTTTGGGAAAATCTATTCCAAAAAAACAGGGATGTTTAATTGGTGGACAGGAAATGAGAAAATGAACTTTTTTAGCTCCTGCAAGCTTTATACTCTTAATTCTATTTTTACTGGTTGTTCCCCGCACTAAGGAGTCATCAATTACGATAACCTCTTTTCCCTTTATAAATTCTTTAACTGGGTTCAGTTTCATTTTTACTGAGAGGTCTCTTAATCTTTCAGAGGGCTGAATAAAGGTGCGTCCTATGTAATGATTTCTTATCACACCAAATTCCAGAGGTATTCCACTTGCTTGGGAATAGCCAATAGCAGCATAGGTCCCTGAATCAGGAAAGGGCATAACAAAATCTGCCGAAAGTGGACATTCCCTGTAAAGATTAAACCCTAAATTTTTCCTGACCAAGTAGACATTTTTTTGAAATATAAGGCTATCAGGTCTTGCAAAATAAATAAATTCAAATATGCAATGGCTTAACTTTGCACCTTTCCCTTCAAAGGGAAAATAAGATTGGAGTCCCCTTTCATCAATAATTATAATCTCTCCTGGATGGACATCTCTTAAATACTCTGCACCTAAGAGGTCAAAAGCACAAGTTTCTGAGGCAAGTATATAACCACCATTTAGCATTCCCAAAGCAAGAGGTCTAAATCCTAAAGGATCTCTAAAGGCTACTAAGGTATTTTCCCAAAGAAGCACGACAGAGTATGCTCCCTGAATTTGTTTCATCGTCTCACTTATAGCCTGAAGGAGCCCCTTTTTAAGGTTCTTCACAATAAGATGCACGATAACTTCACTATCAAGGGTAGTTTGAAAAATATGTCCTTCCTCTTCTAACTTACACCGGAGTTGATAGGCATTAGTTAAATTGCCGTTATGCGCTAAGGCTAAGGTTTTTTTTGTATATTTAACACAAAAGGGTTGCACATTTTGTAAAATAGAAGAGCCAGTTGTGGAATATCTCACATGCCCAATTCCTATTTCCCCAGGTAATTCTTGCAAAATCTTTTCATTAAATACCTCGCTTACTAAACCTAAATTTTTATAATCCCTTATTTTCTTCCCATCATAAACAGCAATTCCAGCTCCTTCTTGCCCTCTATGCTGTAAAGCATATAATCCAAAAAATAAATATTTAGAAACCTCAGGCACACCATAGATGCCTACTATTCCGCACATACTTTTTTCCTCCTTTATTCTACTACTCCGCCCACGGTGAGTTCTGGTATTCTTAAAGTAGGTTGTCCATCAGAGACAGCTACTCCTTGTCCATCTTTTCCGCAGGTGCCTGCTTCAAAATGCAAATCTTTACCTACCATATCAATACTCTCTAATACCTTTGGTCCGTTCCCAACAAGTGTTGCTCCCTTTACAGGATAGGCAATTTCTCCCTTTTCTATATAATACCCCTCTACTACCTCAAACACAAAATCT
Source organism: Caldimicrobium sp. (assembly GCA_046291435.1). Taxonomy (GTDB): domain Bacteria; phylum Desulfobacterota; class Thermodesulfobacteria; order Thermodesulfobacteriales; family Thermodesulfobacteriaceae; genus Caldimicrobium. Next base: position 3,958 of record JBKBTC010000029.1, on the reverse strand, counting down.
CCAGTTAGAGGGTTAACTTCACCTCCTCCCATCTTTTTTACTAAAATCCCCTTGGGCACCGATTTTATAATTTCTTCAGGAGTATGCTCGGATGGAGCTATAAAAGTATTTGCCATCCGGGGAATAGGTAGATGGCGAAAATTTTCTCTTCTCCCATGTCCATTAGGGGTTTTTCCCCATTTTAAAGCGGAATATCTATCATAGAGATAATTTTTTAATACACCTTTTTCTATCAAAACTACCTTTTCAGCAGGAACTCCCTCATCATCTATTTCATAGGACCCATATAAATTAGGTATCGTAGGATCATCTATTACAGTAATAAGGGGGCTTGCAACTTTTTCCTCCAGTCTTCCGGTATACACTGAGAGCCCTTCTTCTGCATGGTCAGCTTCAAGCCCATGCCCCACTGCTTCATGGATCATCGTTCCTCCTGCTTCCCCTGCTAAAATAACTGGCATAACTCCAGCCTTTGCCTTCCGTGCAGAGAGCATAAGTTGGGCTAAATTACTTGCTTTCTTTCCAAGAAAATAAAGCCCAGGATCTATCTCTAAAGCCCTCTCTAAGGAAAGAGAATATCCCTTTGCTTCATAGCCTCTCTCAAGATTTCCATCTTTCTCCGCAACAACCAAAGCTACAAGCCTCAAATATTTCCTCTTTGTTTCACAAAATTCCCCTTGAGAATTAAAAAAAACAATCTCCCTTTGAACCTCCGTTAACCCCAACCTATAATGCTTTATTTCCGGCACCTCAGGAATCTCCTTTTCCATAGCCTTTAAAAAAGAAAAATATCTATCTCCCTTAGGAAGATTTGACCTCTCAAGAAGAGATTTTTCTATGCCATATTTTAATTCTTCAAAAGGTTCACCTTTAAAGAAAAGGACAACCTTTTCCTCAAGAAAGGGTAAAATATTCTCCGTAGTATATGTATAAAAATTTGTAAAATTTTCACTAATTTCTCTAAACCCTATGCCGAGGTCTAATCCTGTTGTAATTTCTTCAACTCCACTTGGTTCAAGGATCATTTTAAAAAAGACAGTCTTTTCAAAAAAAAGGTCGCGGTAGAAGATTTTCTCTCCCATAGGTTTTATTTTAATCTACTCAAAAATTTTTTAAACTCTTTCCTATCGGGAAGACCTCTTCTTCCATAATCCCTTAAGCTTAGGCTTGCAACACCTAAACCTAAACTTAAAGCCATATCTATCTCCAACTTAAGAAATAACCCTGCTAATACACCTGCGTTGAAAAAATCTCCTGCTCCTGTATTATCAATAATTTGTGGTGCTTTACATACAGAGCTTTTAACCCGCTTCTTTTTTGTTATCACTTCAGCCCCTTCCCTTCCTTTCTTTATAAAAAGTGCCAAAACTCCCATCTCTAAAAGCTCATCTTCAGCCAACCCGGATAACTCTAATTCCCTCTCCGTAAGGAATAAAAACTTAGTTTTCTTAATAAAAGGAGTCAAAAAATTTTTCCCGAGCCGAGAATAAATCTCCCCAGGGTCAAAGCTTATTTTTGTGGAGAGTGCGTTAAGTAGATTTATTTGAAAGTTTTGTCCTATCTTACTTGCAAAGGAAGTTAGGTGATATATAGTTCCAACTGGGATATTTTTTTCCTCAAAGATGAGATAATTTTCTGCAGTTCCTGGGCTAACTATAATGGTGCGATCATTGTTTTTATCCAAAAGGATAAGAGCTAAACTCGTTGTTCCACCTTTTCTTATAAATTTTGTCTCAACAGAGGCTTCAGAGAGCTCCTGAAGCACTCGTTCTCCAAATTCATCTTCTCCCACAGCCCCAAGAAAGGAGGTTTCAAACCCAAATTTGGCTAAGGCATAGATAGTATTTGCGGAAGAGCCTCCACCTCCCTGAAAAACTAAATAGCCAACTTTTTTTAGGTTTTCATAAAATTCAAGAAAAAGGTCTCTTTCTAAGACATATTCCTCTCCGGGCTTAAGCTTAAATTCACAAACTCTAATATCTTCAATTTTTTCTACTCTGAAAAAAATATCCCAATTTAGTGCTCCACATCCTATAAACATGGCTCTTTATATGTTATCACAACTCTCAGTTTTAAAAATCATCTTTTATTAATACTTTCGCGCAGGCTAAGCCTGCGGCTACCAAACCGTTGAATTCCTTATTCTCGGTAGCCGTAAGCTTCAGCTTGCGCAAGATGTCTCAGCTTTTTCCAAAAGAGGATTAGGCTTTAATTTCCTAAGGTTTCTAAAAGTTTTTGGATAGAAAAGGGTTTAAAAAGAACCCCATCAAATTTCACATCGCTCGCCTCTTCCTTTACTTCCTTTTCCGTATACCCTGTCATCAAAAGCACTTTCACCTTCTTTAGATCAACCTTAGCTTCTTTTAATTTTTTAAGCAAATAGACCCCACCTTTCCCTTTAGGCACTGTAAGGTCAAGTAAAAGCGTTTGATAAGGCTTCCCTTCTCTCAAAGCCTGAATAAAGCTCTCATAGGCACTATCTCCCTCTTCAAAGGTTTCAACTTCATAGCCCTTTTCTGTTAACACCTCTTCCAAAAGTTCTCTAATATCTCTTTCATCATCAAGGACTAAAATCTTTCGCCTTAAAGCTCCTTCTTTGGTAAGATAAGCTTCTCTTTCTTTTACTTCCACTTTAAGCTCGGCTAAAGGTAATTTTATAATAAAAGTTGTTCCCTCATTAAGCTTGCTTCTACAAAAGATTTGTCCCTTATATAAGGCAAGAATTCTTTTTACTACAAAGAGCCCTAAACCACTTCCATGGGGTTTTGTAGAAAAGCCTGGCTCAAAAATCTTATCTACAAGTTCTTCTGGTATTCCCTTTCCAGTATCACTTATCTCAATAACAGCTAATTCCCCTTCCCTGTATAATCTCACAGTTAACTCTCCAAGGTTATCCATAGCATCCTTTGCATTTAAAACGATATTTGAAATTAGAGAAATTAAATGACTCTGTTGCATAGGAACATAGAGGTTACCTTCCATTTTTTCAAAGTTCACCTGAATTTTTGTCCCCCTTAAGAGAAAACTAACCCATTCTTTTAAAAAAGAAGAAAGTTCTATAAATTCTTCTTTTTTTATATCTCCCTTTGATAAAATAAAAAGTTCTAAAACTAAATGCTGCATTTTTTCATAAACTTCTTTTACTTTTAGCATATATTGAATTTCTCTTTCTCCGTAGGCTTTTGCTTTTTCCTCTAAAAGTTCCAGATAACCCTTAGCAACCATAAGCAGATTGTTTAAATCATGGGCAAGCCCTGCAGAAATCTTTTCTATAAGCAACTCCTTTTCCCTTTGAAATAATTGTTCTTCAATCCTTTTTCTTTCTGTAATATCCTGGATTGTACCTATAAAATACCTTTTGCCCTCTATGTAGACCTCTTCAAAATAAATTTCTGCTAAAAAAGTTGTACCATCTTTCTTTTTAACTAAAAATTCAACCTTTCTGCTGGCAAGTCTACTCTCTCTTTTCTTTAAATCTCTGAAAACTTTCATTGCCCTCTCTTTAAGAGCCTCTTCTGCAATTAAAAGCTGATGTAGATTGCTTCCTATTAGCTCCTCTTTGGTATATCCAGTTATGTCTTCAAGTCTTTTATTCGCAAAGAGGCAAATCCCCTCCTCATCAAGCATGGCTACTCCAAAAGGTAAAAGCTCTGTTATTAATTCAAGAAGTTTCCAAGCTTCCTCTTTTTTCTTGAGATATTGAGTAACATCAGTAATAGCTGTGTTAATTAGAACTTTTTCTTTTCTTTTCTCTATTTTTGAAGATACCAAGGCATAGATAGGTTTTCCTTTAGCAGTCTTTAGCTTTGCCTCAAAGTCAAAGACCTCACCCCTCTTCAATAATTCACAAAGATACTTCTCTCTTTCCAAGGGGCTAACCCAAAAATCTGAAGCTTTTAGAGAATTTCCTAAATCTTGCCCTATATCATCAAAAAGTTCTTTTGCTCTTAAATTAAAT
>JBKBTC010000028.1:9905-13081 GCA_046291435.1 Caldimicrobium sp. | reverse complement strand
GCAGGAGCACCCTGTGATTTCAAACCAAAGACCAAAATTTCAGGTAAAATCAAAAAAAGAAAGGATCTCACTCTAAAATTAGAACTCACACCAGATATCGCTAAATCCCTTTCAAAAATAAAAAAACATCAAATTACCATTGGCTTTGCTTTAGAGGAAAGGGCAAAATTAATAGACTATGCTCAAATAAAAAAGGTGGAAAAAAATTTTGACCTTATAGTTGCTAATCCCTTAGGAACTGCTGGGAGAGAAATTTCAGATTATTTAATAATTGGTCCAAACTTAGTGGAAGAATGTAAAGAGCGCTCTAAGGAGGAGCTCTCTAAGAGGATTTTTGATTTAATATTAACCCTTTTTTAGGCTGATAGGTACATAGAGGTTCTTCTTCTAAATAGTCTCCTGTTGCCTCATAGGCTCTTGCCCTACATCCTCCACATACTTTTATATATTCACAATTCCCACATTTACCCTTATAAAGCTTAAAATTTCTCAATTTATTAAAAACCTCAGACCCTTCCCAAACCTCTTTAAAAGAATTTTTTCTTAAATCCCCACAGGGTACTTCTAAATAGCCACAGGTTTGCACAACTCCATTATACCCTATGAAGCAAAAGCCAACACCTGCTAAACAGCCTCTCGTTAGAGCATCAAGTCCAAAGGTTTCATAGGTTACAACTTTTCCCTCTGCTTTAGCTCTCTCTCTTAATATTCTATAATAGTGGGGAGCACAAGTTGCTTTTAAGTGTAGAGAAGATTTATCCCTTTGTTCATAAAACCAATGAAGTAATTCTTCATATTTTTCAGGGGAAAGAGTTTCCTTAGAGAGTTCCTTCCCTCTGCCCACAGGCACAAGTAAGAAAATATGATGAGCTACAGCACCAAGTTCTTTGGCAAGCTGATGCACCTTGGGCAACTCCTCAGCATTCACCGCTGTAATCGTTGTATTTATTTGAAAGGGAAGTCCCACTTCTTTTAATATATGAATTCCCCTTATAGCTCCTTCAAAGGCACCTGGCATCTTTCTAAATTCATCGTGGGTCTCTGCACTTGCTCCATCTAAGCTTATGCTCACTCTTGCTATTCCAACTTTTTTTAGTTCTTGAGCCATATCCTTCGTTAGCAGGGTTCCATTTGTAGCTAAAACAGGTTTTAAACCAAGCTCAACTGCTCTTTTTGCAATTTCAAGAAGGTCCTTCCTTAAAAGGGGCTCTCCTCCAGTTAATATGATCACAGGCTGAGAAACCTCGGTTATTTCTTTTAATATTCTAAAAACCTCCTCTGTGGTAAGTTCTCCTTCATAGGTGCCTCTTGAAGCAGAGGCTCTACAGTGTATACAATCAAGATTACAAGTTCTTGTAAGCTCCCAAGCTATAAGCTTTGGAACAAAATTTGACTTCTCCATAGACACCTCATTTACTTAGAATCTTTAAGGGATCTCCCACTTTTAATTTTCCACCTTTTAATACCTTCGTAAAAATACCCCTATTTCTCATCTCACATTTTCCCACCCTTTGAAATATGGCGCATCCGTGATGACATTTTTTGCCAATTTGCGTTACTTCAAACAAACACTCTCCAACTTCTATCAAATCCCCTATTTTTACCTTTGATAGGTCTGCATCAGTTGTTATGTTTTCTGCAAGTTCACCAAAGTTTAGTTTTCTTCCTACGATTTCCTTCATCCATTCTAAGGTATAAATATCAAGAAAGCTCACTTGACGATGCCAAGGTCCTGCATGGGCATCGCCTTCAATACCAAAATTTTCAATCACTTTTACTTCAGAGACATTTTCCTTAGGCACCCCCTTCTCCTTACTTACTGATATAGCTATTACTTTTCCCACTGACAATTCACTCATATCCCCGACCCTCATACCATAGATTGCACATAATTTCTTAAAATACCAATTTTTTCAATCTCAATTTCTACCACATCTCCAGGATGAAGTGGTCCCACCCCTGGTGGTGTACCTGTAGCTATTACATCTCCAGGATTTAGGGTCATAATCTGTGATATAAAATAAACTAACTCCAGGGGTTTAAAAATTAATTCTGAGGTGTTCGAATTCTGCACTACCTTCCCATTCACTCTTGTCTGAATAGTTAACCCTTCTGGATCTATCTCTTTTACTATGAATGGACCTATTGGAGCAAAGGTATTAAAACTTTTACTTCTTGTCCATTGCCCATCTTTTCTCTGAAGGTCTCTTGCGGTAACATCGTTAAAACAGGTATATCCTAAAATTGCCTCTTCTACTTCTCGGTAGTTTTTAGGTCTATAAAGCTCTTTTCCTATTACAATTGCCAGTTCTCCTTCATAGTGAACCTCATTACTTTCAGGTGGAAGAATGATAAAATCCTCTGGTCCTACAATAGCACTGGGGGGCTTTAAAAAAAGTATGGGTTCTTGAGGAATGTGCATTTTTAATTCCTCTGCATGATCTCTGTAGTTTAGTCCTACAGCCACAATTTTTGTGGGAAGAACAGGGGCTAATATTCTTAAATCTTGTAGCAAATATGCTTTTTTCTCCTCCGGTGATAGGTCTATTACTTTGTCATCAAGCACCAAGCCATAAAAATTTCTTTCCCTTTCTCTAAAACGCCCAATTTTTATCATCTTTCTGGGGTGAAATTATCCAATTTGTGTCATTAAAAGATTTAAATCTATAGGTCTTTGTTTTAGCTCGTTATCAAGGTAAAAGAGAGCTTGTGGGTCATTTTTAATGAGCCGGAGTTTATTATATATATTCTTAAATGAAGCTTCCTCCTCTACTTGTTCATCAATAAACCATTGTAAAAAGTTTTCTGTAGCATAGTCCTCTAATTTTTTGGCAAGGCTCATAAGATGATTAATCCTTGAAGTAACCTCCTGTTCATGTTTATAAGCAAAAGAAAAAACATCCTCAGCACTTTGCCATTCCTTTGGAGGAGCAGGAATTTCCTCTAATTGCACCCTCCCATCTCTTTCAAAAATAAATTTATAAAATTTCATAGCATGCATAATTTCTTCCGCACTTTGCGCCTTCATCCAATGAGAAAATCCCTCTAACCCCTGATCCTCAAAATAAGCTGCCATGGCTAAATATAGGTAAGCTGAATAAAATTCCCATTTTAATTGCTCGTTAAGAGCCCTTTCCATTTCTGCTTTAATCATAGTTCCCTCCTTCTCTAAATAA
>JBKBTC010000028.1:0-9806 GCA_046291435.1 Caldimicrobium sp. | reverse complement strand
GATTTACCTTGTTCTTTAAAAGAAGTATAAAACATCTTAACTAAAAAACAATTCTTTGTTCCCGAATTCATTTTCTACCTGAGCCTCTTGCCACCTCTTCCTTATATGTTTAAATATCCTAAAGGCTTATAAAAATTTAATAAGGGGTGTGATTTTAGGGATGAAGATTATAAAGAGCATAAAGAAGATGAAAGAGAGGGCAAATACTTGGAGAGGAGAAGGGAATATCATAGGCTTTGTGCCCACGATGGGTTATCTTCACGAGGGACATTTAAGTTTAGTGAGAATGGCAAGAATGAGAGCAGATAGAGTAGTTGTGAGTATCTTTGTAAATCCTCTTCAATTCGGGCAAGGTGAGGACTATCAAATCTATCCAAGAGATCCAGAGCGCGATATCGCCTTGCTTAAAAAAGAAAAAGTAGATGTGCTTTTTATGCCGGAAGCTGCGGAAATGTATCCATCCTCTTTTCAAACCTATGTGGAAGTAGTTGAGTTAACTAAAGGGCTTTGTGGAGCCTATAGACCAGGACATTTTAGAGGGGTCGCAACTGTAGTGTTAAAGCTCTTTAATATCGTTAAGCCACATTTTGCTGTCTTTGGAGAAAAGGACTATCAACAACTTAAAGTGATTGAAAGAATGGTAAAGGACCTAAATTTAGATGTAGAAATTTTATCGCATCCCATTGTTAGGAATAGGGATGGGCTTGCAATGAGCTCAAGAAATACCTATTTAAATGAAGAAGAGAGACGAAGTGCTTTGAGTCTTTATCAATCCTTAAAACTTGCCGAAAGATTAATTCTTGGCGGAGAGAGAAAGGCAGAACGAATAAAGAAACTTATGAAAGATTACATAGAAAAATTTCCCTATACCAAAGTGCAATATATAGAAATTGTTGACCCAGAAACTTTACAAGGAATAGAGGAAATAGAGGGGGATGTACTTATAGCTTTAGCTGTCTTTGTAGGGAAAACAAGGCTCATTGATAACAAGTTAGTAAGACTGGAAGACCAAAAGAAAGATTAATTTAGCACCCTCGTGGTAGTTAGTCACTTGCGGGCTAAAGACTTCGTATACCGGGTAACCTTGAATTACTAAAAAACTAAGATTAGGATTTTTGGTATAAGTAAAGAGTTACAACCCCAAAGGTTAAGTTTTCTCTTTTTACTTCGCTAAAGCCTCTCTCAGTTAGAAGTCTGTGGATTTTCTCTTGTGGAGGAAATGTTTGAATAGATTTAGCTAAATATAGGTATGCCTCTTTGTCTCCTGTCAAAATGCCTCCTAAAAGGGGTATGCAGTATTTAAGATAGGGAAGATATAAGGCTTTTATGAAAGGGTTTTTGGGTATAGAAAATTCAAGAATTAGAAGTAAACCATTTTTTTTAAGGACCCTATGGAATTCCTCCAAGGCTAATTCCATCCGAGGAAGGTTTCTTAAGCCAAAGGCAATAGTTAAGGCTTGAAAAGAATTATCTTTAAAAGGTAGCCTTTCTGCATCCCCTCTTAGAGGGAAAATGTAGTCATAGAAAGGTCCAAGTTTTCTTTTTCCATAGGAGAGCATCTCCATACTCAGGTCAAGAGCAAAGAGGGTCCTTTTTTTCTTTTTTAAAAGTTCTAAGGAGAGAGTATAGGGTCCACAGCAGAGGTCTAATATTGGTCCTTCAACCTCTTTTAAAAGATCTGAAACTCTCTTTCTCCAGAAATAGTCCTGATAAAAACTTGCAAGGGAATTTACTAAGTCATAGCGCCTAACTAACCGGTCAAATTTTTCTTTAACGAAGCTCTTATGGCTTTCTATGTTATTTTTCATAGGTGGTCTTATGTCAAAGCTCAAAAAATTCAAGGCCTGGTAAATCTTTTAAAATCCCCTTTTTATAGAGCAATTCACAAAAATAGAGAAATGCCCTTTGTTTCACTCCTGATAAATCATATTCAATATGTTGAAGGTAATTTAAAGCAAAGGTTTTATCTATATCAATGGGACAAGTCTCTACGATAGTCCCAAGAGAGGACAAGCCCTTGGCTCTACTAAAATAAAGCGTGGTAAGAAAATCCCTTATTAGAGGAATTTTTTTTTCATTTAGGTTCCTTTTAACAAGCATAAGTGCGAAGATAAAGGGCAGATTTGTTTTTTCAAGCCAAATTTCAGCTAAATCAGTAAGATACAAAAAAAGCCCCTTTTTTTGCAGGGTTAGTGCTTCATCACCTATAGCTAAATATCCGGCAAGAACAGGCTCTTTTTTAAAGGCATTTTTTTCTAAAGTTTTGGGTAAAACTTGGTAGTGGGGATATACATTGAAGAAATCTTCTAAAATAAGTCTAAGCAAGCCAAAGGAAGTTTCTGTCTCAGGGGTAATACCAATAGTTTTTCCGTGAAGCTCTTTAAGGGGTAGGTTATGATAAAGAATTACGCTTTTTACTTTGCCGATGGCACTAATGGAAAGGTCAGGGAGAAGAATAAAGTGTGAATAGTTTTTGGCATAAAATAGACTTGAAGCTAAGCCAAGGTCAAGGGTTCCATGGATTAATGAAGAATTTATCTCACTTGGTGGAAGTAGATATAGCTTTATTTTAGGGCTAACTTTGAGATGATATAATAAAGGTAGAACATTTAAGTAGTTCGGAAAGCCAACATAAAGTGTTTCTTCTTCTGTGTCTTTAATTTTAGATAAAGGTTGGTTCATATGAAAAAGCATATCCCCGGTATTTTACTTCTTTTTCTGTGATTATAAACTCTTCTAAAGCTTTTTTAAGGTCAGAGGGAAGAGGTATAGAGGTTTTCACAGCTATAAAATTTGCAAAGGAGCCCACCTTTAACGAGCCATATTCCTCAAAGCCTAAAGCTTTAGCACCGCCAGATGTTGCCATCTGAAGAAGGGCTAATGGAGAGACCTCTGGATAATGAGAATAAAGGCTTTTTATTTCTTCAAAAATAGAAATACGGTCATTACTTGCTAAGGAATCTGTTCCAATTAGAAGATTTATGTTATATCTCAGAAATTTAGGTAGATTGGGAAATCCAACCCCTGTATAAAGATTACTTCTTGGGCAGAGACAAACTTTTGTCCCTCTTTGAGCTAAGATTTGAAAATCCTCTTCTTCAAGATGAATAGCGTGAATTAAAAGGGTATTATCTGTTAGAACACCTACGGAGTCTAAATATTTTACTGGAGAAGTCCTTGGGGGATTAAAGCTTTCATTCCATTGTCCTCTTTCTTTGAGAAGTTCAGCCAAAGGACCTTCACCAGTTTGCAAAAATTCTATTTCTTCTTTTGATTCTGCACAATGAATAGTAAAAATTTTCTTTCTTTTTTGATTGTAAGCTTTTATTGCCTGTAAAAGAATAGAGGAGACCGTGTAGGGAGCATGGGCTGAATAGGTAATTTTATATTTAGGAGAAAACTCCTTTAACTCTCTTAAAACATAGTTGCCCCTAAAAGAAATAACCTCCTGAAAGATGTAGCCACATAACGGTAAATCCTTTAAAACTTCAACAGTTAAGGCAGAGTTTGTAACTTCTCCAAGGATACCAATTCCTTCTTTGAGTAATTCAAGGCTTGCAATTCTTGCTGATTCTTTTATTTCCATAGGAGAGAGTTCTTGCCTCTTTTTGAGGATTTGTCTTACCCACAGGATAAATTTCCCTGCAGGAGGAACTCTAAACCGAAGAGCTGAGAGTTCAAGGTGGATGTGGGCATTAGTCAAAACAGGCATAACCACTAAATCTTCAAAGTCAATAAGTTTTGCCTGAAGGCATTCCTTTTTTAGCGAAGAGTATGGACCTACACGAACAATTTTTCTATTTTTAATTTCAAGGGCACCATCTATAATAGGGTCCAAAGGAAAGGGAAAAAGAAACTTTGCTCGTATCAAAAAATGATGATAATCTTTAAGAAAAATTTCCTCCATGGAGCTTTAGCGTTCTAAGAGAGTGTAGTCCATTTTGCGTCTTTTCGGTATATAGCCTGCCTCTTCTATATATTTTCTGATTTCGCTCTCACTAAGTCTAAAGCATACTCCAGTTGATGCAACCACATTTTCTTCAATCATCGTGCTTCCAAAATCATTTCCTCCAAAATCTAAGGCAAGTTGAGCTATTTTAGGTCCTTGAGTTACCCAGGATACCTGAAGATTAGGAATATTGTATAAAACAATTCTACTTATGGCTAAAACTTGAAGGTATTTAGCTGAGCCAACCTTAGGGATATGAGAAAGGGCTGTATTTTGAGGTTGAAATGTCCAAGGAATAAAGGCAGTAAAGCCCTGAGTTTTTTCTTGAAGAGACCTAATTTTAAAAAGATGTAAGAGAATATCCTCCTTTGTTTCAATATGACCAAACATCATGGTAGCAGTAGTTTTTAGCCCTAAAAGATGGGCTCTCTCCATCACATAAAGCCATTCTTCACTGGAACATTTATTAGGAGAAATCTTTTCTCTTACCCTATCAACCAAAATTTCAGCTCCACCTCCTGGAATAGAGTCAAGCCCTGCTTTTATAAGCCTCTCTAAAACTTCATCCACAGAGATCTTGTGAAGTTTACTTAAAAAAATGATTTCTGGAGGGGAGAGGGCATGAAGATGAATTTGGGGAAATCTCTTTTTTACAAAGGAAAAGAGGTCTTCAAAATACTCTAAGGTAAGCTCAGGGTGTAATCCACCTTGTAAGAGAATTTGATAGCCCCCTAAAGCAATAGTTTCTTCAATCTTTTTGGCTATTTCATTAAAAGATAACACATAGCCCTCAGGTGCATTGGGAGCTCTATAATAGGCACAAAATTTACACCCGGAGATACAAATATTAGTATAATTAATATTTCGGTCCACAACATAGGTTACAATCCTTTCAGGATGAAGTTTAAAACGCATCTTTTGGGCTAAACTTCCCAAGATCGGCAAAGGTAAGTCAAAGAGTTTTAAGGAAGAGTCCCAATCTATAGGCGTTCCCTCTAAAATTTTCTCTTCAAGCTCTTTTATTTCTCTATTCCCCATCTTGCTTCAACTCCTTTTTCAAAATAGTGTTTTATTGGGTGCATAACTGTGACAAGGTCAGCAAGAGATAAGAGCTCATCTGGTGCATCTCTACCTGTTATTACAATTTCTACATTTTTAGGTTTTTCTTTTAATAAGGTAAGAATAGGATCTAAATCAACTATTTTCCAATTAAGAGCATAGGTAAATTCATCTAAAATATAGAGGTCATAGGAATTTTCTTTAAGAAGGCGTGTAAATAAGTGTATACCCTTTTCTATCTCATTTTTAAGTGTTTGGCTTGGTACACCTTTAGCAAATCCCTGGGTGTGAAAATTTGCATAAAAAAGCTGGGGAGAAAACTGTTTTAAAATTTTTACTTCAGAAGAAGTAGGCGGTTTAAAGAATTGAAGGAAGGCTACCTTTAGACCTGCTCCTAAGGCTCTAATTGTGAGTCCTACAGCCGCTGTAGTCTTCCCTTTCCCATAACCAGTATAAACTTGTATGTAACCTTCTTTTAACATTTTTAAAAACTGTATTCTCTTGAATGGTTAAAGTATACCATATTCTCAAATTTCCTCACATATGGTTATAGACCCAAAATAAAGTATCCGCAACTTGAAGGTAAGGTCATCACAGGCTAAAACCTTCGGCTACCAAACCCTTTGAATTTTCCTGTTTTCTGTAGCCGCAAGCTTAAGCTTGCGCTAAATTTTTGGTTTTTCACGCATTCGGTAGCCGCAACCTTTAGGTTGCGCCACTCGCAGGCTAAAGCCTGCGGCTACCGGGGTTGAAAATTTCCTCGCAGGCTGAAGCCTGCGGCAACCCAAAAGATTATTTTTTAAAAGGGCACAGATCCTTGTTTTTTTACTTCTTTGGGTTAAAGTTTTAAAAAAACTCTATAGAGGGTTTAAAATGAAAGAGAGAGATAGCATCCTTACAGTTAAGGATTGGATTAATAGTTTTTGGGAATTTCAAGAGGAAGATATAAAACTTTTAACGAAGGACCTTAGAGAAAAATTTAGCGACCCAAAGAACTTTCTTGAAGAGCTTAGGCAAAGAATGCGGACTCGCAAAGCCTTTTATAATCTCTTTAAACACCTTTCCTTAAGGGATGTCCCTCCCGAGGAATTTCCCTGGGTTGAGAGAAAATTAGACGAAATTTTAGCAAGAGAAACTCTCATTTCCGAAACCTTAGAGAAAATATTAGATATTATCTCAACCCTCTATTCAGAGGAAAATCTAACGGATATTAGAGAGAAATTACTTTTAACAACAGAAGATAAAATAACCTTTCACTAATCTGAAAAAGAATGGAGAAATCAATATTATCAAGGGCTTATGAAATATTAAAGATTGAAAAAGAAGGACTGGAATTTCTTATTTCTAACTTAGATGAATCCCTTGAGAGGGCTGTTGAATTAATTTTAAATACACCTGGAAGAGTGATTGTAACAGGAGTTGGAAAAAGCGGGCTTATAGGCAGAAAGATCTCAGCCACATTATCCTCCACAGGAACTCCTTCCTTTTTTCTCCACCCTGTAGAAGCCCTTCATGGTGACTTGGGTATGGTGACTTCCTACGATTTGCTTTTAGCCTTATCCTATTCAGGAAATACCTTAGAGGTCTGTGAAGTAGTAAAAGTACTAAAACAAAGGAAAATTCCTATAATTTCTATGACAGGAAACAAAGAGAGCGTTTTAGCAGGGCTTTCTGATGTGGTTTTACATACTGCAGTACCAAGAGAAGCTTGCCCTTTTAACCTTGCTCCCACAACCAGCACAACCGCTATGCTGGCTTTAGGAGACGCTATAGCTATAATTCTCTTTGAATTAAGAGGACTTAAAGCAGAAGACTTTAGAAAAAACCATCCAGGTGGGACCTTAGGAGAAAGACTAAAAGTAAAAGTAAGTGAAATTATGCTTACAGGAGAAAAAATCCCCATCGTAGAAGAAGGCACCCCTTTAATCCAAGCCATAGAAGAATTAAATAACAAGCGTTTAGGAGCGGTCTTAGTTGTAAATACCCTTCGTCATCTAACTGGCATCCTCACTGACGGAGATCTCCGAAGACTTATTACTAAACATAAAACACTCCCTGAGGTAAAAATTGAAGAAGTTATGACCAAAAATCCTAAAAAAATTGAAGAAAATAGACTTGCAGCTGAAGCCTTAGAATTAATGGAAACATATCAAATAACCGTTCTTCCCGTAGTTAATTTTGACGGCTACTTAGTAGGAATACTCCATCTCCACGACATCCTTGGAAAAGGAAGCTTTAAATTCCTTCTTTAAAAAGAATTTCCTTTAGAAAGTTTTTAACTTCTAAAAACAAAGAATCTACGCTCTTCCAGGCTGGAATGGTTATACAATTAAATAAAGGTAATATTTGAGTATAGTTGTAGGAAATCCTCCTTAATTCATCTTCTTTTTCAAAGATACTTTTATCTTCTCCCCTACTATAAACCCTTTTTATAGCCTCTTCAGGTGAGAGCTCAAAATAGATGACCCAATCGGGAAGCGGTGCTATGGTTTCATTCCTTTTTAACAACGCTAAAAAATCCTCTCCTTCACCTTGATAAGCAAGGGTTGAAAGATAATATCGGTCAAGTATTATATTTTTTCCCTTTTTTAGATTGGGAAGAATAAAATTTTCTACATGTTCCTTTCTGTCTAATATGAAAAGTTCTAAAAGTTCTTTTTTGATAGATGAATTTTCAAGCAAGGGTTTTTTAGCTATGGTTTTTTGAGAAAGGAGAGTTCTAAGCTTTTGCCCGTAGGTGCCAGAAGTTGGCTCAAAAGAAAAAAGACAATCCTTAAAAAATCTTTCTTCTTGTAATAATTTAAAAATAGTGGTTTTTCCTGTGCCATCTATACCTTCAAAAACAATAAGATTACCTTTGCGATAAAATTCAACTTCTAAACGTGGTAATAAAAAATCTCTATTTTCCAAGGTCAACTCGCAATAAAGGGCTCCCCATTTATTAGCCCAATCTTTAAGAAGTGGTTGATCTCCCTTACCAAGAGTAGCAACAAGTGGTATTTTTTCATTCCATAAATGTTCTAAAAAGTTAGAAAACTTCTCTGAAAAAGATTCCATCTTCCCTATCTCATCTATAAAAACAAGCACCTTATCCGTAGCCTCAACTAAATCTCTTTGAATAATTTCTACAAATTTTTCTAAATTTTCTATGAAAAGGAAATATTTTCCTACTTTTGGTCTTTTCTTTGGATGGAAACCTATGTCACCTTCTTTTTTAGCTAAAGGAAGAGTAAGTGCAGGGTCTTTAAGATATATCAAATCAAAGCCAACTCTTTCTCCGCTTTTTCGCACTTCTCTTGTAATAAAGCCTGTTAAGGAATAATCTACAAGTTCTTTTGAGAGGAGGGAATAGAGGGCGAAGGTCAAAGTGGTTTTTCCCACACCGGGATTTCCAAAAATAATTAGGGCATTTCTTGGAGAGCGAAAAAACATAGCTATTTTTTAAAAGATTTTGAGTCTAAAAGGACATAGGTGGCACCTAAGCCTCCATCACAGGGTCTTGCTGTTGCAAAGGCTAAAACATATTTTCTATAGGGTCCTTTTAAGAGCCATTCTTTTACCTTATTTTTAAGAACTGGCTCCCCCTTTGAAGATAAACCTCTTCCATGAATAATAAGTACACAGCTATACCCCTTCAGTAAAGAATTTTTTAAAAATTCATCAAAAAGAATTTTTGCTTCTTCAACGAAAAACCCTCTAAGATTAAGAGAAGCTTGCACAGAAAATTTCCCTTCGCGCAACTTCCAAAGAAGGTCTTTACTAACCCAACTCTTTTTTCCCTCAATGTATTCTGAAGTAAGTGCTAAGTTAACTTCAATCTTTTGAGGGGGCCAATCCTTTTCTTGAAGGAAAAAAGGGGTTTTAGGTGCTAAGGCATAATAATAATTTTTTTCCTTTAAGGGTTTTACCTTGGCAACTAATTCATCCCAAGATTTTACCTTAAAAGGAAAAAATACATCTTCTTGTTTTTTAGGTTTGCGGAAAACTCCAAAAAGTTCCCCCAATTTCTCAAAGGGCTTAGGCATAAAGAGTGACTTAAGTTTTATTTTTTGAGACCTTTTTCAAAGATCCTTTCAGCTTTAGCAGCTGCTGCTTCAGCTTTTTGGGCGGCTGCTTCAGCCTTGTTTGCTGCCTCTATTGCCTTCTGTGAAGCTTCCTTTGCTTCCCTTGCTTCCACTTTTACTGTTTCTAACTGAGATTTCAAGCTATTTACTTGGGCTTTCAAGGCGTTCAACTCATTTTCTAATTTTTTGCAGCAATCAGGTTCTGTTGCAACTGCAGGTGCAGGTTGAGGTTTTGCTTCTGCCTTCTCTGCCACCTGAGGTGCTGGACAAGTACAAGAAAACAAAAAAGATGAGCCTACTACAAGAGTTCCTAATTTCCAAACAAGTCCCTTCATAGCACACCTCCTTTTTAAAAGGATTATTTTAACCTTTTATACACCCCATAGGTAAAAGTTTAGCTACCTTTTTAGTTAATCCCGCTTTACAAGTAGATTCAATAACTAAGGAGACATCTTTATAGGCAGAAGGAGCTTCTTCAGCTAATCCTTTTTTAGATTTTCCCATAACTATAATCCCCTTTTTTCTTAGTTCTCCAACTATTTCATCTGCGCGAAAAGATTTCAAAGCTTGGTTTCTACTCATTGTTCTTCCAGCCCCATGGCAAGCTGAACCAAAGGCTTTTTCTTCTCCTTCCTTTGTGCCAACTAAAATATAAGAGGCTGTTCCCATGGAACCCCCGATAATTACAGGCTGTCCCACATCTCTATAGGCTTCAGGAAGCTCCTTCCTTCCTG
>JBKBTC010000027.1:0-13150 GCA_046291435.1 Caldimicrobium sp. | reverse complement strand
CACTAACAATGCGCTCACGCATATTATCCCCTTTTCCCCTTTACATTAACAAATCAGTTTTTATTATCTTTCTCTTTTTCTTTTTTATCTTTATCCTCACCCGGAGCTGGAGTAGGACAAGCTCAAGTAGGGATACCCATCTTAGGGAAAATGTATCTGGACAAAACACCTAAAAAAATAAATATCAAAACTAAAAGAAATATTTCAAATATTTCTCCCATAAAACCCTCCTTGATATTACAAAACTTTTTTAAGTCTCTTTTTAACTTTTTCCTTCCCTAAAAGTTTCATAACTTCAAACAAAGGAGGACTCACCGTTTTCCCAGTTAAAGCCACTCTTATAGCCTGAGCTAAATCTTTAAGTTTAATTCCTGCCCTCTCAGAAAAATTTCTAAAATAATTTTCCACTTCTTTTTCATCCTCAAAATTTAGATTATCTATATTCTTTAATAACTCTCCCAAAAGAGGTTTAATCTGAGGAGTTACATATTTTGCTAAAAGTTCATCCTTGTAATTTAATTCTTCAACAAAATAAAAATCTATCATTTCAGCCATTTCCTTAAGTGTTTTTGTCCTTACTTTAACGCTTTCTATTATTTTTAAAAGATAGCTTTCTTCAAATTTTTCTATAGAATATGAGGATAAGAAAGGTTTTAGATGGGACAAAATTTTGGTGGAATCTAAGGTTTTAAGCCAATAGGCATTAAAGGACAAGAACTTTTCAGGGTCAAAGCGTGCAGGAGAAAGATTAATTCTCATTAAATCAAATTTTTCAATCAACTCCTCCATGGTAAAATATTCTTGATCTCCGTAGCCCCAGCCCAATCTTGCCAAATAATTAATTACAGCCTCAGGAACATAGCCTTCATCTCTATATTCCAAAATTGACTTAGCTCCGTGTCTTTTAGAAAGTCTTGCTCCATCTGGACCTAATACCATAGGAATATGAGCAAAAAAAGGTAGCTCCACACCTAAAGCTTGATAAATAATTAACTGCTTTGGAGTGTTTGATATATGATCATCTCCACGAATTATATGTGTGACTCCCATAGTGATATCATCGATAACAACGGCAAATTGATAAGTAGGGGTTCCATCAGACCTAAGAATAATAAAATCATCTATCTCATCTGGGGGGAAAATAATTTTACCTCTTAACAGGTCCTCAACCACGACCTCAGTAGGATTGAGCACTTTAATTCTAAGAGCTCTTCCTGGTCCAGGTGGTAAGTTTTTTTCTCTGCAGGTGCCATCATAACGAGGTTTTAGCCCTCTTTCTAAAAGAGCCTTCTTTTTCTCTTCTAAAACCTCTTTTGAACATTCACAATAATAGGCTCTTCCTTCTTCATAAAGTTTTTTAGCATATTCTTGATAAAGTACTAAGCGCATGCTTTGATAATAGGGACCTTCATCCCAAACAAGCCCAAGCCATTCCAAGGCTTCCTTAATAGAAATAACATACTCCTCTTTTGATCGTTCCCTATCCGTATCTTCAAAGCGTAAAATAAATTTTCCTCCATGGTGTTTTGCAAAAAGATAGTTAAATAAAGCTGTTCTTGCCCCTCCTAAATGCAAATGTCCTGTTGGACTTGGTGGAAATCTTGTAACTACCTTTGTCAAAGCTCCCTCCCTTAGTAGATAATTATTCCAGCATAACCAACAACACCTGAGTAATCACCTGTTATGTCCCCTGAAGTTTTATAATCTACCAGTTCTGCACTTGATGCCCCAAGCTCTTTCACTGCAACAAGCATCGTACATACAGGTAATACCCCACACATACTTATTCTATTTTCATACACAACTCTTAAGAGCCCTTCCTCAGACAATTTTACAATTTCCTCAATTGCCAGGGCATCTTTTCTTTGGGCTATTGTATGAGGTTCATAATGGCTAAAATCAGAACTTGCCACAATGAGGACATCTTTTTCTTCCTCTGAAAGAAACTCCGAAATAGCCTCAGCCAAAGATTTACCTAAAATTTTGATTTCCTCTAAGTCTAAATCCATTAAGACAAGAGGGACTATTTCTAATTCAAAATTTAGATATTGGAGAAAGGGTATCTGGACTTCAAGGGAATGTTCTCTAAGATGGGCATAACTATCTTCCTTCACCAAGTAGCACTTTTCTAAAATTAAATTTTTAAACTTTTGATTAATTTTGGCTTCCCCTAAAGGGGTAAGAAAACTTTCGCCATTAAAAAGAGAGGCTTTCTCTCCAAGACCAGTATGATTAGGTCCGAGTATTATGGCTACATCTGGTGGCACAATTCTTCCATAAACTTTTCCTGCTACTTTACCAGAATAAATATATCCTGCATGGGGCACAACTATTCCTAAAGCAGGAATTTTTTCTTCACTTTCTTCAATAAGTTCATCTAAAAGAGAATTAAGAGTAAAGTTATCACCAGGATAAAAATAGTTAGCCACCGCTGGTTTTCTTTTCATTGGAGGATTCCTAAATTTTTAATATATTCTAAATCTTCGGGGGTATCCACTTCTGGAAAATCCTTAGGGACAATTGAAACCGCTATTTTATAGCCATACTCAAGTGCCCTTAACTGCTCCAATTTTTCAGCTTGTTCTAAATCCCCCTGTGGTAATTTAACAAATTCATCTAAAAACTTTTTTCTATAAACATAAACTCCCACATGTTTAAAATATGTAGGTTCTTTGCCAGGAGGACGATGAAATGGAATAGGGCTTCTTGAAAAATATAAAGCACAGCCTCTTTTATCTAAAACAACCTTTACTTTATTGGGGTTTTGTAAGTCCTGTTTATTTTTTATAAGGACTGCCAGTGTTGCCATAGGTATCTCTGAATGCAAAATAAGCGGTTTTACCAAAGGAGAAAAATATTCAGGCGGAAAAAGAGGTTGGTCTCCTTGCAAGTTAATAATTAAATCTTCATCATCAAGTCCTAAAATATTAACTGCTTCTGCTACCCTATCTGTACCTGAAGGATGCTCTCCTGTTAATACTGCTTTTCCTCCAAAATTAACTACCGTATCAAAGATTCTTTTATCATCAGTGGCTACATAAATCTCTTTTAACCCTGAAGCAAGAGCTCTTTCATAAACATGTTGAATAAGAGGTTTACCCCAAAGCTCAACTAAAAGTTTTCCAGGGAACCGAGTAGAACCATACCTTGCTGGAATAATTATAACCTGCCTCATAGTATAAATAATAATCTATCTTTTGAAATTTAAAAGAATTTAAAAGAATTGCCCCCTTTTTTCCAAAAGAAAATTTACATTCCCTCGCAGGCTAAAGCCTGTGCCTACCAAAGATACCAAAAACCATAAGTATAACATTTCAAAATAGAAACAACATGACATTTAAAGCACTTGAATTTTATCACTTTAAGATTAAGATTATTTAAATCTTTAAGGAAATTCAGAAAAGGAGATAGTGTATTCATGGCGAAAATAAAAGTAGTGGAATTAGCTGAGGAACTAAATCTCCAACCAAAGGAGCTTTTAGAAAAGCTTAAAGAATTAGGCTATCCTCAAAAAACAACCTCATCAACCCTTTCTTCTTATGAAGCAGAAGAAATACGCAAACTTTTTTCCAAAAAAAGCAATATCATTGTCATTAAAAAAGAGGAAATAAAAAAAGAAGAAGAAGAAATCCTTGAAGAAGAAAAGCCTAAAAAAAGAAAATTAGTTATTAAAAGAAGAGCAGAGGTTGAGACTTCTCTTCCAGAAAAAGTTTCAAGTGAATTGGCAAAAGAGGAAGAGGCTTTACCTCCTACGGAGAGTATTGTAGAGCCATTAGCAGAAACAACTACCGCAACACCTATATTGGAAACAGAAGAAAAATTAACCATCAAATCAGAGGAAGAAATTAAAACCATACCAGAAGAAATATCAGATTCTGGTCCATACCTCTTTGAAAGTGAAGAGACCACAGAAAAAAGGGTAGTCACAGATTTTAAGCCCCGTAGAGAAAAAATAGCTCATCCACCTCAAGCTCCATCTATAGAACCTGAGAAGGAAGAACGTAAAAAGAAAAAAGAGTTTGAACCTAAGGAAAAAGAAAAGAAAAAAACCAAGAAAAAACCCTCAAGTTTTAGAAGGGCAAGAGAGGATAGAGAATTTATTGAGGAAATTTTTGAGGAAGAAGTTACCTCTTTATTTGAAGAAACTCCTGAGGTAGAAGAAGCAAAAAAACCTATTCCTAAACCTGTAATAAAAAAAGAAAAAGGCGTTGCTAAACCTTCTACCCAGCCTCCTAAGGAAAAAAAGATTAAGATTTATGAATCTATTCAAGTAGGTGAACTTGCCAAGCTCATGGGAGTTAAGGCAGGAGAGCTTATAAAAAAAGCTTTACAATTAGGTCTACCACTTACCATAAATCAATCTGTAGATGTTGATACAGCAAGTATATTGGCTGATGAATTTGGGTATCAAGTGGAAAAAGCCACTGTTGAGGAGGAAATGCTTCTTGAATACATCCCACCTTCTCCAGAGGAATTAAGACCCCGTCCTCCAGTAGTAACTGTAATGGGACATGTGGACCATGGAAAAACAACTTTACTTGATGCTATAAGAAAAACTGATGTGGCAAGTCATGAAGCTGGTGGCATCACACAACATATTGGTGCCTATACAGTTACTTTAGAGGATAATAGAAAAATTACCTTTATAGACACCCCGGGGCACGAGGCTTTTACCTCTATGAGGGCTCGTGGAGCACAGGTTACTGACATAGTTATCCTTGTTGTTGCAGCTGATGATGGAGTGATGGAGCAGACAAAAGAAGCCATTGAACACGCTAAAGCTGCTAAAGTGCCCATTGTAGTAGCTATTAATAAGATTGATAAACCTAATGCTAATCCAGAGAGAGTTAAATCTCAGTTAGCTGAATTAGGTCTTGTGCCAGAGGAATGGGGTGGAGACACGCTCATGGCAAATATCTCTGCGAGAAATAAAATAGGCATTGAAGAGTTATTGGAGTTAGTTCTTTTGCAGGCTGAAATGCTTGATTTAAAAGCAGCTTATGACAGACCTGCACGAGGCAGAGTTATTGAGAGCAAACTTGATAAAGGGAGAGGTCCTGTAGCTACAGTGCTTGTGCAAGAAGGCACCTTGAAAGAAGGAGATGTATTTGTAAGCGGAACGACCTACGGAAGAGTAAGAGCCATGTTTGATAGTTATGGAAACCGTATTAAAGTTGCAACCCCATCTATTCCTGTTGAAATTTTAGGGTTCGAAGAGTTACCACAGGCAGGGGATGACTTTTTTGTTCTACAAGACGAAGAAGAAGCAAGAAAAGTAGCAGAATATAGACAAAGAAAATTAAGAGAGGCTGAAACAGCTAAAGCAGCTAAAATCAGCCTTGATAAAATCTTTGAAAAATTAAAAGAAGGTGAACTAAAAGAGCTCAATCTTGTAGTAAAGGCAGATACTCAGGGAACCTTGGAAGCATTACAAAATTCTTTAGTTAAACTCTCAACAGATAAGGTAAAGGTATCTATCATCCGAGCAGGAATTGGGGCTATAAGTGAGAGCGATGTAATGTTAGCTTCAGCCTCAAACGCCATAGTAATTGGTTTTAATGTTAAACCCACCTCTCAAGCTAAGGAAATAGCCAAAAAAGAAGGAATAGATATTAAATTTTATGATGTTATCTATCATCTTCTTGAAGATATAAAGAAGGCTATGGCAGGACTTCTTGAGCCTAAGTTTGAAGAGGTTATAAGCGGATTAGCTGAAGTAAGAGCTACTTTTAAAGTACCTAAGATAGGTATTGTAGCTGGATGCTATGTAAAAGAAGGTGTAATCAATAGAAATCATCAAATTAGAGTCATTAGGGACGGAGTGGTCATCTATACAGGCAAAATAGCTTCACTTAAAAGATTCAAAGAAGATGTAAAAGAAGTACCAGCAGGATATGAATGCGGCATAAAAATTGAGAACTTTAATGATGTAAAAGAGGGTGATCTATTAGAAACTTTTGAAATTAAACAGATAGCTCAAGAGCTATAAAAAGATGGTAGTTGGAGTAATTAAAATGGAATTATATATACCGGAGCCTAACTCTTTGAAAGCTAAAAGGCAAATTTTACATAGTTTAATCCAAAAAATAGAATCCAATTTCAAGAGGATCTCCTTAGCTGAAGTAGATGGGCATGATCTATGGCAAAACGCAGTCCTTGGTATTACCTTAGTTGGAAAGGATAAAAAATATGTAGATGCTAAAATTAATAACCTCATTGAGTTTATTCAAAAAGAGAGTTCCTTTGATATTATAAAGGCGGAAATTGATATTATAAATTATTGAGAACATACCATGTCCCGAAGGTCAGAAAGAGTTGCCAGTTTGCTAAAAGAACTTATCTCTGAAATCATAATGTATGAATTAAATGACCCTATTTTTAAAAATTTTATCTCCCTTACTTATATAGATATAGGACCTGATTTAAAAAAAGCTACCATTTATTTTAGAGTATTTGAGAGAGACCCAAGGGAAGTAGAAATGGCTCTCAATAAGTCCAAAGGGTATATAAAAAAACTCTTAGCCCAACGCATAAACTTAAAATTTTTACCTGACATTGAATTTAAAATTGATAACACTGAAGAAGAGGAAAGAAGGCTAATAGAGCTCTTTGAAAAAATAAAAAAAGCCTAAAATATGGATTTAAAACTTTTTACGAACCTTTTAGAGAAATCTCAAACCCTGGTGCTTGCAACTCATGAAAATCCAGATATTGATGGGATAGCCTCAATGTTAAGTTTTCTCTTACTACACCCAGATAAAACCTGCCTACCCATATTAGAAAAGTTACCCCATAATGCATCTTTTCTTCATGGAATAGAATATGTAAAATTACTGCATGAGATAGATGACCTTGCAGAAGTATATCGCAATACACCCCTACTTGTAGTTTTTGATGCGCAATGTGAAAAAAGAATTCCTCGTGAAATCAAGAACCTTTTAAATCCTAAGGAGGTACTTATTTTTGATCATCATGTAAAAGAAGACTGCCAGTACTTTTTGGGCATCACTCCACATGCCCTTATTGACCCAG
The DNA here is from genome assembly GCA_046291435.1 of Caldimicrobium sp. Lineage (GTDB taxonomy): Bacteria > Desulfobacterota > Thermodesulfobacteria > Thermodesulfobacteriales > Thermodesulfobacteriaceae > Caldimicrobium. Next base: position 6,118 of record JBKBTC010000027.1, on the reverse strand, counting down.
AAGAACCTTCAACTACCGCTCTATTGTATAAATTTTTCAAAAAAGCTAACTATCAGATAACAAAAGAAGTAGCTGAAAACTTATTAGCAGGTTTGTATTACGATACTGGAGCTTTCAAGTATGATAATGTAAAAAGCGATGCCTTCTTAATAGCTTATGATTTGGTTAATTTAGGTGCAAGACCTACGTACATAACTAAAAATTTGTATGAAAATATTCCCTTTGAACAAATAGAAGCTACCAAACTAATTCTATCAAGATTAGAATTTCTCAAAGAGGGGGCTATAGCCATCTCCTATCTTACCGCCTCAGAGGTTGAAAGATTGGGAGAACGAGGGCAAAACGATTTTGCAAGTTTTTTAAGAAGCATTGAAGGAGTAGTGCTTTCTGCCATAGTTAAAGAGGTGAAAAAAGGAGAAATTAAAGTTAGCTTAAGAAGTATGGCACCTCTCTCCGCCTTACCTATAGCTAAAAAGTACGGTGGTGGGGGACATAAATATGCCTGCGGTTTTACTATTAAAAATAAAGAACTTTTTCCTTTTTTAAATGATTTTAAAAAGGTTTTAAAAAGTTCTCTGTGATATCTATGAATAAAGTAGAAAGAGTGTATCTTTCAGGAATTTTGGTTTTGGATAAACCAAAAGGGATATCCTCAACCGAAGCTATGGAAAAGGTTAAAAAATTACTTCGTATTAAAAAAATTGGACACGGTGGCACCCTTGATCCCATAAGCACTGGGGTTTTACCACTTTTCCTTAATGAAGCAACCAAAATTGCCCAAGTTTTTTTAGAGGGGGATAAAGTATATGAAGGAACCTTTCAACTTGGCTTAGTTACAGACACATATGATTTAACTGGTGAAGTTTTAGAAAGATTTGAACCAAGGGATATAGATTTAGAAAAATTAAAAAAGGCAGCCCAATCTTTGGTAGGAGACATAGAACAAATCCCACCTCCATATTCTGCTATTAAATTTAAAGGAAGACCCCTTTATAAATACGCAAGAGATGGATTACTCATCCCTGCAGAACCTCGAAAAATAAAAATTTATCAGTTTGAAATTCGCTCCTTAGAAAATAATATAGCTTCCTTTTACATAAAATGCTCCAAAGGGACCTATGTGAGAAGTTTAATCCACCATTTAGGAAAAATTCTTGAATGTGGAGCGGTGCTCTTATCTTTACGGAGGCTTCAAAAATCAATCTTTACATTAGAAGAAGCTCTCACCTTAGATGAAATAGAAAAAATAGCCAAAACAGCACCTGAAAAAATTAAAGAATATATTATCTCTATTCCAAAGGCTTTGGAATTTTTGCCCAAGGTTATCGTAAGTGAAGAATTTGCCCATAAAGTTCGCCTTGGCAAACTAATAAATAAAAATAGCTTCCTGTCTTTAATTAAATTTCAAAAATTAAGCCTTTCACCTTCAGAAAAGTGGATACGAATAGTAGATATTAAAGGAGACCTGGTGGCACTTATCCATAATCCCCTTCTCCATGGAGATAGTCCTTACCTTAGTTATCTGAGAGTATTCAAAAGTGCAATTTAAAAAAATAAAAAAAATCTTCCTCCTCATCCTCCGTTTTATCATTTCCTTTGGAATACTTTTTTATCTCTTTCGCAAATCAGATTTTGGAGAGCTTAGAAAAATTTTTACTAAAATTAATATTTTTTATTATTTTTTAGCTCTTTTTTGCGTAATAGTTTTTCAAAGTTTAGTCGCCTTAAGATGGAAATGGATTTGTAGCAGGTGGAAGGTTAGAAATAATTTCTTTTTCTTTTTCCGCATTTATCTTATGGGATTTTCTTTGAATACCATTTTTCCAGGAATTATTGCAAGTGATGCCTTAAGGAGTTACTTTTTAGTCAAAGATGGGCTTGAATGGAAAAAAGCTACTTTTAGTGTAGTTTTAGATAGGATATATGGATTATTAGGAATTTTAGTCATTTTGGCTTTATTTCTTCCCTTTAATTCCTATTTCCTTCCTACTAAGTTTAGAAATTTTCTATTTATCATAGTTTATGGATCTCTTACAGGATTTATAATCTTAAGCCTTTTACTAAAAAAGCTATCTAAAAGAGATATTTTTCTTCCCCTCTATTTTCCTTTTTCACTAAAGCCTCTAATTTTAGGATTTCTGATACAGATTTTTTTTGTATTTCAATTCATATCTTTAAGCTTTTCCCTTAATTTATACTTAGGAAGCTTATATTTTGTCATTATTCCTATTATAAGTTTTTTATCAGCACTTCCCTTAAGCATTTCTGGCTTAGGTGTGCGTGAAGGAACTCTCAGTTATTTTCTTCATTTATTGGGATATCGAGTAGAATATGGGCTCTCCATAGGACTTCTTTCCTACTCCCTTATATTAATTTCAGCCTTACCAGGCATCGTATTTTATTTAAAAGGGAAATTTGAATAATTTTTCCCCCTTGACACTTAAAAAAAAAGAAGTTTAATAAAGAAAAATTTTTTGAGATGACTTATGATCCGAATTTTCCATTCCGAAAAAAATATACTCGTACCTTCCGAGAGAATAATGAAAAATACCTGGGTCTGTGTTACCAATCCTACAGAGGCAGAAATAGGCTATCTTGAGACGCGCCTTAAAATTTTTCCTGAATTTTTGAGATATCCCTTAGATGAAGAAGAAAGCCCCCGTTTGGAAAGAGAGGAACAGCAAATTCTTATTATTATCAGAGTGCCCTATCCTGTGGTTTCAGGATTCTATGTGAAATATGAAACTATCCCTATAGGGTTAATCATTACAGAAGAAAACATTTTAACTATTTGCTTGGTAGATCATCCCATTTTTGAAGAATTTATAGCCTTTGCTAATAAGTGTAAATCATTTGACTTAGAGAAACCTGTTACCTTTATTCTAAACTTCTTCCTTTTAACTACAAACCTTTATTTGAAATTTTTAAAACAAATTGATAAAACCATTGAAGAATACGAAGAAGCACTTTTTAAAGCGCTAACAAATGAAGAATTCTTAAGGCTACTAAGTATTGAAAAAACCCTCACCTATTTTAATACCTCTCTTCAGGGAAATGATATGGTGTTATCTAAAATAGCAAGTGGGCGTTTCTTGAGATTAACAGAAGAGGAAGCTGAGTTATTGGAAGATGTACAAATAGAAAATAAACAAGCTATTGAGATGACAAAAGTCTTTACAAATATACTTGCTAATACCATGGATGCCTATGCCTCAATTATTAATAATAATGTAAATGTTATAATGAAATTTTTAGCAGGTATCGCCATATTTTTATCTATTCCTAACATGATTTATAGTATGTATGGGATGAATATTCCCTTACCCTTCCAAGAGCTTGCACCTTTAAAAGGCTCACCCTATGCCTTTTACATAATAAATCTTCTCATAGTTCTTCTCTGCGGTCTTATCCTTATAATTTTAAGAAAAAAAAGATATCTCTAAAAAGCTATGGACTATTTAGTTATACTTATTTTAAGCTTTGTACAGGGATTTACTGAATTTTTACCCATATCAAGCACGGGACATTTAGTTATACTAAACAAAGTCTTCCTCTTTCCCAATAATTTATCCTTTGATGCCTTTATTCATTTAGGGTCTTTTTGCGCAATTGTAGCCTATTTTTGGAAAGATTTAAAAAAGATATGGCATTATAAGTATCTGATTATAATATCAGCTATACCGGGAGCCTTAGCAGGGTTTACTTTAGAGCATTGGATAGAGAGCCATTTTAGAACAACTCAAAGCGTAGCCTTTTTCTTAATCCTAATGAGTATTCCCATGCTTTTAGGAGAAAAATTTGGGAAAAAGGTGAGGCGAATTGAAGAGCTAAATTATAGAAAGGCATTTCTTATAGGAATTTTTCAGAGTTTAGCGTTGCTTCCTGGAACATCAAGAAGCGGTATTACCATTTCTGGAGGTCTAATCTTGGGGCTTAAGCGGGAGGAAGCTGCTTGTTTTTCCTTTTTAGCAGGAGCACCTCTTATTCTTGGAGCCGGTTTATATGAGGGACTGAAGCTTTTTAAAATAAATTCTCTTCCAGCAGAATATATGTTAACAGGCTTTTTTGGCTCAGCCATCTTTAGTTTTCTTGCTATTGCCTTTCTTATGCCTTTTTTAAGAAAACATACCCTCTATCCTTTTATTGTTTATAGGATTATTTTGAGTATAATACTTTTAAGTGTAGCATAAAGTATGGAACTTAATCATCTCACCACAGAAATTGAAGAAATAACGATCAGAGGAAAAACTTTAAAAATCTTTCGTCCAGCTAAGCTTGAAGAAATTTTTCAAGGAGATCCCTTTTTGGAAAGCGAGAAATTCCCACTTTGGTTTAAGATATGGGAAGCAAGTATCATCCTTGCTGATTATATAGCTTCCCTTGAAGGATCTTTTGAAATAATTGAGCTTGGAGCTGGCTTGGGAGTCCCAAGCTTAGTAGCTTCAGCTTTTGGGCATAAAGTTTTAGCAACTGATATAGATGACCTACCCCTTGAATTCATAAAAAAATCAGCTCAAATAAATTCTCTAATTGTGGAAACACAAAAACTTGATATTTTACAACCAAATCTTAACCAAAAATTTGACCTTATCATAGGCGCTGAATTAGTTTTTAAAAAGAAATTTTTTGAGCCCCTTTTGAATTTTTTCAAAACCTTTGTGAAACCTTCAGGCGAAATAGTGCTTTCTCACTCTTCAGAAAGAAAGAGAAGCCTCATTCCCTTTCTATATTTAGCTGAAAACTACTTTGAAATTCAAACAAGTCTTCGACGCCTGCGCTCAAATGACGACTCCGTAGAAATTATTCTTAATCGCCTCATACCCAAAGTTGAAAGTTAAAGAAGCTTTAGATCTACTTATTAAGGAACTTTTATCCATTGAGGACTTCCACTATGCTAAAAAAGAGGCTTTAGAGATCCTCTCCCATTTATTAGAAGTCTCTCCCCTTAATGTATACTTACACTTAGAAAAAGAAGTTCCCTCTGATAGAATAAAAGAAATACTAAAAGAACGTCTAAAGAGAAAACCTCTTCCTTATATCCTAAAAAGAGGATATTTTTGGGGGAGACCCTTTTATCTTGAAGAAAATGTGTTAATCCCTCGGCAGGATACAGAACTTCTTGTAGAAGTTTTTTTAAAAAAAGGTCCAAAAGAGGGCTTTATATTAGAATTAGGTTGTGGTTCAGGTATTATTTCTATTACTCTTCTTTTAGAATGTCCTCAATTAAAGGCTTTTGCCCTTGATATCTCAGAAAAAGCTTTAAAAATTACCCAATTTAATGCTAAACAATACAAAGTAGAGTCTCGTCTCTACCTATTAAAAGGAAATTGGTTAGACCCCATTAAAAATTTTCCCTTTTTTAAAGCACTTATCTCAAATCCACCATATATCTCGGAAAAAGAATGGGAGGAATTAGACCCAGAGGTAAAACTATATGAACCGAAGGTTGCCTTAGTGGGAGGAGAAGTTGGTACAGAGTTTCAAGAACGCTTAATGAAGGAGGCATCAAGGTGTCTTTCTGAGGATGGTTTTGTTCTTTTTGAAATGGGATATAATCAATCTACCAAAATAGGAGAGCTTGCTCAAACCTATGGTTGGGAATATACCTTTTATAAAGATTTACAAAATTTTGAGAGGGTGGCGCTGCTATGGAAGAAGAAAGAAAAAAGTATGTAATTAAAGGTGGTTCTCCCTTAAAAGGGGTGATAGAGGTAAAGGGAGCTAAAAATGCTGTGTTGCCTGCTCTTGCCTGTACCCTTTTAGCAAGAGGAGATTATCTCTTCAAAAAAGTTCCAAGGGTGAAAGATGTTTTTTGTATACTCAAGATATTAGAGCACTTAGGTGCAAAATATACTTTTAAAGGCTCAACTTTAGAGATAAATACTTCAAATATCAAAATAACTCAAATTCCTTATGAACTTGCCTCTCAAATAAGAGCCTCTATCCTTTTCTTAGGTCCTTTAGTTGCAGCCTTTGGTGAAGCAATAGTGCCTTTACCTGGAGGATGCGCCATTGGAAAAAGACCGGTAAACTTCCACGAGAAGGGTTTACAATTTCTCTCCGCTGAAATAAACTTGGATCATGGCAATATAGTTGCCAAGGCTACTAAATTAAAAGG
>JBKBTC010000026.1:0-13474 GCA_046291435.1 Caldimicrobium sp. | reverse complement strand
GGCACCCATGGTAGAAAGGGACTTGATAAGATCTTATTTGGTAGCGTGGCAGAAGGCGTAGTAAAAAATTCTCCGATCCCTGTAATTACTATTAATCCCTACAGAGCAGGTTTCTTAAAAATGGAAGAGGAAGGCGAAATAGTAGCTTAAGATTTTATTATAACTCTTTTAGTTTTTGTTCTGCTTCTTTAGCCTCAGGGGTTCCTGGAAAATTTTGAATAATTTTTTTATAAATAATTTGAGCTGCTTTTTTGTCTTTCAAATTTAAGAAAGCATCTCCCTGCCTTAGCATTGCTTTTGGTTTAAGAGGATTTGGACCGGGCATTTCAATCAATTTTTGATAAGAAAGAATGGCAGACTCGTAATCTTTCTCTTTGAAGTAGGTTTCACCTATATAAAAATAGGTTTGTCCTACCCATTTTCCTTTGGGGAATCGCTTAAGATACTCCTCCCATAAACTACGAGCACCTTTAAGATCTCCTTTGCTATAGAGTGTATGGGCTTTATGATAGAGTTCTTCTTCCTTTAAGCCATCCTTTTTTTCATTTTTAGATGTCTCTTCTTGAGTTTTAACTTTATCAGAGGGCTGAACTTGCGTTATAGTGTTTTCTTTTCTCCTTTCAGAAGACAAGGTTTCATTACTTTTTCCTTGGGTGGTTAGCTGTGATGTAGTAGCATTATCAAAAGAGCCTTTATCCGTAGGTGTTTGGTTTGAACTTTTTTCTAAAACCTTCTTTTCCACTTCCTTAATTTTAACTTCCACTGTTTCAATGCGAGTTCTTAGGTCTTCAATAGCTTTAATTTGTCCTTTTCTTTCTCCTTCTTGCTGAAAAGTTAGGTCATCCATTTTTCCTTGAAGGGCTACTACCTCTTTACGAAGCTCCTCTAAATCTCTTAAAAGTTTAGTCTGTGTTTGTAGAAATTTTTGTGATATCTCAGCATCAACCCTTTTTTCTAACTCAGACATATTCTTTTCTAACTGTTTTATCTTTACCTCTTGGCTTTGGGTTAATGTCTCTAAATTTAAAACCTTAATTTTAAGAGAGCTTATATCTTCATCAGGCAAACACCCCATAAGTAAACTTACTATTAAAGACATTAAGCTCAAGTTTTTTTTCATAATAACCTCCTTTTCTCTTTTTTATTCAAATTTACCTATCCTTAAATACCTTTCAACCTCCTCTGTCAAATCAAGAGGTAATTCAGAGTTATCTAAAGAAAGCCTCCCTTCTGCCAAATATTTTAGAGTCCAAACTATAAAAGGAAGTTCCCTTTTTACACCTTCCTCTCTTATTTTTTTAAAAAGTTCGTTCTTTTCACCCTCCCCTTTAATCAAGCCTTTTAAATGATATTTTAAGAGAATTTTTTCAGTTTTTTCCCAGAGAGGGGCTAACTCCTCTGTTCGTATGGAAAATCGAACAAAAGTTAGAGGGGGTCCTTCATCTAATTCATGGGTTGCTTTGTGGATCATAATTCCTGTCTCACATGCTCTTGCACTAATTAATTGCCAAATCACTTCTTGCCAGGTTCCTTTTGGTCCACCTGGTAAGGCAGGATGTAAATTTAATAAAAAAAGTCTTTCACAAAATTCTGAAGATGCAACCCACATATATCCTGCTAACATTCCAAAATCAATTTCTCCAGGAAGTCTCTTTAAAACCTCTCTATGATAAAGAGTGCGCCATTTCTCTACATCTTTCCTTCTAAGCTCTGGTTCATACCGTAGAGCTGAGAAAGTAATGACAGGAAGACCCATTTTACTTTCAGCCTCTTCTATTAACTTTTGAGCAAAGTCCGATTCATCTTTTTCCTTGCTAACAAAGACATAAGCTATTTTTAAGGGCAGAAAACCTCTTTGTATCTCACGGAAAACAATTCTTAATAGCTCCAGAGCAGCTAAATCTCTTGCCGTAGTAAACCAACCTAATTTTTTTATCATTAAATTCTCACCTCCTCTGAAAGGTCAAATCCCCAAGGTTTTGGCACAAAATGTTCCAAATATTCATAAAGCACATACCTATCTGTCATCCCTGATAGATAATCTGCAATAAGCCTCTCTTTGTTCTCCTGAGGAAATTTTTCTCTGGCTTTAACCAAATATTCAATTCTATCAAAGTTATTATAGTAATAATCAAAAAGAGAGAAAAGGATTTTTTTTGCTTTGTTAAATTCCTTTCTTACCTTCTCGGAAAAATATACCTTTTCAAATAAAAAATCTCTAAGTTTCTTTAAAGCTTTAAGTTTGTCCTCTTCCATAAGAATTTTGTTTGTGCCTGCAGATTTAGTGGTATAAATTATACTTTTAATTAAGGTATCAATGCGTTTGCTATGAGTGTCTCCCAAAGCTTGCAAGATATCCTTAGGAATTGAATCGTAATATATTATTCCTGCTCGAAGGGCATCATCTAAATCATGATTAACATAGGCTATGACATCGGAAAATCTTACCACTTGGGCTTCTAAGGTTAGATCTTCATTATCCTCACACTCAATAGGTCCTTTTCCTTTAGAATGTTTTAGTATGCCCATACGCACTTCATAGGTCAAATTAAGCCCCTTTCCTTCCTTTTCCAAGATATCTACTACCCTTAAACTCTGCTCATAATGTCTAAAACCACCAGATAATATTTCATTTAGCACCTCTTCTCCAGCGTGACCAAAAGGGGTATGCCCCAAATCATGCCCTAAGGCAATAGCTTCAGTTAAAGCTACATTTAATCTTAAGGCACCAGCAATAGTTCTTGCAATCTGAGAGACCTCTAAGGTGTGAGTAAGTCTTGTCCTATAGTGATCTCCTTTGGGAGCAAGAAAAACTTGGGTTTTATGCTTTAATCTTCTGAAAGCTTTTGAGTGAATTATTCTGTCTCTATCTCTTTCAAAGGCGGTTCGTATATGGCACTCTGGTTCTGGGAAAATCCTCCCCTTTGAAAATTTAGATTTTGCCGCTCTTTCCGCTAATAAATTCAACTCCTCAAGCTCCTTCTCTTCTCTAATAGTTCTACTACTAAAATTATTTGACATCTTCTACCTTTATCTCAAGCTTTTGGGAAAAATTATTTATAAAAGGTGTACCTATCAAGTATTTAATATTACCTTCCAACATTTTATTAAAACACAAGGCATAGACTTCATTTAACCCCTCTTTCAATAAAAGCTTGGTATGCCTATCCTTAAGATAGAGGATTTCTTTTATCTCAAAATCTTTTAAGAGAAGGGTTGGCGGCTCATGAGCTATTCCATAAGGCGGCAGTACTTTAAAAGCTAAAAGATTCTCCTCTACAAAGAGTTCAGAAAGGGTTGTTTCTGCGTCCACAAAAAGAAATTTTTTCTGAGAATCTATTTTTTGCAGTGCCTCACTGGCAAGTAGGTATTCCTGAAGAGGTTTCAGATTCTCTTTAAGAATTTGGAAACCAAAAGCTTTTTTGTGCCCTCCTAATTCCAAAAAAAGTTCCCTCTTTGGCAGAAGCACTGTGAGTAAATCCAACTCCTCAGGACTTCGCCCTGATCCATAGCAAAGGTCACCCTCATCTGAAATAATCAAAACAGGCTTTCCAAATTTATTCTTAGCTCTATTAGCTAATAAACCCAAAAGGGCTTTAGGTATATTTTCAAAAACACCTATTAAGATGGGAGAAGAGTCCTCCAAGATAAAAGTATTCTCTATAACTTGCCAAAGTTCAAGCTCAAGGTTTTGTCTCTCCACATAAAGAGCACAGAGTTCTTGCAAATGTTTCTCTAACTCTTCTTTATCTCTTTCTACCAAGAAATGAAATAGAAGCTCAGGTTTGCCCATCCTCCCACAGGCATTTAATCTGGGAATTATTTTAAAATGTAATTCCTCTTCAGAGATAGTATCTTTCAATCCCAAGGCTTGGAAAAAAGCCTTAAGTGAAGGATGAGTTGGTGAACTAAGGTCCCTAAATCCATAATAGGTTATAATTCTATTCTCTCCAAGAAGAGGGACCATATCTGCAAGAGTAGCTATGGCAACAAGTTCAAGATAGGGTCTTAAAGGTGGTAATGGTTTATCACTAAAAAATCCCTCCGCATGAAGATAACTTCGCAGAGCTCTAAGAAGAGTAAAAGCTACCCCAGCTCCACATAGATGATAAAAGGGAGAATCAAGGGAAGTCCTTTTACCCGATATAACAAGGGTATCAGGTTTGCGAAGAATTTCATGATGGTCTGTAATTATTACCTCAAGTCCTAAAGCCTTTGCATTCTCAACTGTCTCATAGGAAGAAACTCCCACATCCACTGTAATTAATAACTTTACACCTCTTTCCTTAAAAAAAGGTAAAAACTTGCTATGGAACCCATACCCTTCTTTATTCTTATCTGGAATTAATACTATAGGGTTCTCTTTAGTGAGTAATGAGAGAAAATTATAAAGAATATAAGTTCCGAAGATGCCATCTACATCAGAATCGCCATAGATACCAATTTTCATCCCCTCTTTTAAGGCTTTAGCCATTTTCTTAACCGCTTCATCCATTTCAGGAATTTGAAAGGGATCAGAAAAATCTGTAAGCTGTGGATAAAGAAAAGTGTATGCCTCTTTTAGTTCCTTAAAGCCTCTACAAACTAATAGACGGGATAAAAAAGGAGTAAAGGCACCCTCTCTCAGAAAATGGTAAAATAAATCCCTTGAATAGCTCCTCTGGACCCAAATTCTTCCATTCTCCATGTAGAATAAATTTTAACATATTGCAAAAAAATAGAAATATGGTAGAAATTTTTCAAATTTTTGGTTTAAATAAATTTAAATTAAAAATGTTTAAAAATTACTCAGTAAATTTTTATCAAAATGAGTAAAAAGGCATCATTAAAAGTTGTAGTTACTGGGGGAGCTGGTTATATAGGCTCTCATGTAGCAAAATTATTGGTAAAAAGTGGGCATAAAGTATTAATCCTTGATAATCTTGCTTATGGAAACAAAAAGGTGCCTAAATATGGAGATTTTATTAAACTTGATTTTGGTGATGAAGAAGAGGTGTATAAAATTTTTCAAAAATTTCGTCCGGATTTAGTTATGCATTTTGGTGCCTATATAGTTGTGCCTGAAAGTGTAAGCAATCCATTAAAATATTATTATAATAATGTTGGCAATACAATAAGATTACTTTCTGCCGTGAACAGAGCCGGAATTAAGTTTTTTATTTTTTCTTCCTCCGCTGCTGTTTATGGAATTCCTAAGATTATCCCAGTGCCAGAAAGTGCTCCTCTAAATCCAATAAATCCCTATGGTGAAACTAAGGCTATGATAGAAAAAATTTTAAAACACCTTTCTGAAGCAGGACAGATTAGATATATATCGCTTAGATATTTTAATGTAGCAGGTGCAGACCCAGAGGGAGAATTAGGTCCAAGCTATAATCAGCCCACTCATTTAATTTTAAGAGCCCTAAAAGCTGCTACCTCAAAAATCCCCTATTTAGAAATCTATGGGACTGATTATCCAACCCCAGATGGCACCTGTATTAGAGATTTTATTCATGTTATGGATTTAGCAGAAGCCCACCTTTTGGCTATGGAATATTTATTAGACACAGGAAAATCTGAAGTATTAAATTGTGGCTACGGAAAAGGTTATTCTGTAAAGGAAGTCATTTCTATGGTAAAAAAAGTCACTGGGGTTGACTTTGAAACCAGAGAGGCAGAAAGAAGACCAGGAGACCCTCCTATACTTATTGCAGATAATCAAAAAATAAAAAATCTCTTAAATTTTCAACCCAAATATGCTGATTTAGAAGTAATCATAAGGCATGCTTTTGCTTGGGAAAAAAAATCTAATTAAAGGAGTAATCTATGGAGCGGGTAAAGCTTGCCATCGTTGGAGCAGGTCCAGCGGGAATTGCCTGTGCCATTGAGGCAAAGGCAATTGGAATAGAGCCCACCATTATCTTAGAAAAGGCTCCCCATGTATGCGATACTATTGTTAGATTATATAGACCGGGGAAAAGAGTAGATGCTATCTACCGAGGAGTGGAAGTGAAACCCTTGGGTATTTGCAAGTTTGAAACGGAGAGTAGAGAAGCCTTTCTTGAGCGTATACAAAAATGGATTGAGGAATATAAACTTGACATACGATTGCAAAGTGAGGTCAACTATATTAAAAAAATAAATGACGAATATGAAATTACTATAAATCATCAGCCTAAGATTATTGCAGAGTTTGTTATCCTTGCTATTGGCATTTTTGGGCAACCCAAAAAACCTGACTACCCTATCCCTAAGGAAGTAAAAAATAAAGTTTTTTTTGAACCTCCAAATATTTGTCCCTCAAGTGGAAAGGTATTAGTAGTAGGTGGTGGTGATACGGCAGCAGAAGTTGCCTCTTTTCTTTGCAAAAACTGTGAAGTCTATCTTTCCTACAGAAGACCTCAATTTTTTAGAATTAATCCTGTTAATTTAAAGATATTGGAAGAAAAGGTAGTCCAAGGAAGAGTAAAGCTTCTTTTAGGAACAGATATTGAGAAATTGGAAGCAGAAGGTGATCGGGTAAAAGTTTATTATAAAGATGGAAAAGTAGATACCTATGATTTTATTTATTATTGTCTTGGTGGAAGCACACCAAAAGGATTTTTGAAATACATAGGGGTTGAATTTGATTTAGAAGATCGCCCAAAGGTAGATAAATACTATGAAACTAATTTGCCTAAGCTTTTTTTAGCAGGAGATATAGCAGTGCAAAAAGGCAGTATTCAACTTGCCTTTAATACCGCACATATTATAATCAAAGCTATTAAAGAGAAATATTTAAAGTAAGGAGTTAAGGAGAAAGTGGATATGGGGGTTAATAAAAGAGGCACCTGGGCAAGTAGTCTTGGTCTTATTTTAGCAGCTGCTGGTAATGCCGTTGGTCTTGGGAACATTTTGCGGTTTCCTTCAAAGGCAGCGCTTTATGGAGGAGGCGCCTTTATGGTGCCCTATTTTATATCTCTTATTTTGCTTGGCTTACCGGTAATGATATTAGAATGGGTCATAGGAAGATATGCAGGAAGAAAAGGTCATGGCTCAATGACTGGTATCTTTGGGCTTTTTTTTAATCAATCCTCTTGGTCAAGAATTTTGGGCTCAATTGGTGTAGCTATACCTGTTATAATTGTAATGTATTACATTTGGATTGAATCTTGGGTATTAGGCTATTCTGTTCTATCACTGCTTGGACATCTCCCTAAACCTATTGTAACCACCGATTATAAAGAAGCTATGTCTCCTTTTGTAAACTTTTTTAGAAATTATACCGCTCCTTCCACTACTGCTCTTATTTTCTTATGGATCACCTTAGGATTGAACTGGATAATCTTACAAAGAGGCATTGCTAAGGGTATAGAAATTACCGCCAAAATTGGTATGCCTGCTTTAATTTTAATTGGGCTTATACTTTCCTATATAGCTCTCAGTGTAAAAGATTGGTCTGGGGTTGAAGGTCTTAAATTTATTTACAATTTAAACCTTTCAGGTATTAAAGATCCTTCAATTTGGGTTGAGGCAGCAGGGCAAATTTTCTTTACCCTCTCCCTTGGTATGGGAGCTATAGCTACTTATGCCAGTTATGTTAAACCAAAAGAAGATGTGGTAAAAGCGGGTATTTATACAGCTTCTGTGAATGAATTTGTAGAGTTAGTTATCGGGGCAAGCATTGTCATTCCTGCAGCCTTTGCTATGTTTGGAGCTTTAGCTTTGCCGGAGCTTGCCAAAGAAGGCACCTTTAGAATTGGATTTATGACTATGCCTGCTATACTACTTAGCCTCCCTTTGGGAACTATTATTTCTTTTCTTTGGTTTTTATTGCTTTTTATTGCAGCTCTTACCTCCTCTTTAGCTCTTATACAGCCACTTGTTGCCTTTTTTGAAGATGAAATGAAATGGAACCATACTAAATCAGTATCAGTTAGTATGCTTATCGTTATTCTTGGAGCTCATCTATGTGCCTTTATACCAGTATTTTTAGATGAACTTGATTTTTGGGCTGGATCTTTTCTGCTTCTCTTTTTTGCCTTAGTTGAAATTATCATCTTTGTGTGGGCTTTTGGGATGGATAATTTTTATAGAGAACTAATTACAGATACCTCAATAAGGCTTCCTAAAATATTTGCCTATATTTTGGGGATAATGTCTCCTTTGTTTATACTTTTTATTGGATATTTTTGGTTTTCTGAAAAATTAGTTGATATTATAAAGGAACCAGACCCTCACAAATGGATGGCAAGAATTTTTCTTGTTATTTTTATATTTTTCTTAGCCATGCTTGCAGTAATAAGTAGAAAAAGGGTGCTTGAAGGACCAAGACTTTAAATTAAAATATATTTTAGGATGCCAGATATATTTTAGGATGCCGGCGTAGCTCAGTGGTAGAGCAGTGGATTCGTAATCCACAGGTCGTGGGTTCAATCCCCACCGCCGGCTAAACCGACTTCTGCAAGATTTATAATACCTCTTTCCATCCTTGACAAAGAGGGATTTCACAATTAACATTAATGAGATTTCATATAAAGGAGGCTCCCATGCCTATTGAGAGGGATATAAGAAAGGTTTTGATTGCAAACAGAGGAGTGCCAGCAGTAAGAATTATGCATACCTGTAGAGATAAAAAAATAAAAACCGTAGCTATATATAGCACTCCTGATAGATTAGCCTATCATGTGTTTTTAGCAGATGAAGCGGTTCATATTGGTGAAGCACCTCCTCACGATTCTTATCTTAATATGGAAAAAATTATTAAATGTGCCTTAGATCGTGGCTGTCAAGCCATTCACCCGGGATGGGGTTTTTTAGCGGAAAATGCTACTTTTGCCGAAATGGTAGAAGATGCTGGTCTCCTATGGGTAGGTCCTCCACCACAGGTTATCCGTTTAATGGGGGATAAAATAAGAGCCAAAAAAATTGCTCAAAAAGCTCATGTGCCAACGATACCAGGTTTAACTAAAGTAAATTCACCAGAAGATATAAAAAGATGGATTCAAGAGGAAGAAATTACCTTCCCTATTTTGATTAAGGCTGCAGCTGGTGGTGGTGGCAAAGGAATGGTAAGAGTAGATAGTTTTGCAGAGATTGAGGTTGCCTTTGAGAAAGCAAAATCTGAAGCAAAAAAATCATTTGGAGATGATACCCTTCTTGTAGAAAAATATATTGAAAAGGGGAAACATATTGAGGTTCAGATCTTGGGAGATAAATATGGAAATATAGTCCATCTTTATGAGAGGGAATGCACAATTCAGAGGAGAAATCAAAAGATAATTGAAGAAGCCCCTTCACCAAGTATTGATGAAACTTTAAGACAGGAGATTTGCTTTACTGCGGTTAGATTAGCTCGTGAGCTTGGTTATTACTCCGCAGGCACAGTGGAATTTCTTTTAGACCCAAAAACAAAAAAATATTATTTTTTAGAGGTAAATACTCGGCTTCAAGTGGAACATGGTGTAACAGAATTAATTACTGGTTTAGACATTGTAAGCCTTATGTTTGATATTGCCCAAGGTAAAAAACTACCTTTTAAGCAGGAAGATATCCATCCCAATAGACATGCCATAGAGGTGCGTATTAATGCAGAGGATCCCAAAACTTTTAATCCTTCCTTTGGCACAATTTACCGTTTAGAAATTCCTCAAGGTCCAGGAATAAGGGTAGCTTCTGGAGTTTATGAAGGAGCAGATGTTCCTCCCTATTATGATTCGCTACTTATGCTCATTATGACAGCTGGAGCTGATAGAACTGAAGCCTTAAGAGTTATGGATAGAGCCTTAAGTAGAGGGTTAAAAGTAGAGGGAGTTAAAACCATAGCACCACTTCTTTTAAGTATTATAAGACATCCGCAATTTATCTCTGGAAATTTCTCCACTCGTTTTATTGATGAACATTTTCAGGAACTTATTTCTGCCTTTAGAGAGAAAACTCCAGACGATGAAGTCCTAAAAATTGCCCAGTATATAGCTGAAATTTCAGCCCTTGGTCCCCAGCCTTGGATGTAAACTTTTAAGGAGGTTTTTATGAATTATATATTTGTAAAACCTGGAATGAGACCAAGAGAGATAGTTAAGAAGTTAAGGGAGCTCCCGGGAGTAGCCTTTGTTTCCTTAGGTATGAGAGATGCCGGTCAATCAGATTATAAAAACCGCTTACGTATCTATGATTTAAAAACATTAGCTCCCTTTTATAATGAAATGGGGCTCTTTGCAGCAGAGTGCCATGGTGGTGCAAGATGGCATGTAGGGATTATGAATAGAAAAGAGAGTCCTTTTGAGGAAATTACTCTTCTTCGGGAACATATGCCCAATGTCCTTCTGCAAACTCTTATTCGTGAGACCAATATGTGGGGATATCGCCCCTATCCAAAAAATATCATTGAATATGTGGTAGAGAGAGTAGATATTGATGTGTGGAGATGTTTTTCCTTTTTGAATGATGTAAGAAATATGAGAGTTGTGGCTGAAATAGTTATGAAAAGAGAAAAGCTTTTTGAACCTGCTATTTCATATACTGTAGCACCTTGGTTCGATACCAAATATTATTTAAAGGTAGTGGATGAAATAGTAGCTCTTTGTGGTGGAGTGGATGAGATTGTGCTTTGTGTTAAAGATATGGCAGGTGTGGGGACAGTTAAAAGCGTAGCTGAATTAATTGATGCTATAAAGCAAAAATATCCAGATTTAGTCGTTAATTATCATCGCCACATTACAGATGGGCTTGCTATTCCGGTGTTAGTTGCTGCAGCCAAAGCTGGTGCCAAGCTTCTTGATGTGCAGGAAGATACCCTTTGCAGATTTTATGGGCATTCTCCTATTTTAGCTGTTGAAGCTATCCTTAGAGAAGAAGAAATTCCTGTTAATCTCAATAGAAAAGCTGCAGAACTTGCAGTGGAAAAAGTAAGAGAATGGATAAGAGATTATGAATGGGCAGAGTCTCCCTTTAAAGGTTTTGACCATATGGTTACAAGACATAAAATGCCTGGTGGAGCTTTTCCCAGCTCCTTTGAACAAGCAGAAAAAGGAGGTTTTCTCCATCTTATGCCAGCAATCCTTCAAGTTATGAGTTATTACAATCAAATCGTCAAATATTTTGATGTAACACCTGGCTCACAAATCACTTGGACCACCTGTTCTGGAATTGTGAATAAATATTACAAAGAATTTGGAGAAGCGGGTGTGCAAAAGGTCATAAATCTTTTGAGAAAGTTTGTAGAGGAGAAAAAACAGGATTTTTCAGCTATGGAAGAGGAGGAACAACAAGAGCTTTTGCAACTTTTTAGACAAGCCCCAGGTGATTTTAAAAATCTTATCTTAGGACATTATGGTAAATTACCTGTGGGATGGCCAGATGAATGGGTATATAAGTCTGCTTTTGGTGAAAGCTGGCAAGAAAAGATTAAAGAGCGGAAAGAGACTTCAGCTCTGGAAAATATTCCCGATGAAGACTTAGGAGCCCTCAAAAAACAATTAGAAGAAGAAATAGGTAGAACACCCACAGAGGAAGAATTCATATTATATCTTATGCATCCTAAGGATGCCGTTGAATTTATTAAGTTTAGGGAAAAATATGGTTTGGCTCCATTGGTACTACCTACCAAGGTTTGGAGGCAGGGACTATCAAATCCTGGAGATAAAGTTGAATTTGAACTTGAAGGCAAACCCTATTGTATTGAACTTGTATCCATTGGAAATGAAAATAATGGTGTAATTCATGTAGTTTTAAAGGTGAATAATAAAACCAGAGTTTTTGAAGTCTATACCCCCAGAGCAAAGAAAGCCGAGGTAAGAAAAGCGACAAAACCTACAGAAATCGGAGCACCTATAAGTGGTACTGTCTGGAGAATAGGTAATCCCAAAAGAGGAACCATAAAACCCGAAGATATCGTTCACAAAGGAGAAGAAATTGCAAACATAGAATCTATGAAAATGGAAAATCCTATCCTTGCTCCCTATGATGCTCAAATAGTAGAAATTTGCGTAAAGGTTAATCAAATGGTAGAGGAAGGACAACTCCTTTTTGTGCTTAAGCCTATACAGGAAAGTTAAAAAGATTTAACGCTAAAAGGAGGTAATAATGGAATATCTCAGTAAGAAATATCTTTTCACACCTGGACCAGTTGCCGTCCCCCCAAAGATTTTGCTTACCCAGGCTCAACCTATGACACACCATAGGCTCCCTGAATTTTCAGAAATCCTAAAAGACATTAGAGAAAATTTAAAATATCTCTTCCAAACCAAAGAGGAGGTATATTTTTTTGCTTCATCTGGAACTGGTGCTATGGAAGCAGCCATAGTTAATCTATTTTCTCCAGGGGATAAGGTTATTGTCGTTGAGGCAGGAAAGTTTGGTGAAAGATGGAAAGAATTAGCTTTAGCTTTTAGTTTAGAACCTATTCTATTACAAATAGAATGGGGAGGAGCTATAAAACCAGAGCAAGTAGAGGATGCATTAAAAAGATATCCAGAAGCTAAGGCAGTTCTTATTCAAGCTTGTGAAACCTCAACTGGGGTTAAGCATCCTATTAAAGAAATTGCTGAGCTTACAAGGTATAAAGAAACTCTTTTAGTAGTTGATGCAATAACTGCTCTGGGAGTTTTTCCACTTCCCATGGATGAGTGGGGTATAGATGTTGTTATTTCCGGCTCCCAGAAGGCTTTAAGCTTACCACCAGGGCTTTCCTTTATTGCCTTCTCAGATAAAGCTAAAGCGGCAAGCAAAAAATCAAAACTTCCTAAATATTATTTTGACCTTGCAAGAGAACATAAAGCCTATACCAAAGACACTACTGCTTATACACCTGCTGTTTCTCTCCTTTTAGGCTTAAGGGAAATGTTAAAGAGGATTAAGGTTCTTGGACTTGAGACAATTTTCCGCCATTTTAAGGCACTCTCAGAGGCTTCTATTGCAGGAGTAAAAGCCTTAGGACTTGAAATCTTTCCAGAGATGCCAGCAGAATCTCTCACAGTTATAAAAGCCCCATCAGAATTTCCTACAGCGGAATTTATAAAATTTTTAAGGGATAAATGGGGCATTGTCTTTGCTGGAGGTCAAGATAGATTGAAAGGAAAAATTTTAAGAATAACCCATATGGGTGATCAATCACCTTTTGATTTATTTATTGCCTTTTCAGCTTTAGAAATGGGTTTAACTCACTATGGAATAAAAGTGCCAATGGGTGCAAGCCTCAGAGCCATTGAAGAAAAGCTCCTTCCCTACCTTATTCCCAATACCTCTTAAAAAGGTTTATCCTCCTTAGAACCTCTCTTACCATCTCCCTTGGAATATAAACCATCTGGGTCTTCCCTGATTCCCTGAAGGATAGATAATGGGAAATACCATGATGCTGCCCCCTCTCACATTTACAACCCTTCTTACCACACCGAGCTTTAATCCTTACAATACTTCCCTGTAACATCTCACTACAGGCAAGTATCTCCTTAAGTATCCTCTCTTTTTTTTGACATTCCTTCCTCCTTAATTATTTTATTGCAATTAAGATACC
>JBKBTC010000025.1:0-13536 GCA_046291435.1 Caldimicrobium sp. | reverse complement strand
ACACCTCCCTTTTGATTGATAAAGGCAAAAATTTTCAAGCCCTTTTTTTCCATTAAAAGACTAACCTATCTAATAAAACTACAAAAAAGTAAATTATACTTATATAGCCATTCACTGTAAAAAAAGCCTTATTAATTTTAGAGAGGTCCTTTTCTGAAATTAATCTATGCTCATAAATTAAAAAAAGAGTTAAGAGAGACAAGCCCAAAAAATAAAACCATCCAGCATAGGAATATACTATGCCAAGGATAAGAAGAGAGAGAAAGGTTACAAAATGGAAAATTCTTGCAATTTGAAGAGCTCTTTTAATGCCGAAGCGCACAGGAATAGATTTCAAACCCATTTTTAAATCAAACTCGTAGTCTTGCAAGCTATAAAGGACATCAAAACCTGCTACCCAAAAAGCCATAGCTATACCCAATAAAAGGGCTTCCTTCGAAATATCAGCATTCAAAGCTATGCCCACTGCAATGGGTATAAGAAAATAAATCATCCCTAAGATCAAATGGGGATAAAAGGTAAATCTCTTCGCCAAGGGATAGAGAAAGAGAAGAATTATGACAATGGGACTTAAAAATAAAGCTAATTTATTAAGAAAAAGGGAAGAGAGTATGAACACCACTATGGAGAGAAAAATTAACCCTTTTATTTCCCAATCTTTGACTAATCCAGTCACATGGGGCCAAGTTGAGGTGCGAGGATTTTTTTCATCAAAAGCCCTATCTAACCACCTATTAAAACACATACCTGCTGTTCTTGCTGAAATTAAGGCAAGTAAAATCCAAAATACTTGTTCTGCAGTGGGCAAACTCTTCATTAAGATTACTATACTTGATAAAGCAAAGGGAAGGGCAAAAATGGTATGTTCAAATTTTACAAGTTCTCCATAAAATTTTAGCTTTTTCCAAAGATCCATAATCATTTTAAACAATATTTTGCACTTGTTCTCTTATTTTTTCAATAAAATCTTTAATCTCCACAGCTTTTAAAGAAATCTCAGCTGACTGGGCTTTATTAGAAAGGGTGTTAATTTCCCTCATAAGTTCTTGACAAAGAAAATCAAGCTTTTTACCAGAAGAGGATGCCTCAAGTAGCGCTTTGGCTGAAGTAAGGTGAATTTTAATTCTATCTAATTCTTCACTAAAATCCATTTTGTCTAACAGGAAAGCTATTTCTTGATAAAGCCTAACCTCATCTAAGGGGCTATGAAATTCCTTTAATAAGCTTGCTACACGCTCTTTCATTTTTCTTATATTCAATTCTCTTATTTGATCTTTTAAAAGAGAAATTTCTTCCCAGCCCCTTTCAATGGTTTGCAGATATTCTCTTATTTTTTCTTTGAGAAGATTCCCCTCTTTTAATCTTGCATCCTTTAAATCTAAAAGAGCGATTTCCAAAGCTGGTTTTATCTCTTCCCAGAGTACCTCCAAATCCTCTTCTTTTTCTTCTATTAAAATTATCTCTTTAAATTGAATTATATCACTAAGGCTAACATCTCCCGACAACTCAAGGAACTCTTTCATTTTTAAAAGATTGTCTTTTAGTCCCTTAGCTAATTCAAGGTCAAAATAAATTTCCTTTTTTTGAGGTGAAAATCCATAGATTTTAAAATAAATTTCAATTTTCCCTCGGCTAAAGAGTTCCCCTACCCTCTTCCTTATGCGCTCTTCTAAAAGAGAATATCTTTTGGGAAGCTTAAGAGTTATTTCTAAAAAACGGTGATTTACAGATTTTACAAGGCAATAAATTTGATAATTTTCAAGCTGAACAAATCCTTTGCCGAAACCTGTCATGCTCTCCATATTTCCTTCCCTTCCTGCAGGAAATCTTTCACCGCTAACTCAATTTTATCCATTTCTCTCGGCAAAAACCATTGAATATCCCTTTCTTTTTTAAACCAAGTTAACTGGCGTTTAGCATACTCTTTGCTCTTTTTTTGCACTATCTTTACCGCTTCATCCAACCTTAATCTTCCTTCAAGCACCTGAAGTAATTCCCTATATCCTATCGCTTTTATCTTTTGAAAAGCCTCCCGTCCAAACCTTTCCTTTAAATCCTCTACTTCCTTCAACCAGCCTCTTTCTATCATTTCCATAACTCTTCTCTCAATTTTAGCATAAAGTTCTTCCTTAGGAAGATAAAGCCCAATTTTTAAAAGGGGATATCTTTTCTCACCAAAAAAAGGGGTCTTTTCTTGAAATTTTGAAAAAGGCTCCCCTGTAGAATAGATTACCTCAAGAGCTCTAAGTATCCGCACCTTATCCTTAGGGTGAATGCGCTTTGCATAGAGAGGATCCTTTTCTTTTAACTCTTCATAAAGTTCTCTTAAATTTTTCTCAGCCCTTTTCTTCAGCTCTTCTCTTATACCCAGTTTTACCTCTACCTTAAAAAGTCCATACTCAAAAACTCTGAGATATAGTCCTGTACCTCCAACTAAAATAGGAAGATTTCCTCTCTGCGAAACCTCTTCTACTTTTTTATCAGCTAATTCAATAAATCTGTGAGCATTCATCTCCTCAAGGATGCTTATTTCCTCAAAAAGATGATGGGGCACACCTTTTCTCTCCTCAGGTAAGGGTTTGGCAGTTCCTATTATAAGTTCTTTATATAATTGCTGTGAATCAAAATTAATAATCTCTCCCCTAAATTTTTTAGCTAATTCTATAGAAACCTCAGTTTTTCCCACTCCAGTTGGTCCACATAAGGCAATAACCTTTACATCTTTCTTCATAATTTTCTTTTAAGTTTCTTTTCTATCTCGTGAAGAGAGATCTTAAAAAAAATGGGTCTTTCATGAGGGCAGGTCTCTAAGGACCTTTGAAACATTTTACTTACTAAATAATATTTCTCCTCTGTGGTTAAAAAATCCCCTTTTTTTCTTGCCATCTTGCAAGCTATTTCTCTAAAAAGCTCCTTTTTTACTTCTTCAAAATCTACCTGAGGAAATTCTAAAAGCTTCTCTATAACTTCCTTTGCCTCATCTATTAATTCAGAAGGACAAGCCTTTACCAAAAGCTCACCTTTACCCATAACCTCCATTTCAAAACCAAGCTTTTCTAAAATTTTAAGTTTCTCCTCAAGGGTATCTTCCATCTCAGGAGTAAGCTTAATAAGAAAAGGCAAGAGGAGCCTTTGGGGGACTAAAAAAAACTCCTTAGATGTTAGTTCTTCAAAATGTATTCTCTCAGCCAATGCATGTTGGTCAACGATATAAAGGTCATCCCCTTTCTCCACTAAGATATAAGTATTTAAAAAGGAACCTACAACTTTAAAAGAGGGTATTTCTTCCTGAAAAATAATTCTCTCTTTAGATGGATAAAAATGATTTTTATAATATTGGATCATTGGGAGATCTTCTTTTACCGCAAAAGCACCGGCTTCACTTATAGAGGTCTTGATTTCAGGTGTAAAAACTATCTTTTTTAAGCTTTGATGTTTAGCTATAGCAGATTCTAAATAGGAATAAACTTCTTTTTCTTTTTTAAAACGAACTTCCCACTTCGCTGGATGAACATTGAAATCAATAAGGGAAGAGGGCATGGTAATTTTAATAATGCCTGCAGGTAAGCCAAGGTTACCATAAAATTTTTTAAAAACATAATAGATAATTTTGGTCAATTTCTCATCTTTTATAAGCCTATTGTTAACAAAAACATATAGGAATCTTCCGTGAGAAAAAAGTAGATTTTTATTAGTTAAAAGTAAATCTATTTGGCAGAAGCTTTCTCTGAAGGTGCTTTCTACAAGGTTTTCTTTAGGGATTTCATATAAATAGGAAAAAAGTTCTTTTTCAGAGCCTCCTCTCCAATTAAATACCTCTTCTCCGTCAATTTTGACAGAAAATTTTATTTCTGGGTGAGTAAGCATTAAAGCTTTTATCAACTCAAGATTTTTTGCCCTCTCTGCTTTTATACTCTTTAAAAAGGCTTTTCTTGCAGGTAAATTTTCAAAAAGGTCCCTCACTTCTACCAAAGTTCCTTCTTTAAGCTGTGCTGGTTTAAAGCTCTTCTCTTTTCCAAATTCCACTAATATTTCAAAAGAAAGCTCTTCCTTTTTCTCTTTACTTATAATTTTTAAACGAGAAACCTGAGCAATACTTGCTAAAGCTTCTCCTCTAAATCCGTAGGTTTGAAGATTAAAAATATCTTGTAGTGCGTGGATTTTACTTGTGGCAAAAGGCTTATAACAGAGCCTCAAATCTTCAGGGCTCATTCCTTCTCCATTGTCGTAAATTATAATTTTCTCAAGACCCCCTTTTGTGAATTCAATTTTAATCTCAGAGGCACAAGCATCGAAGGCATTCTCCAAAAGTTCTTTTATTACAGAAGCAGGTCTTTCTATAACCTCTCCAGCAGCAATTTTATTTCTAATTTCCTCAGGAAGTGGCTTAATTTTAGAAGACATTAGGAAGAATGAGAGATTTTTGGATTTTTAAACTGAGCAAAAATTATTCTACCCGAAGGAGAATATAGAAGATGACTAACGACCACTTCAACCTCTTTTCCTATAAGAGTTTTCCCGTTTTCTACAACTACCATCGTTCCATCTTCTAAATACCCTACCCCTTGTTCCTTTTCTTTACCCTCTTTAATAATTTGTAGGGTTAGTGTATCCCCAGGTCTTACGGCTGGGCGTAAGGCTAAAAAAAGTTCATTTATATTTAATACCTCAACTCCATAAAGTTTGCTAACTTTATTAAGGTTATAATCTGTAGTAATAAGTTTCCCTCCATATTCATGAGCTATTTTAATCAGCTTTTCATCGGTGGGCAAATTTTTATAATCCTCTTCAACGATTTTTAATTCACCTTTACAAATTTCTTTGAGTTCATTAAGTAATTCTAAGGCTCTTCTACCCTTTGCCCTTTTTTGAGGATCGGTGCTATCCGATAACAAATGCATCTCTTCTAAAACAATGCGAGGAATAAAAAGAGGACCTTCTAACCAACCAGTTTTGGCTAATTCTACCAATCTGCCATCAATAATAGCGCTTGTATCTATTATTTTAGGAATACCTCTTTTGGCAGTTTTTTTAGAAATACTTTTCACCGGTGAAGAAAACTTGTTTATTATCTTTTCGCTGATTTTATCCAAATACTCACTTAACTTAATCTCCTCTATTTTTCTACCACCTAACATTATCCCTAAATAGCCCAAACCCAAAGCGCTCATTAAATATAAAAAAACTTGCCAAACCCCACCGGTAAAAACCTCAAAAAGGGATGAAATAAGCTTTGCTAATATTAGACCAAGAATAAGCCCAATTGACCCACCTATTATTTTTAAAAGAGAGAGTTTCCGAATTTTTTCTTCTAAATATATAATTATTAGACCTAAAACCAAACCAAGTAATCCTCCTGCCACTATCCAAGACCATCCCTTTGAACTATAATAGAAGTAATAAAATACACCTGAACCTACAAGGAAACTAAAAAATAGGAGTAATCCTTGAAAAAAATGCTTCTTCAAAATATCTCCTCTTAGGAGTTTAAAATTTCTCTTAGTTTATTTTCAATCTCCATAGGACTACAATTTTCACAAAAGGAAAGTTCAAGCACTAAAAGTTCCTTTGCCCTTTCAAAAACCTTTCTCTCCCCAAAGGAAAGATTTTTTCTCTTTGATAGCTCATAAAGCTCTTTCACTAAGGAAGCAAGCACAAATATGTCTCCACCTTTTAATTTCTCTGTATATTCCTTATACCTTTTATTCCAAGTCCCGTTGGTAATTTTTACTTCTCCCTGGGATAAAATTTTATATAATTCCTTTAAATTTTCTTTTGAAATAATAGCCCTAAGTCCAATCTTCTTAGCGGAATTTATAGGTACATAAATCTCTGTATCCATATCCAAAAGTTTCACCACATAAGCTTGAATAGGTTTTCCCTCAATGAATTTTTCATCTATGGAAATTATCTTACCAAGACCATACCCTGGATAAACTACAACTTCGCCAATTTTAAACATAGCACATCACCCATTTATATTTTACCACAAATTTTAAATAAAGGGATTGGACCGCAATTCCTCAAAAATAATCTTTGTGGGAAGATATAGGTTAAACTATCTCCAGCATGCGCATAACTGCACGATAAGCCTTTTGCCGAACCTCTTCCTCTAAAATTACCTCAAATTCATCCTTCTCTAAGGCATTTAAAACATCTTCTAAACGAGTTTTTTTCATAGAAGGACAAAGCATTTTTTCAGGAGCTGGATGATAAAACTTTTTCTTGGGATTCTCTTTTGAGAGAGGATAAAGCAACCCTATTTCTGTGCCAATAATAAACTCTTCATAGGGCAATTCTTTGGCTAATCTCAGCATACCTGAAGTTGAGGCTACATAATCAGCAAGGTCAATAACCTCTGGTCGACATTCAGGATGAGCAATAAATACTGCCTTGGGATGTGCCTCTTTTGCTTTTAAAATCTCTTGAGGAGTTAACATATGATGGAAAGGACAAAACCCTTCAAAATAAAGAATCTTTTTGTCAGGAAAGAATCTCTGCACATACTGGGCAAGGTTCATATCTGGAAGCATAAGGATGGTCTTATCAGGCAAGGTCCCTACTATTTTCACTGCATTGGCAGAGGTACAACAAACATCACTTAATGCTTTTACCTCAGCAGTGGAATTCACATAAGTAACAACTGGAACGCCTGGATAAGTTTCTCTCAACTCTCTTACTACTTCAGGAGTAATCATATTTGCCATATCACAACAGGCACCGGCAACAGGAATTAGCACCTTCTTCTTAGGTGATACTATCTTTGCGGTCTCTGCCATAAAAAATACTCCACAAAATACAATAACCTCCGCATCAGTTTTGCTCGCTTTAAGACTTAACTCTAAAGAATCACCCCGCAAGTCAGCAATATCCTGTATTTCCGGTGGCTGATAATTATGAGCAAGTATAATAGCCTTTCTTTTCTCTTTCAATTCTAAAATCCTCTCTATAAGCTTTTCTCTTTCCATTAAACCCCCTCGAAATCAAAACAAATAATTTAGTAAAGTTTATCAATTTTATTTTAAAGCAAATTTACTCTTTAGCAATATCTTACACCTTTAGAAATAATACCTTAGGTTTTGCCTTTAAAGGGCAGAAGTTAAAGCTTACGACTACTTAAAAAACAGAAAAGTTCAAAGGAGTTGGTAACACCAGGCTTTAGCCTGAAAGTGCGCAACCTAAAGATTAACGGCTACCGGATGTATATTTCTCTCGAGTGGTTCTCTTCACCCCTACTTTGAGTTTAAATCTATTAAAGCTTTATATAACTCTTCAAAATATTCATAGGGTATGGATAAGTTCCCAAAGCCTTTTCCTAATTTTATATCTGGTTTATTTACACCGTGGAAATCGCTCCCTCCGGTAATTAAAAGCTTAAAATACTTAGCCTTTTCAAAAAGAAATTGGGTAAAATCTTTATTGTGTTCTGAATAAAAAACTTCAACTCCCTTTATTCCTAACTCTACTAAGTTTTCTAAATATTTAATTAATTCATCTCTCTTTAATTTCAAAGTAATAGGATGGGCTAAAACTGGGATGCCTCCGCTGTGCAAAATTTTCTCTAAAGCTACCTGTGGATCCAAAATGGCTTTAGGCACATAAGCAGGTGCACCCTTTCGTAAATATTTCTCAAAAGCCTCTTCAAAGCTTTTAACTACTCCTTTTTCTACTAAAAGGCGAGCAAAATGAGGTCTACCAATTTCACCTTGTGCGATAGATCCTACTTCCTCTAAGGTAATCTCTATTCCTAAATTTTTTAATTTTTCTATCATCTGGAGATTTCTTTTTTCTCTTGCAATATGTAATTCCTTTAAGGTTTCTTGCAGAAAGTCAAGTTTTGGAGTCAAAAAATAACCCAACAGATGAAAATGCCCAGGTCCATCAAATTTAACGCTTATTTCAACCCCACAGAGGAAAGGAAGCTTTAAGTCCTCTGCAGTGTAATAGGCTTCCTCTAAGCCTAAAGTGGTATCATGATCTGTTAAGGCTAACGCCTGAAGCCCCTCTTTCTTGGCAAGATAGACTAATTCTTTTGGGCTAAAGGTGCCATCTGAAGCAGTGGAATGAGTATGAAGGTCTATCATAAGTAGCTCCTATTTAGATTGTTTAGCTTCAAAAGAAGCTCTAATAAAATCTACAAAGAGAGGATGAGGAGCTAAAGGTTTAGATTTAAATTCTGGATGAAATTGCACCCCGACAAACCAGGGATGGTCTTCTAACTCAACTATCTCCACTAACTGACCATCAGGAGAAGTCCCAACCACTTTTAAGCCTGCCTTTTCAAATTCTACTCTAAAGGCATTATTAAATTCATAGCGATGTCTATGTCTTTCAAAAATCTCCTCCTTCTTATATGCTTGATAAACTTTAGAATTTTTGGTTAAAACACAAGGGTAAGCACCAAGTCTCATCGTACCCCCCAAATCACAACCCTCCTCTCTCTTTTCTATTGCTCCTTTTCTATAATCAAACCATTCTTTCATAAGATAAATTACAGGATATGAAGTCTTGGGATCAAATTCTGTAGAATTAGCCTCTTTCCAGTTAAGGACATTCCGTGCAAATTCAACTACTGCTAATTGCATGCCAAGACAAATCCCAAAGTAAGGAATTTTATTTTCTCTTGCATATTTAATAGCAAGAACCTTCCCTTCAATTCCTCTAATTCCAAACCCGCCAGGCACAAGGATCCCATCTACCTCTTGAAAGGCATCTTCTACATTATCAGGTGTTAATTCATCAGAGGAAATGTATTTCAAATTTACCTTCAAGTTATTAGCTAATCCTCCATGAATTAAGGCTTCATTTAATGATTTATAAGAATCCTTTAAATTGACATATTTTCCTACGATAGCAATAGTTACCTCATTCTTAGGCTGTTTAAATTTCTTTACCAGTTCCTGCCAAGGAGTTAAATCTGGTTCCCTTGTCCAAATATTAAGCTTTTCTACTATTTTTTCATCTAAACCTTCCTGATGAAAGATTAAAGGAATTTCATAAATACAATCAACATCTTTTGCAGTTATCACTGCATCCTCTTCTACATTACAAAAAAGAGCAATTTTCCTTTTAATATCTGCAGGTAAAAATCTATCAGTCCGGCAAAGAAGAATGTCTGGCTGAATTCCTATTGCTCGTAATTCCTTTACACTATGTTGAGTAGGTTTTGTTTTTAATTCTCCTGCAGTTTTAATATAGGGCACATAGGTTAAATGAATATAAAGGGTATTTTCCTTCCCAAGGTCATAGCCCAGTTGTCTAATTGCTTCAAGGAAGGGTAAGCTTTCTATGTCCCCCACTGTTCCTCCAATTTCAATAATTGCTACATCCACGGTTTTCCCGGCAAGTTCAAGAATCGCCGATTTGATTTCATCAGTGACATGGGGGATTATCTGCACCGTTCCTCCTAAATAAATGCCTTTTCTCTCTTTTGTTATAACAGAATAGTAAATCTTTCCAGAAGTATAATTATTTTTGGCTGACATTAGAGCAGAGGTAAATCTTTCATAGTGACCTAAATCCAGGTCTGTTTCAGCTCCATCTTCTGTCACATATACCTCTCCATGTTGAAAAGGGTTCATAGTTCCAGGATCTACATTAATATAAGGGTCAAGTTTCTGAAAAGTTACCCTCAGTCCTCTTGCCTCTAAAAGGGCACCAATGGATGCAGCTGCTAACCCTTTGCCTAAGGAAGATAGCACTCCCCCTGTTATAAAAATAAATTTAGTATGCAATCTTTTTTTCTTTTTCATAACTACCCTCCTCCTAAATAAATCCATTCTCGTGGAAAAGTTGTTAGTCTTCTTAACCCCTTTTTAGTTACTAAAAAAGTATCCTCCAAACCAACTACACCAAGCCAAGGAAGGTGAAATTTAGGTTCAAGTGCTAAAACCATATTCTCTTGTAGGGGTATTTTATTCTTAGGAGCTATAACAGGTGGTTCATCTATTTCAAGCCCTACTCCATGACCAATAAATTTAAGCCTTTCTCCATGGCACATAAAATATTCTCGAACTCCATGTTTTTCTACTATGGCTTCAGCATGAAAATAAAGCTCCTCAGCAGGTATACCTGGCTTCCCCATTTTTTCTAAATGTTTTAAAATTTCCAAAGTAATATTAAAAAAGGACTCTGCAGACTTGCATCTGCCAAAACTTGCCATCCTTGTTTGATCCACATAATAACCTTTATAAAAACCACTGAAATCAATTAAAATAGGCTCACCCTTCCTTAACTTCTTAAAAGTAGCTCCCCCAGGAAAGCCCTCAACTCCTTTTCCACCTTCCCCTGTTGCATAGGGGAGCGCAAAAAGTCCTTCTTTTCCAGAAATAAGATATCCATAGGTTAACTCAAAATTATTATAAGAACGGGTAAAACCTGGATGTCCAGACTCTCGCAAAGCCCTTTCTAAAAGAGCACTTGCAGTTATCTCTTTCATACCTAATTTAAATAACTTTATACTTTTCTTTAAAGCAGAGGAGAGTTTTTGGGCAGCTCTTTTCATACAAACAATTTCAAAATCACTTTTTCTCTTCCTACACTCCCAGACTAAATCATCAAGGCTTATAAGCTCAAAAGAGGAAAGTAACCCTTCAATTTTTTTCCCTTCTTCAAAATTTAAGGCTCTAAAATCTACTCCAACTTCTCTAATCCCTTTTTTAGTAAGCACTTCTGGGAGTATTTTTAAAGAATCTAAGGGAAAAACTGGAAGAAAAGAACTCCCTTTTGCCCATTGATAGGGTCTTTTCACATACAATCCTACTTCTTCCTCCCCTATAAAAAGGAAACCCTTAATAAAAAGGGAAGTAAAATAAAAAATATTAATTGGTGAGAAAAGAAGAGCGCCTTTTAAATTTCTTTCTTTTAGAGCTCTTTGAAAGGTCTTGATTCTTTGTTCAATTTCTTCTTTTAGCATTATCTTGAGAACTCTTTATTTCTTGTAAAAGTTCAGCAACTTTTAAAATAGTCTCAGCATAGGGCTCACTAATATTATATTTCATTATCACTCTCTTTTTAAACTCCCTTGAAGCCTCCATTTTATATCCTTCTCCTTTAAGATAATTGGCAATACTTGCTAATGCATCTGGTATAGAAAATAAATCCACTTTTCCATCGCCATCCCAATCGTATCCATAGATTATATAGCTTTTTGGAACAAATTGAGGATATCCAAAGGCTCCAAAAATTGATCCCTTAATAGCAAAAGGATCCCAATTATTCTTATAACTTATTTCAATAAGATATAGAAGCTCCCTATAAGCCCAATCTGACCGCCTCTTCCATCTATTTCTTACTGTTTCATTATTAAAATCTATCTCCTTATTATTTTCTACATACCCTTTAAAAAGGGGCTCTTCCCCTGTTAGAGCTAAACTAAAAAAAGTATTAAAAACTGTATGCTCACCTGTTTTTCTCCCAAGGTCAGTTTCCACTAAAAAAATAGCAACAAGGACCTCTTTATTAACTCCGAATTTTTCCTCAAGTTGCAAAAGCAAGTCCCTATTTTCTTCCATAAATCTCTTAGCCCTAATAATTCTATTTTCCTCTAAAAACTGATGGTAGGGAAGTTTAGCCTCCCTCCAAGTGAGACTTCTAATCATTACTTCTGGTTTAAAGGTAATTTCGCTTCGGGAAAAAATATTACAAATATAATTTTCTGGTATCCTTCCCTTTAAATCCTCTTTAACCCGTTCCAAAAAATTTTTAACATAGGGTTTTATCTCTTCCGAAAAATTTTTTAGACACTCATCTCTATCTTTCCCGCTAAGAGGTTCCTGCCCTCTGCACTGAACTACACCCAAAAAAAGAATTATTAAAAATAAATAGATAAATTTTAGAGATTTTACAGGTCTCATTTTCTTATTCCTTAGCTAAACTAAGTAGAGAGCCAGCAAGTATTGAAGCTCTCTCTCTTTCAGTAAAATCTCCTTTTAAATAGATCTCTCCTTTACCTTTTATTTCCATTTTAAATACCGACTCTCCTCTCAAAAGCTGATCTCTAATCCCTTTTATTACAAAGACATCTCCCTTTTCAATTTTTTCATAATCTTCAAAATTTTCAAAGGTTAGTGGAAGAATTCCAAAATTTATAAGATTACTTCTATGAATTCTTGCAAAAGTTTTAGCTATCTTTATTCTTACTCCGAGATATCTTGGTGCAAGAGCAGCATGTTCTCTACTTGAGCCCTGACCATAATTTTCTCCTCCAATTACAGCTATCATTTTCCCCTTTTCCTTTATAGCTAAAGCCTCTTTGGCAAAGTCACTATACACATTTTTAAAAACATACTGACTTATAGCTGGCAGATTACTTCTCAAGGGTAGGATTTGAGCTCCTGCAGGCATAATATGGTCCGTAGTAATATTATCTCCAACCTTAAGTACAATTATTCCCTCTAAATCATCTGGTAAAGGGTCAAAGGTAGGAAGTGGAGCAATATTTGGTCCTCTTATAATTTCTACTTTTTTTGCTTCTTCAGGTGGCAGAGGTGGAATTAACAAGGTATCATTAATAATAAATTTTTCTGGAAGTGTAATTTCTGGATAATCTCCTAATTCGCGAGGGTCAGTGATAACCCCTTTTATAGCAGAGGCTACGGCAGTTTCTGGGGAGACTAAATAAACATAATCTGGATTTGTACCAGATCTACCGGGAAAATTTCTGGTAAAAGTTCTTAAAGAAATGGCGCCAGTAGGTGGTGCTTGCCCCATCCCAATACAGCCAAGGCAACCACTTTGATGCAATCTTACCCCTCCTTCTAAAAGACTTTTAAGCCCGGATAACACCGCTAAATTCTCTAACACCTGCAATGAACCAGGATTAATTTCAAAGGATACCATGGGATGGACTCTCCTGCCTTCAAGAACCTTAGAAACAACTAATAAATCCTTTAGACTTGAATTAGCACAAGAACCAATGATAACTTGAAAAACTTTCTTCCCAGCCTCTTCGGCTACCTTTTTAACATTATCTGGGGATGAAGGACAAGCGCAAAGTGGTTCAATTTTTGAGAGGTCAATTTCCATTATTTCATCATATTCCGCATCTCCATCTGCTGAAAGGGGAAGAAAATCCTCTTCTCTTCCTTGGGCAATGAGCCACCTTTTTGTTATTTCATCTGAAGGAAAAAGGCTTGCCGTTGCTCCCATTTCAGTGCCAAGATTACAAATCGTTGCTCTCTCTGGCACTGATAAATATTTAACTCCCTCTCCAAAATATTCAAAAATCTTGCCAATTCCCCCTTTGACGGTAATTATGGATAACATATAAAGGGCAACATCCCTTGCTGAAACCCAAGGATTTAGTCTACCTTTCAGATAAACACCAACAATCTTAGGCATTCTAAAATAAAAAGGTTTTCCTGCCATAGCCATAGCCACATCTAACCCACCAGCTCCGATAGCTAACATAGCACAACCACCTGCGGTAGGGGTATGACTATCAGACCCAATAAGAGTTTTTCCGGGCTTGGCAAATCTTTCCAAATGTACTTGATGACAAATGCCATTTCCAGGCTTTGAAAACCAGATCCCATA
>JBKBTC010000024.1:0-13539 GCA_046291435.1 Caldimicrobium sp. | reverse complement strand
CCCCTATTTCAAAAATAGTATCAACCTCTGGATCTAAATAGAGAGCTCCATAGGCTTGCGCGGTAATCTCATTTCTAATCACATCAGCACCAATGAAATCTCCCACTAAATACCTTCCAGAACCAGTAGCACCTACTCCTTTAACCTTTATCTTTCTAGGTAGTCTTTTTCTAAGCTCTGCTAATCCTTTTTTTATACTCTCCAGTGGTTTACCGTGATGAAAAAGATAAACCTTAGCTACTAACCCACCCTCTTCATCTATGGCAACAAGTTTTGTACTAACGGATCCCACATCCACTCCTATGTATATAGATAATTCTTCCTCCAAGTTTTTATCTTTTCTAATATTTGATTCAATTTCCCTTTTTATCCTTTCTGATAATTCAAGAGATTCAAAAGGGTATAGAACAGGATAGCGAGGTGGATTATAATCCCTTTTCTGCAAATATATCCTTAGTATTTCAGATCCCCTATAGGATGATGCAGCTTTTCCTTCTAAACCATAAAAAGCTGCCCCAATTGCTCCCATAATTTTAAAATGTTCTGGTATGATTAACTCCTCCTCTTTTAGATGGAAAACCTCTTTTATGGCTCTTCTTACTCCCAAATTAGCCGCTACCCCTCCTTGGAAGACTAAAGGAGGTAATATTGGTCTTCCTTTGGCAAGATTGCTTTTTAAATTTCTGATTATAGCAAAGCACAGTCCTGCAATAATTTCTTCATCAGGCACTGCAGCTTGTTGAAGATGGATCATATCAGATTTAGCAAAAACGGTGCATCTACCTGCAATTCTTGGAATATTTTTGGCTAAAAGGGCTTTCCGTGAAAATTCCTCAATATCATACCCGAGTCTTGCTGCCTGTTGTTCAAGAAAAGAACCAGTCCCCGCAGCACAAAGTGTATTTAAAGCAAAATCTTCAATCTCAGGACCACCTCTTTCATGGGTTATGAAAATAAGCTTAGAATCCTCTCCCCCAATATCTATGATAGTCTTTGCCTGAGGGTAAAAGTAAGTTGCAGCCTTGGCATGAGCCATAACTTCATTAACAAAAGCTACACCCAAGATGTTAGAAATAGTTTTTCCAGCTGTCCCAGTACAAGTTATTCCTGATAGCTCTCCATTGAAACGCTCCTCAACTTCTTTTAAAATTTTCTCTGCTGTTTCAATGGGTTGCCCGTGAGTTCTTATGTATTTGAAAAATAATATTTCTCTGTTTTCATTAACTACAGCAACTTTAGCCGTCCCAGACCCCACATCTAACCCCACATAGACCATATAGACCTCCCAAAATTATTTTTAACTTGTATTGATGTATTAATTAAACCCTACAAAATTTAAAAATATTTTAAAACACAAAAGAAAGCTTGACAAGCTGTTATTTCCAAGGATGATTTACTGCTTTCTTGCATGGCTTTAGCCTGAAGCTACCTAATAAATTAAAAGCCAAATTGTCCTCGCAACGACATCAAGCATCGCAAACTACCCTCCAGTCACAGTCTTTACATGCAAAAGACTTCCATTCCCCGAGGATTTCGGGAACTTTTGCCTTCAAGTCTGCCCATCTAACTTTCTCCCCAACTTCCAGTCTTAAAAGACTTAGAGCAAATCTGTCCAGTTCCCTTACTTCCTTTTCAGACGGCTACACAATCCTTTTGAATTTTCTGCTTTTTCGATAGCCGCAAGTTTTAGCTTGCTTAAGATTTTTTGGTTTTTAAGCATTCGGTAGCCATAACCTTTTGGTTCTACATTTTTTCCATCGGAGGCTAAAGCCTACAGCTACCAAAGACAAAGGATGTGACATTTTAAAATAGGCACCACAAAAATTACAAGAAGGCTTGACAATTTAAAAAAAAATTATATATTTTTTCTAAAAAAATAAATTGGGAGGTGTTATTATGCCTTTTATGGAATGGAGTGACCGATTAGTAACAGGTGTAAAAGAGGCAGATGAACAACATAAAAAATTAGTTGGTCTTATAAATGACCTATACGATGCTATGAAGGCAGGCAAGGGGAAAGAAGTCACTGATAAAATCTTGGATGAGCTTGTAAAGTATGCAGGTTATCATTTTAACACTGAAGAAACCTTAATGAGTAAATATGCCTTTCCAGAGTTTGCAATACATAAGAGTGAACATGAAGCCTTTAAGGCAAAGATTAAAGAATTTTTAGATAAAAAGGCAAAAGGTGAGGCAACTCTATCCATTGAAATTATGACCTTTCTTAAAGACTGGCTTATTAAGCATATTATGGGCACAGATAAAAAATATGGTCCTTTTTTAGTTCAAAAAATGGGAAAATAGAGGGATAATAAAGAGATTATCTTTTATTTTTAAAAAAATTTTTTAACAAAATTTCCGCTTCCTTTTGTAGAAGTCCGAATCTATATTTAACCTGATGATTTAATCTTTTGTCTGATAATATAGAATATAGACTTATTACTGCCCCAGTTTTTGGGTCAGGGGTTGCAAATATTAATTCATCAATGCGAGCAAGGACTGAGGCATAGGCACACATAGCACAGGGCTCAAGGGTAACATAGAGTTTACATCCAAGAAGCCTATAATTTCCCAACTTTTTAGCCCCCTCTCTTAAGGCTAAAATTTCTGCATGGGCAGTTGGGTCTTTTCTCAACAAAATCTCATTGTGCGCTTTAGCTAAAACTTCACCTGTAGCTGACACAAGAACTGCTCCCACTGGAACTTCATCTTTCACTAAAGCAGACCTTGCCTCCTCAAGGGCTATCTCCATAAATAAATAATCTTCCTTCGTGAAAATTGTCATTTCTTTATTACTTTACAACTGAAAATGCAGAAACAATCAAAGCTAAAATTAAAAAACCTACTCCTGGAAAAAGCAGTAAATTCTCTAAATAAAGTATTTGCCCCAAAGGTCTTTTTCTAAGGATGTAAAGCATTAATTCATAAAGGGGAAGCATAAAGAGAAAGATTAAATAAATTGGATCTTTAAATTTAATAAATAACCATAGGTAAGGTATAAACATAATTAAATACAAAAATCTAAGCCCCTTTTGAAGGGACCTTTCCTCCATTTTTAAAGCAAGGAAAAGAAAGTTTTTGGGCAAAAAGCCATCACTTTGTAAATAAATAAGCTCCTTGTAAAGAGTTAAGAAACACAAATTTAGTAATACGAAAAGGGAATTCCACAGGAAAAACTCATTCCAAAAGGGATAGAGAAATAAAAGAAGACTAATCATGTAGATAAGGTCTAATAATTTAAATAAGGGTGTTTTTAAAAACAAAAAAGTGAAAAGAAAGAAAATTATTATTATGGTAATCATTCTTGGGAGATAAAGTAGAGCAGACAATAGAGATAGAATTAAAGATAGGCTAATTACCAGAAAAAGGGCTTTTTTATTGGTTCTAAAAAATTCTCCTTTCAATGGATAATAAAATTTAAAATCCTCCAAGGTGAGAAAATGGGCTAAATTTTTTTGGAAAAAATAAAAGAAGGTGGCAAATAGATAAAGATATATTATTTTTTCTGGAAACAGGGATGGATTTAAGAAAAATAAGGCTATAAAAAAGCACAAAAAAGTTATTGTTTCTGGTAGGGATAAGAGAGTAAAAATTTTAAGTAAGCGGTAAAAGAGGCTTGTCTTTACCTTTAATCTATCAATGACTTCATTAATCAACCAGTTGGGAGTTGAGGCTCCAGCTGTTATTCCCACAGTCTTTAACTTTTTTATCTCTTCAAGGGGAAGCTCTTCAGGCTTTTCAATTAAATAAACCTTTTTCCCTTCAGTTTCTGCAACTTGAGCAAGCCTTTTGGTATTAGCACTAAATTTTCCCCCAATTACTACGATAGCATCACATTCCTTACTTAATCTTTTTACCTCTTTTTGTCTAACCTCTGTAGCATTACATATGGTATTTATTACTTCGCCTCCCGGATATCTCTTTAAAATTTCCTTGGAGAGCAATTCAAAGATTTCTTCTTCTTGAGTAGTTTGAGAGAGAATTAAATAATCATTTAGAGGTGGAAGATTTTCTATGTCTTGAAAAGAATTAACTACATAACCTCTTCCTTGGCAATATCCCAGGATGCCTTTAACCTCAGCGTGGTCCTTATCTCCTATAATTATAACCGCTTTACCCTGGGAGGCAGCTTTTTGAGCTAACGCTTGCACTTTTAAAACCCTTGGACAGGTGCCATCTATAATTCTATGTTCCTTTTCTAAAAGTGACCTTTCATAGGGTGGAACACCATGAGCCCTTATGACGCATACACCCTTAGGAACCTTGTCTTCCAGGTTTTTAATAACCTTTACTCCCAAAAGAGAGAGCAGTTCAAGAGTTTGTGGGTTATGAATAAGAGGACCATAGGTATAGAGAGGAACTTTTTCAATTTTCAAAGCTTTTAACACCAAATTTACAGCTCTTCTTACTCCCATGCAAAAGCCTGCTTTTTTGGCAATTTTTATCTGCATAACCTTTCTCTTACCTCCTTTTCCAATTCATCCATAAGACCTGTCTCTGCGAAGCTATAATAGTTGTCTCCGCCTAAAATTAAATGATCTATGATTTTTAATTGCAAGAGTTTTCCAATTAAAATGAGTTGGCGAGTGATATTTTTATCTTCTTCAGAGGGGGTTAAATTTCCTGATGGATGATTATGTGCAATAATTAATTGACTTGCTCCCAGTTGATAAGCTCTCCCAAAGATTTCTCGTGGATAAACTATACTTTCATTAATAGTGCCCAGAAAAAGCTTTTCAACGGAAAGCACCTTTAAATCAGAAGCTAAATAGAGTACCATAAAAACTTCTCTTTTTTCTCCTTTCAACTCATAAAGTAAATACTCATAAACCTCCTTAGGAGATTTTAGGTAATGGACCTCCTGCAGGCGCGCCTTTAGATATCTTTTGGCAACCTCATGCACGACCTTTAAAGG
The DNA here is from genome assembly GCA_046291435.1 of Caldimicrobium sp. Lineage (GTDB taxonomy): Bacteria > Desulfobacterota > Thermodesulfobacteria > Thermodesulfobacteriales > Thermodesulfobacteriaceae > Caldimicrobium. The sequence continues at coordinate 8,624 of JBKBTC010000024.1, read as the reverse complement.
CAAAAGAGAATTAACTCCTAAGTTCGGAATATTTGCGAGCTCCTCTATGGGTGCATCAAGTACTTTATCTAACCGCCCTTGATATCTTTGCAACAAGGTTCTTGCCAAGCCTCTTGTATCTTTTCTGGGGATACTGAAAAAAAGTAATAATTCAAGAAGGTCTTCATCTGTAAAAGCCTCTGCTCCTGCTTTTAAAAATCTTTCTTTTACTCTGATTCTATGTCCCTTTGCCTTCTCAGTAAAGCGTTCTAATTTTTTTTGAGCCTCTCTAAGTTTTCTATCTTCGCTATTTGACATAATTTATAGTTTGAATTGTGCTGTTGCCCTTCTTTGAAGCTGAAATTTCCCTTCAGAAAGATGATAGGTTAGCCCTTCTCCAGACATTTCAACACCTCTCTTTTTTATAAGCACTCTCCCAGGAGCTGATAGATAATCCTTTTTAGGATAAAAGATTAATTCCTCTGTAAAAATCTCTCCCTCATTTTCCACATAAACCTGCACTGAACCTTTTAAAATAAACTTATCTTCTTTTTTTATATATTCAGCCTCTTTAGCTCTCATCTTTATACCTTTAGGTAAATTTTCTATATAAACACCCTTTGCCTCAAAATAGGCTTCACCTTTTTGCAAAAATTCATCTGCGGTAAGCTTCCAAATTATATTTGAACCTTCATAGCGCTGATATCTAAGAGAAGAGATTCTTACTTCAGAGGATATCTCGGCAAAAGCTACAGAAATTAGAAAAAGATTTATAAATATTCCTTTAAGAAGACTTCCCATAAGCCTTTCGCTATTAAAATAAGGTCACAAATTTCTCTTACTGCACCTTTTCCACCTTCCCTTTCTGTAACATAATGGACATAATTATTTACAGGTGGCCAGGCATTTGGGACTCCTATGGATAATCCGACCCTCTTAAGGAGGGGAATATCTAACCAATCATCACCAGCAAAGGCAACTTCCTCAGGAGTAAAGCCTGTTTCTTTCAAGATTTTTTCAAAAGCTGGCACCTTGGCAAGCTCTCCCTGATAGACAAGCTCTATACCCAATTCTTTAGCCCTATGTTTAACCACAACAGAATGCCTCCCAGATAAAATACCTACTACCACTCCTGCCCTTTGTAAAAGCTTAATTCCCATCCCGTCTTGTACAGAAAAAATTTTAATCTCCTCACCTTCTCCAGTAATTATAATCCCACCATCAGTAAGTACTCCGTCTACATCCAAAAGAAGTAATTTCACTTTTTTGGCTCTTTCTAAAACATCAGGAGGAAAAGGCTTCATTTTTTAGAGCCTGCAAAAGCGCCTTGATTTCTTTAAAAATGCCTTCAAGTTGACCTAAAGGTAAAGAATTGGGACCATCACATAGAGCTTTCTCTGGCTCTGGATGAACTTCCATAAAAATCCCATCAACTCCAACTGCTACTGCAGCTCTAATTAAATAGGGTACAAAAGCTCTTTCACCCTCAGACTTTCCTTCACCTGCACCTGGCAATTGTACACTATGGGTTGCATCAAAAATAACTCTATCAGCATAGGCTCTCATTATGGGAATACTCCTAAAGTCTACTACAAGGTTTTTATATCCAAAGGTTGTTCCTCTCTCTGTTAACCAGATTTCCTTAGGATGCCCTGCTTTTGCCTTTTCTACAATATATTTTGTATCCCAAGGAGAAAGAAATTGTCCCTTTTTAATATTTATAATTCTTCCAGTTTTACTCGTCTCCATTATAAGATCTGTTTGCCTGCAGAGAAAAGCAGGTATTTGTACCACCTCAGCAACTTCTGCTACCATTTTAACTTGCCAAGTCTCATGCACATCAGTAGTTATGGGAACCCCGATTTTTCTTTTAATTTCAGCTAACATTTGAAGCCCCTTCTCTATGCCTGGACCTCTATAGGAATAGAGAGAAGTGCGATTAGCTTTATCAAAAGAAGCTTTAAAAATGTAATTAAATTCATATAAAGCGCATAAATCTTTAAGAGTTTGAGCAATATATAGGGCAGTATCTAAATCTTCAAGAACACAGGGTCCTGAAATAATATAAAATTCTTTTTTTCCCATCTTCTGCAATTATAAAAAATTTTTCCCTCTTTGCAACTGTTATTGAGGGATACCTTTTGTTCACATTTTATAAGGTCAATTTAAATTACCTTTTAAAAGGGCACATCCCTGTCGCAGGTAGCCGCAGGCTTTAGCTTGCGAGGAAAAGTTATTGCCTCCACCGCAGCAGTCACAGCACCACAATGGGTATATTATAAGTAAAGTATACTTCCTTCTACATTAGAACCTTAAAAGAGGAGAATGCAGCCTTGAGCATTCGCCTGTCGTTATTTCCATTTCCAAAGGCTACAACGCACTCAGGTCTAAGTTTTTTTACATATTCCTCCTTCTGAATATCATGGTCTTCCCCTGTAAGGATATGCACTTAGCATTTTATCTCCTTAAGCTCTTCTTTAGCTCTGCCAAAGGTATCTGCTGTAAGTATGTGAATCTTAAGTAAATGAGAGAGCTCATTAAGCCTTTCCTTTACCCCTGGTATCAGCTTTCCATCAACAGAAAGTGTCCCTGTAAAATCTGAAACAAGATGTTCAAGCTTAACTAAACCAAAACCAGGTATATCAATTTCTAACATAAGGATCCTCCCTGCTACTTTGACATTGATTATTTTATAATCTCCTCTGCCTTTTTTCTTACCATACTAATTTCTGATTTTAAAGCCTTTTTTATAAATTCAATCCCCTCCTCTACCCCAATTTCATAAAGGGCTTCAAGTATTTCTCTTTTTAAATAAGGATTATCCGATTGTTCAAAAAGCTTAATAAGTGGATTGACAGCCCTATAGCTTTTTAGCCTACCAAGTATCCAGACAGCCCTTTGAACTGTGTCCCGAATAGGATGATTAAGTGAGTCTATCAACTTCTCCTCAAAACTTTTCTTATCAAACTCTGTAATATCAGCTCCGCAGTAAGGACATCTTTTGGCATCTTGAGCAACTTCCTTCCAGCAATGCGGACAAAAGAAGGTAATCATATCCTCTGCCTTTTGATAAAAATTTTATAACACTCCAAGAGATAAAGTCAATCTGAGGGATTTTCATGTTGTTTCTATTTCAAAATGTCAAAGTTTATTACTATTTTGAAATACCATATCCACGGTTATGGATATTTTTCGGTTGCATTAAGCTTTATCCAGCTATAGAAATAGCATTTAAAATCTACGCAAGTTAGAGCTTCCAGCTATCTGATTTAGGGCAATTTGTGAATTGCTCCCACAGAAATTTTAAATCTTTTGGTAGCCGCAGACTTTAGCCTGTGGGAAAAAATAGCACTAAAACCCTACATCCTGATCCTTTAGCCATAGTCCTATACAATAGTTTTTAAACATTCGAAAAAACCAACTTACAAAATTTTTAAATTCATTCAGTAGCTGGAGGATTTAGCCTGCGAGTAGAAAGGAAGTTATTCCTTTATTACTTCCACTTTTCCACTGGTTATATCATATATTGCAGTCACAACCTTAAGTTCGCCTTTTTCAATTAAATGCTTTAATATTGGACTTTTTTTCTCTATATCTTTTTTAACAAGAAGAACATTTTCTTTAATGGCATTATAGGTAATTTCTTCTTTGTTTCCTCCCTTAATTTTAGCTTTTTTAACAGCTGGAATTATCTTTTTAACAATTGTTCCTATATTACCTTCTGGTTTAACTTTTTTCTCTACTGTCTCTACAGCAGCAGTCACAGCACCACATTGCGTATGTCCGAGTATTATCAAAAGTGGCGCATGAAGATGCTCGGCAGCATATTCAATACTTCCTAATGCTACTTGATCAACCACATTCCCTGCGACCCTAATAACAAATAAATCTCCAAGCCCTTGATCAAATATAATCTCAGGCGATACCCTCGAGTCAGAACAGCTAACAACTATAGCAAAAGGTTTTTGTCCCTTTGAAAGCTCCTTTTTTTTATCCTCTCCCAAATCCTTCTGCATAAGATTACCCTCAACAAATCTCTTATTTCCTTCCATTAATTTTTTGTAAGCTTCTTCGCCTTTTTCAAAAAACTCAAGGATATTGTCATCAGAGACATGGATAAAATCATTAGTAGCTTTATTAAGCTTCCCCTTATGCATTATAAGCCTCCATTTTTAAATATCTTAATTTTAAACTCTATTAACTCCTTTTGAATCTCCTCAAAAATCAAATCTTTTATTTAAATTTACAATTTTAATAAAAAGTTTATTCACTGTCAAGGCTTACAGTTTCTCTTGTAGTTCCTAATTTAAATTTTTACCCTCAATTATCATTTAAAAACATGTTAAATTACTATTGTTAATTGTCACATGCTTTAACTTCTACTTTTTCATATTTTCCTTTAAGGATCCCCCCAATTTTCCTCACAGGCTAAAGCCTGCGACTTCCGGGAAATTTAAATATTTGCAATGAATTAGGCGGTACTTGAATCGCCCCAACAAAAAATATTCAAATCAAATGTAGGGGAAATTTTTGAGTTGCCCAAAAAATCATTCGAATATAAATTGGTAGGTCAGGCACCTTGCCTGAGAAATCTCGGGCAGGAATGCCACATACTACCATATGTGGTGCGCAGACTAAAACCTGCGGCTACAGGGATTAAAAACTCTCACAGGCTAAAGACTGCGGCAACCAAACCCTTTTGAATTCCCCTGTTTTATTGAAACCATAACACAACCTCAAGAGATCTTGACAAATTTAAAAAATAAGTTATATAGTAAATTAGTATGTATATAGCTAAGGCTAAGATTACAAATTCTTGTTGTCTCTGTTGTCCTGGGCGAATGTGCCCAGGCTGTCTCAATTAATTTCAATTTAAACTCGCAAACCCCTTTTAAACCCCTAAGAGGAGTAAGATGCCCATGAAAAAAGAAAATTTAATTTTCAGAGATATTTTTGACTTAGTAGGTAATACTCCACTTATAGATTTAAGTGATCTTTTAGATAGAGGATCTAAGGTTAGACTTTATGCTAAGGCAGAATGGTATAATCCAGGAGGTTCAGTAAAGGATAGACCTGCTAAAGAAATAATCCTTCAAGCAGAAAAAGAAGGAAAGTTAACTCCAGAAAAAAGTATCTTAGATGCCACCTCTGGAAATATGGGGCTCTCCTATACTCTTTTGGGAAAAAGTAAGGGCTATAAAGTTACGCTTTGTCTTCCTGAGAATGCAAGTTTAGAGCGTAAAAGGTTATTAAAGATCTTTGGAGCAGAACTTATTATTACAAATCCCTTAGAGGGCATAGATGGAGCTATTATTACTGCAAGAGAGCTTTATCAGAAATTTCCTGAAAAATATTTTTATGCAGATCAATACAGTAATCCTGCAAATTACATGGCTCATTATAAAACTACGGGACCTGAAATTTGGGAACAGACTAATGGTGAGATAACCCATTTTGTAGCAGGATTAGGAACAAGTGGCACAATGATAGGGGTGGGGAGATATTTAAAAGAAAAAAACTCACAAATAAAACTTATTGGGATTCAACCAGACCATCCTCTACATGGAATTGAAGGTTTGAAACATATGAAGAGTGCGTTAAGACCTAAAATTTATCAGGAAGAGCTTTTAGATGAGCATATTTTTATCTCAACTGAAGAAGCCTATAGATTAGTGAAAAAGTTACTATCTGTAAAAGGACTATTTATTGGGGTTTCTTCGGGGGCTGCCTTAGCTGGTGCTTTAAGGGTAGCAAAAAGTCTTAAGTCTGGCACAATTGTAACCCTTTTTCCTGATAATGGATACAAGTACCTTAGTGAATCCTTTTGGGAGGATTAAGGATGAAACTTTTAATAACGGCAAAGGCATGGAAGGAAATGATTTCTCATTTGGAAAAAGCTTATCCTGAAGAAGGTTGTGGCTTGCTCTTGGGTATTGAAGAGGGAACATATAATGTGAAAAAAGTCTATCCTATGAAAAACATATGGACAAATCCCGAAGAACGCAAAAACAGATATGCTCTTTCCCCTGAAGATTGGTTAAAAGTAGAAAAAGAAGCAAGCAAAGAGGGGCTTTCTATTATAGGAATTTTTCATTCTCATCCCAATTATCCAGCAGAGCCCTCACCTTTTGATATAGAGAGAGCCTGGGGAGGTTACATCTATCTTATCGTAGAAATTTCTCAAGGAAAAGCCAATAAGGTAGGGGCTTATGTGTTTAATTCCTATAAGGAATTTACAAGTTTAGATATAGAAATAATCAAGGAGGAAGCACTATGAGTTTTGTAAAAGGATTAAGATGTAGAGAGTGTGGTAGAAATTATCCTAAGAATCCTATTTTTGTGTGCGAATGGTGTTTTGGTCCTTTAGAGGTAGTTTATGATTATGAAAGCATTCAAAAATCCTTTAATAGGAAAGTTTTAGAGACAAGGGTGCCTAATATGTGGAGGTATAGAGAGCTTTTGCCTATTGATGGGGATCCCCTTTGCGGATTAACATCTGGTTTCACTCCACTCTATGAAGCTAAAAATTTAGCTAAGTATTTAGGCATTAAAAGGTGTTATATAAAAGATGACTCTGTAAATCATCCTACCCTTTCTTTTAAAGATAGGGTTGTAGCAGTAGCGATTTCTAAGGCAAGAGAATTTGGGTTTAAAACCGTAGCATGTGCCTCAACAGGGAACTTAGCCAATGCAGTTGCTGCTCATTCACGATATAGTGGTTTTGAGTGTTATGTATTTGTGCCCCATGATTTAGAAATCTCAAAAATTCTTTCTTCCCTAATTTATGGAGTTAATTTAGTAGCAGTTGAGGGGAATTATGATGATGTTAATAGGCTATGTGCTGAGATAGCTATGAATTTTCCCTGGGCTTTTGTAAATGTTAATTTAAGACCCTATTATGCAGAGGGTTCTAAAACCTATGGGTTTGAAATAGCTGAACAGCTCGGGTTTAGAGCACCTCAAAATATTGTAATTCCTGCTGCCTCAGGATCTTTAGTTACCAAAATCTATAAAGGTTTGTGGGAATTTTATCAGCTTGGTTTCATTCCAGAATTTAAAACTCGTTTTTTTGTGGCGCAAGCCTCTGGTTGTGCACCCATTGTAAATGCCTTTAAAGAAAACTCTCCTATTATTAAACCTGTCAAACCCAAAACTATAGCTAAATCTATAGCCATAGGAAATCCAGCTGATGGTGTCTATGCCTTAGATATAGTGAAAAAAACAGGAGGTTATGCAGAAGCAGTCTCTGACGAGGAAATCATTGAAGGAATTAAACTCCTGGCAGAAGCAGAAGGAGTTTTTACGGAGACGGCTGGAGGAGTCACTGTTGCTGTTGCCAAAAAACTCAGAGAAAAGGGTATCATTTCCAGAGATGAAGAAATCGTTATTTCCATAACAGGGAATGGTCTTAAGACACAAGAAGTAGTACAAAACCATCTAAACCCAGCTATAAGAATAAAACCTTCTTTAGAAGAATTTAAAAAACACATAAAAGGAGGTGCATAGCCATGAAGGTAACAGTAAGAATTCCTACTCCCCTATTATCTTTAACCGGTGGCAACAAAGAGGTATTAGCTGAGGGTTCTACTTTAAGAGAACTCATTGAGGACCTTGAAAGAAAATTTCCAGGAATGAAAGAACGGTTATGCGATGAAGAAGGAAATCTTAGGCGTTTTATCAACTTTTTTGTGAACGATGAGGACATTAGATTTCTTCAAGGCGAAAACACCCCACTAAAAGATGGAGATGTAGTCTCCATCGTGCCTGCAATTGCGGGTGGATTATAAAAAATTATATAGGGAGGTAATAATCATGCCTAAATTATGGCTCCATTTAATTTTTCCAGAAGAACAAATAAAAAAGCCAGTAATCTATAGAATGGCTATGAAACACAAGGTTGTACCAAACATAAGAAGAGCAAATGTGACGGAAAAATCTGGAGAAATGATTTTAGAGCTTAGTGGAAAAAAGGAGAACTTAGAGGCTGCAATTAAGTATCTAAAACGATTAAAAATTAAAGTAGAACCCATAACTGGTGATGTTATTGAGTAAGGAGGTGAAGGTAAAATGGAAGAGCTTTCACTTAGTAAAGAAGAAATCTATAGATATAGCAGACATCTTCTCATCCCAGAAGTAGGAATTAAAGGGCAAAAAAAATTGAAAGCTTCAAAAGTTTTAATTATAGGCACTGGTGGTTTAGGATCACCTATTTCGCTTTATTTAGCGGCTGCTGGGATCGGGAAGATCGGTCTTATTGATTATGATATTGTGGATGAGAGCAATCTTCAACGCCAAATTGTCCATTCAAATTCTACTGTAGGTATGCTTAAAGTAGAGTCAGCCAGCCAGAGGCTAAAAGACCTAAATCCATATATAGAAATTGAAACCTACCCTGTTCTTTTTTCACGAGAAAATGCCTTAGAAATTTTAGGAAAATATGACCTTATCATAGATGGCACAGACAATTTTTCTACAAGATATTTAGTAAATGATGCTTGCTATTTCTTAAAAAAGCCTCTTATCTACGGAAGCATCTTTAGATTTGACGGACAGGTGACTGTTTTTTATCCTGATAAAGGTCCTTGCTATAGATGTCTCTATCCAGAACCACCACCTCCTGGCACTGTTCCATCCTGTGCTGAAGG
>JBKBTC010000023.1:0-13611 GCA_046291435.1 Caldimicrobium sp. | reverse complement strand
GATACATCATATCACCGCAAACTGGATTTCCTTCAATTCCAACCCCATCGGCATCTGGAATTTCACCAACATTTTTAGGATTCATAAAATGTTCTAAAACCTTTTCACTATACATAACTACCTCCTCCTTAAACTTAATGATGGGGACAAGTTTCTTGCCACTTTTCTTGGTCTCTCCAACCCTCCTTAAAGGGAGAAAGCTCTCTTAATCTTTCTACCACCGTAGGCATTTCTGAAAGTACATAATCTATATCCTCTTCAGAGGTGTCTTTACCGAGGCAAAAGAGAATAGAGCCTTGAATAAGATGTGCTGGGAAACCCATGGCAGAAAGTACCGGAGAAGCTTTTAGTGCTTTAGAGGTACAAGTAGAACCACTTGAGGTATAAATACCCTTCATAGCCAACATAAGAAGCATGGCTTCACCCTCAACAAACTCTACTATAAAGCTTGCATGCCCAGGAAGCCTTTTCTCTGGATGACCAGTGAGATGAACATAAGGTATCCTCTCCAGGAGTCCTTGAATTAACTTATCCCTCAATGCCTTCATTTTAGGTTGCCAATGAGACAGGTTTTCTTTTACTATCTCTGCGGCAACCCCCATTCCTACAATACCCGGTACATTTTCAGTTCCTCCTCTTTTTCCTCCCTCTTGTATCCCCCCATAAATTAAGGGCTGGATTCTCACTCCTTTTCTTAAGTAAAGGGCACCTACTCCCTTTGGTCCATAAAAAAGATGAGAAGAAAGAGATAGGGCATGGACGCCTAAGTCTTCCACATTAACTTCCATTTGACCAAGAGCAGCCACTGCATCCGTATGTACAAGGGCTCCAAACTTTTCAGCTAATCTTACCACTTCTTGGATTGGTTGAAGCGTACCTACTTCAGGATTAGCTAATTGAATAGATATAAGAATTGTTTCATCCTTTAAAACTTTCTCTAAAAAATTCAAATCTATCATGCCATGGAGATCAACGGGCAAAAAGGTTACTTCAAAGCCCTCTTTTTCCAAAATTCTTGCTGGATTTGTAATTGAATGGTGTTCTGCTTGAGACACTATAATGTGTTTCCCCTTTTTTTGGTAAGCATAGGCAAGCCCACGCAGAGCAAAATTATTAGATTCCGTTCCTCCTGAGGTAAAAATAATTTCTTTTTCATTAGCGTGAATAAGATTTGCAACTTTGTGTCTTGCTTCTTCTACGGCTTCTCTTGCCTTTACTCCAAGGTCATAGGAACTCAAGGCATTTCCAAAATTCTCCATAAAATAGGGAAGCATAGCTTCTACTACTTTTGGATGACAAGGTGTTGTAGCCATATGGTCTAAATAAATTTTTTTCATTTTTTCCTCCTTATATAAAATTTGTAAACATCCCCGTCTTCAATTACTCCAAGAAATTCTTGTTCAAAAACTTCACACCACCTTGGAACATCTTCTAAGGCTCTATCATAGTCCGTCAAAATTTCTAAAACCTCTCCAGGATTTATCTTTTTTATAGCTTCATTTAACTCTAACAAATGAACAGGACACATAAGATGAACTACATCTACAGTTAAATCAACTTTGGGTGGTTCTTCTAAAAATTTCATTTCTCACTCCAAAAGTGAATTTAGTCTGTATAGTATTAATAGTAAATTTCATTTTCAAAAAATCAATACTTAGTTAATTTCTTTAGTTTATAATTTTATTAAGTTTTCAAGGAGAAAATCGCTTTAACCTTAAATTTCTTCAAAGCTGGAAAGGCTTTAATTTCTATTGAATATTTCTCTTCAAGTTTCTTTAAATAGCTATCTAAATCTTTTTTATCAGGCAAAACTAAAGTGAACCAAAAATTTAGAAAGTGATCTCTAAGATAGGCATGAGTTACTTCTGGAAGATTGGCGATTTCTTCTGCAAGGGCAATTTTTTCTTCAGAAAGATGGCAGGCACATAGACAAGTATAGTGCCCCAGTCTCAAAGAATCGGGACTTGCGCCTAAATGCCTCAAAATTCTTTTTTCCTTTAATTCCCGTAGCAAATTTATTACTTCTTGCTCTGTTAAACCTACTTTTTTTCCTAAGGTGGCAAAGGGTCTTTCTTCTAAGGGAAAATGCTCTTGGATTAGATTTAGCAGTTCCTCATATCTCTTTTTCATCTTTTTTTCCTTGTAAGGATTTTTCTTTTATGATATTATACTTCTAAAAAATTTAAAGTTTATTTTTAAAAACATAGGAGGCTCTATGGATGATTTAAAAGAAATCTCAGCAAAAGAGATTTTAGAGTTGCTACCCCATAGATATCCCTTTTTAATGGTAGATAAAGTTTTGGAGCTAAATAAAGAGAAAGAATATATAAAGGCAGTGAAGCAGGTAAGTCATAATGAATATTTTTTTCAGGGGCATTTTCCTGGGAACCCCATTATGCCTGGAGTTTTAATTTTAGAGGCGATGGCACAAACCGGAGCTATCTATCTGAAAAAATGCTTCCCAGAGTGTAGAGATAAACTTTTTGTTTTAGCTGGTTTGGAAAATGTCCGTTTTAAAAACCCTGTATATCCTGGAGATACCCTAATTATAGAGGCTGAAAAATTTAAACGCAAAGGGCATGTAATTAGAACCAATGTTACAGCTAAAGTAGGGGAAAAAATTGTTGCTCAGGCAGAAATCATTGCTGCTATGATTGAGGTAAAAAATGACTAAAATTCATCCTACCGCTTATGTTGATAAAGAAGCTGAATTAGAGGAAAGTGTTATTATTGGACCTAATGTATATATTGGTCCTAAGGTAAGGGTTGGAGAGGGAACGATTATAAAAGCCCACACCTATATTGAAAGTCATACCAAAGTTGGCAAAAATAATCAAATTGGACCTTTTGCCGTAATTGGCACCCCACCTCAACATATAGCCTACAAGGGTGAAGAAACTTATGTAGAAATTGGAGATAATAACATTATTAGAGAATTCGTAACTATCCATAGAGGGACCACTAAAGATAAGGGCATCACAAAGATTGGAAATAACTGTATGTTAATGAGCTATGTCCATATTGCACATGATTGTGAAGTAGGCAATTTTGTTATTATGTCTAACAATGCTACTTTAGGGGGACATGTAAAGGTAGAAGACTTTGTGGTTTTTGGAGGTTTCTCTGCGGTCCATCAATTTTGCAGAATTGGTAGCTATGCCTTTATAGGTGGAATGTCAGGGGTTGACAAAGATGTGCCTCCTTATGTGAAGGTTTTTGGGATACCTGCTAAAATTCAAGGGTTAAATTTAGTTGGGTTGAGAAGGTCTGGTATGGGGAAAGAAGAGATTCGTAAAATTTCTCAAGCCTTAGGTATCTTTCTTGATGGTCCGGCAACATTAAAAGAGGTTATCCAGGAATTAAGAGATATCTTTGAAGGAGACCCTATTATAGCTAAATTAATTAAGTTCTTAGAATTTCCTTCTAAACAGGGCATTATGAGAAGAAAACCCTTTGAAGGTGAAGATGTCTGAGGATATTGAGAGTTCTAAAATAGGACTTATCTCTGGAGAAGGTGATTTTCCCCTCATTTTAGCTAAAGAACTTAAAGATTTAAATTATCAAGTAATAGCTTTAACCTTTTCCAGAAACCAAGCAAAAAACCTTCAAAAGATAGTTGATAGAGTGCATCAAATCTATATTGGTCAGTTAGAAAAATTAATAAAAATTTTCAAAGAGGAGAAAATTAAAGACCTTATTTTTTTAGGAAAGATTGAGAAAAGTTTGGCTTTACGGTTTAATCTGCCTGATAAAAGGGCATTGGCTCTATGGCACAAAGTAAGCAACAGGGAGGATAATACTCTCTTAAAAGCCTTAATAGAGGAATTGGAGAATGAAGGTTTCAATATAAGAGGTCCTGCAGAATTTTTGCAAAAGTTTTTAGCTAAAGAAGAAGTTTACACCCAGAGAGCTCCAACTTCAAAGGAATGGGAAGATATATATTATGGTTTTAAGATAGCCAAAGCGATTGGTGAACTTGATATTGGACAATGTGTAGTAGTAAAAGACAAAATGACCGTGGCTGTAGAGGCTATGGAAGGAACAGATGCAACTATCTTAAGAGGCGGGAGGCTTAGGGCTCAAAGTGTTGTGGTTAAAATTGCGAAACCCCAGCAAGATTTAAGGTTAGATTTGCCTGTTGCTGGATTACAAACTGTTGAGACCTTAGTTAAGGCAAAAGCCAAAGTGTTAGCACTTGAAGCTGGAAAAACTTTCTTCCTCCAACAGGAAAAAGCCATAGAATTAGCTAACCAATACCAAATCTCTATCGTGGGTGTAAAATAAAAATTGGTATGCCTAAGAAAATAGAGGTAGCTCTTGTGGGAGTTGGTCACTTAGGAAGATTTCATGCAGAAAAACTCTGTGAACTCCCCCAGGCAGATTTAAAAGTTATAGTGGATATTGATATAGAAAAACTAAAGGAAATACAAAAATATTTATGGACTAAATATGAAAAAAGAATAGCTATTACAGAAAATTTGAAAGAGGCTCTCTCAAAGGTCTCTGCAGTAATTGTAGCTACTCCTACTTCCACTCACTACCCAATCGCAAAAGAAATTCTCCTTGCAGGAAAAGCACTTTTTTTAGAAAAACCCATAACTAATGACCCACATCAAGCTGAAGAATTAATGAAAATAGCTGAAAGAAAAAATATCCCTTTTCAGGTAGGCTATATTGAAAGATATCAAAGGGTGGTACACAAACTTCTTAAAAAAGTAAAAAAACCACTTTTTATTGAAGCACATAGATTAAATTCCTTTGTAGAAAGAAATTTAGATATTGATGTAATTTTGGACCTTATGATCCATGACCTTGACTTAATGCTCCTCCTTAAAAGGTCTGCTGAAATTAGTTTTCTTCATGCTGTGGGAGCACCTCTTTTTACTGACAAACCCGATATAGTAAATGTAAGAATAGTATTTAAAGATGGAACCACCTGTAACTTAACTTCAAGCCGTGTTTCTCTCTCTCGCCAAAGAAAATTTAGAGTTTTTGAAAAAGGTATTTATTATAGCGTAGATACTTTAGAGAGGTCCTTTCTTGAAATTAAACCTAACAAAAAAACCAAAGACTTTATGGTAAAAGAAGAAAAATTTACAGAAGATGATCCTTTAAAAGAAGAATTAAAAGCCTTTCTACGGGCACTTATAGAAAAAAAAGAAGTTTATCCCTCTGTAAAAGAGGCATTACCAGCACTTAAGCTTGCCTTTGAAATTAAAAAAGAAGTGGAGAAGAATTTTTATAGTATAAAAATGGATTAACTTAATGAGGGTATTAATAATTACAGGTGAATTATCAGGAGATTTATATGCCTCTCTTTTGGTTAAGAAGATAAGAGAACTTAACCCTTCATTTCATTTTCTTGGAATTGGTGGTCCCAAACTTCGGGGAAGCGATGCTGAAATCCTTTTCTCTGCTGAAGCACTCTCTTTAGTAGGTATTCCTAAACCATCGGACTTAAAAAAATATTTATTTATCTATAGAAAAGTGGAAGATATTTTACGTAAAAGAAAGGTAGACCTTGTAATTTTAGTTGACTTTCCAGGTTTCAATCTAAAGATTGCAAAACTTGCTAAATCCCTTAACTATCCTGTAGTTTATTATGTGGCACCACAAATTTGGGCTTGGTATAAAAATAGGATAAAAATACTTAAATCCTGTGTTGATTTATTATTTGTGGTATTACCCTTCGAAGAGGAATTTTTTAAAAATTATGGAATTCCTGTTAAATATTATGGGCATCCCTTAGTAGATATAGTAAAGGTTAATCAATCTAAGGAATTATTTTTTACGATATATGGACTTGAGGAAAATAAAACTTTAATTAGTTTTTTTCCGGGAAGTAGAGAAGGAGAAGTTGCCAGACATTTGCCCCTTTTTATAAAGGTTTATAGAAAATTTAAAAAAAGACGCCCTGACTGTGTAGGAATCCTTGGGAAAGCTCAAGGTCTTAAAGATTCCCCGTTATGGGAAGAAGCTAAAAGGGATATGCTTGTTTTAGAGAATATGCCCTATGAAATTTTAAAATATTCCCATGTAGCCCTTCTTGCCTCTGGCACTATTACTCTGGAAGCAGCCTTATTAGAAACCCCAGCTGTGGTAACTTATAATCTACCCTCTTGGATGTATCTTATAGCAAAAAAATTAGTTAAAGTGCCCTATATAAGTCTTCCAAATTTAATCTTAGGAAAGGAAGTTTATCCTGAAATTCTACAAAATAAACAATCTCCAGAAGCGTTAGTTGTAGCTTTAGAAGAGATGCTTCGAAAGGGGGAAGAAATTAAAAGGGAACTACAAAATATAAGAGCGCTACTTGGTAAACCAGGCGTTACTTGGAAAATTGCTGAAGAAATAATTAAGTTTGCCCAGACTTTAAAAAAATATTAGAACAGTTTCAAACCTTTTCCCAAGGAAGACTTCCCCTTCTCCTCGCAGGCTAAATCCTGTGCCTACCAAAGATTACAAAGGTGACATTTCAAAAATAATATCCACAACAGCCAGATTAGGACTTGACAAAGAATAGTTTTTATACAAGATTAAGATTAAATAACAATAACAAATTTAGGAGGTAGAAAAATGGCAGAAGACCTAAAAAAAATGTATAGAACAATCGTAGGAGATCATTTTCCCTCTGAAATAAGGATCACTTTTGGGGATCAAACACTTATCTATAAAAAAAGAACTTGGGATTTAGAAGTAGAACCTGGAGTAATTGAAAGAAGAGGATTACGATATGGAGAAAATCCAGACCAGGAAGCAGCTTTGTATGAACTTGTGGCAGGAAACCTTATTTTAGGGGAGGCAGAATTTATAACACCTGGGAATGGGCTGGTCTCAAGCTTAAAAGAACAAGATTTTATTCAATTTGGGAAACATCCCAGTAAAACTAATCTTACGGATGTGGATAATTCTCTGAATATTCTTAGGTATCTAATGGAAAAACCCTGTTGTATTATCGTTAAACATAATAATCCTTGCGGTGTGGCCTATGGTTCCACTTTAGAAGAAGCTTTTCTTAGAGCTTGGAGTGCAGATAGAGTAGCAGCTTTTGGAGGTGCCATTACTTTAAACAGAGCTGTTGATAAAGCCTGCGCAGCAGCTATCGTTGAACACTACTTTGAAGTAATTGCTGCACCTGACTATGAGGAGGGAGCTATCGAAATATTAAAGAAAAGAAAAGATCTTCGCATCATACGCATAAAAAGAATGGATAAACTTAGTGAATATGCTAAAATACCCTACATTGAATTTAAAAGTCTTATAGATGGAGGACTCATACTACAGGTTTCTCAGAAAAATAGAATTAGAAGTAAAGAGGACTTAAAACCAGCTTATGCAGTTAAAGATGGAGTGGAATATCGGTGCTTAAGAGAACCTGATGAACGAGAAATAAGGGATATGATTTTTGGTTGGGCTGTGGAACTTGGCGTTACTTCTAATTCTGTGCTTTTTGTTAAAAATGAGAGAACTGTAGCGATTGGGACAGGAGAGCAAGACCGAGTAGGTTGTACGGAAATTGCTATCTTTAAGGCTTATAGAAATTATGCTGATTGGCTCTGCTATAATAAATATAAAATTTCCTATAAACAATTGGAATTAGAGGTAGAAAAGGGATTAAGACCTAAGGAAGAGAAAGAGGAAATAGATGAGCAAACCAAAAAAGATAAAGCAGGGCTGATTAATGCTGTGATGGTTTCTGATGGTTTTTTACCCTTTAGAGATGCAGCGGATGTAGCTATAAGGCATGGGATCAGTGCTATACTTCAGCCAGGTGGATCGGTAAGGGATTGGGAGGTTATTCAAGCATGTAATGAAGCCTATCCACCTGTTGCTATGATGTTCACAGGACAAAGGGCATTTAAACATTAATTTGACAAATTTAAAAAAGGTTGTTATATTTATCCTTTGATTTTAAAAAGGAGGGTGAGTTTATGTTTCCTGTAATAAGAGAGGTTGAAAAGGCATATATGAAAACAGATCTTCCGAAAATTGCACCAGGTGATACGGTAAGGGTACATTATAAATTAAAAGAAGGCGATGAAAAAGAAAGGATACAAGTTTTTGAAGGTATAGTAATAAGGCGGAGAGGATCTGGACTTTCTGCAACCTTTACTGTAAGGAAGGTCTCCTTTGGAATTGGTGTTGAAAGAACTTTTCCCCTACATTCTCCAAGAATTGAAAAAATTGAAATTGTTAAAAGAGCCAAAGTAAGAAGGGCAAGACTATATTTTCTACGCAAAAGAACAGGAAAGGCTGCACGATTAAAAGAGCGTTTTGATAATAAAGTTATGGAATAAGCAAAATAAACTTGTTATTTCCAAAAGGAACTATCCATAGTCCCATAGAAGAATTTTTTTGGAAACAGGGTTTTCAAAGAATAGCAGGAGTTGATGAAGCTGGCAGAGGGGCGATTGCAGGTCCCCTTTTTGTTGGCTTAGTAATATTTCCCAAAGATTATAAAAATCCTCTTATTAAAGATTCCAAACTTTTAAGCCCTGCCAAGAGAGAGAAGCTTTTTGAAGTGATTTGTCAGGATGCCATTGAATATGCTATTGCTATGGCATCTTTGGAAGAAATAAACGAGCTTGGGATAATAAGAGCACTTTTTTTAGCTATAAAAAGATGCCTTATGCAAATTACCGAGACTGATTTGCTCCTAGTGGATGGACCTATCCAAGTGCCAGATTTTAAGGGTATTCAAAAAGCTATCATAAAAGGTGATAAATTAAGCCTTTCCATAGCAGGAGGAAGTATTCTTGCTAAAGTGTCAAGAGATAGGTTTATGGAAGAGATAGCCAAAAGGTATCCTGAGTTTGGTTTTGAAAAACATAAAGGTTATGCTACAAAGGAACATCTTGAAGCCATTAAAAGATATGGTGCTTCACCTCTCCATCGGCATAATTTTAAATGTTTTAAACAGGCAATATGAAACTTTCTACCAGGAAAAAAGGTAATTTAGCAGAAGAGAAAGCTTTAGATTTTTTAAAAAAAAGGGGATTTGAAATTTTAGAGAAAAATTTTCGCACCCCCTGGGGTGAAATTGATTTAATTGCTAAAAAAGGCAAAATTTTGTGTTTCATTGAGGTTAAAAGTGCCTCCTCTGACCCAGGAATTGTTCCTGAAGAAAAGGTGAACTTTACTAAACAAAATAAAATTTCAAAAGTTGCTGAATTTTACATCCTTAAAAATTCAAAAAATTTGAGTAAAATAAAGGAGATACGCTTTGATGTAATTGTTATTAATTGGGCTAAAGATGAGGTGAAGCATTATGAATCTGCCTTTTACACTGAAAAAATCACCTCTGAAATATGATATAGAAAAAATTTTAAACTTACCCGAGAGAGAATTAGAAGAAACATTAAGTATTTTAAAATTTGAAGAATTAAAAGAAATTATCTTAAATGTCCCCTGGGAAAAGAGAGCTCCTTTGATACTTCTTTCTCCATATGCAGAAGCTTTAACCAAAAATTTACCACCCGTAGAATTTTTTCTCACTCTAAAAGCCTCCTCTTTAGATTTGGTAGTAGAACTTCTCTCATATGCTACTCCTTCTCAAATTCAGTTTATTATGGATTTTGACTGCTGGTATAAAGATCGGTTGAAATTGGATAGAGTAGCAAGTTGGATCATATTACTTTTTGAAGCTGGTGAGGGAAAAGTCCTTGAGTGGTTAACTCTTGTAGATTGGGATTTTCTAATAGCTTTAATGCAAAAATTTGTAAAGGTATATAAAAGACCAGATGATGTTGATTTGTTAGAAGCCTATGATTATTTACCACCTTATACCTTAGATGACTTTTATTTTATAGAATTTAAAGAAGAAAAATTGGAATTTTATTTTAGAAGGATCATTGAAATAATTAGAGAAGAAATGCCTGAAACCTACTTTGCTTTAATGGAATCTATCCTTTGGGAAATTCCTCTTGAAGTGGAAGAGAGAGCCTTTAGATTTAGAAATGGAAGATTGGCAGATGAAGGGATCCCCGACTACTACACCGCTTTAGAAGTCTATTCCTATATTCATCCTAAAAAACTTCATAAGTATGATTACAAAATATTACCAGAAAGTAATGAACCTCCTTCAATTATGTATTTATTACCAATGGAAGTCCCCTCAGAACTCCTAATTAATAAAGCTTTAGCTCAAATTCAAGATATAAAAGTTTTAGAGAAAATTCAGAGAGAGATGGCGTGGATTGCTACAAAAGTGACCTTAGTTGATCATCCTGTAATTGATAGCGTAGAGGAAGTGCAAAAGGGTATCCAAAAAATGTGGTGTGGGCTAAATTTAGGGCTTGAATATTTAGCTGGTGAAAATGTCCCTTTAGCCAGGGAATTTCTCGAAAATTATTATCTTGAAGATATCTTTAAAGTTTCAAGAACAGCTCTAAGAGAATTAAGAAAATTTGCTTTAAGCCTTTTTAATCACCCCGATTACCATCCCTCCATCTTAAAATATTTAGATCATCCCTACGCAGGATATTTAAAAGGAGTCACTGAGAAAAAACTTAATCAAGTCAAACTCTTTAATCCTGTAAACATTGGTACAGACCAGGAATTTATTGAATTTTCTAAAATGAGTGAATTACGCATGGTACGACGCTACTTAGAAGAAGTAGCTTATATAGCTCCCCTTTTAGAAAAAGGGTTAGGACCTCTTTCTCAATGGGTAGGAGAAATATATAAGCCTGGAAGAAATATTGATATTAACTTTTTAACTTGGAGTTCTATAATTTTAACCGCTCTTGTTCAATACATTTATAGCGGTGAATTTGTTTTTAAAGCCCTCCCAAAGAGTGCCTGGAGAGAGGTTTTCCCTCTATTAGTGGAAAAAAAAGATGAAAAAACTTTCCTCAAAACCAGCTTAAAAGAAGAGTTGTATAAAAGTTTTACTAAATTAGCTAAGAGGACCTATTATTTAGAAGAAGATTTGCTTAAAAGTTTTTTAGAGTTTGTGGTAGATCGCTTTGAAAATGAATTTATTTATGCTGACCCTAAGGACCCACCTGAACCAAAGTATCAATCTCTTATTCTAATAGATTTATACTCATGAGAAGAGCAAAAGAGGAACCCAAACTTAAAGAATCTGCCTTAATTATATTAAGGGCTCGTTATTTAGTGAGGGATGAGAAAAATGAGATTATTGAGACACCAGAAAAGCTTTTTGAAAGAGTAGCATTGGCTGTTTCTGAGGGGGAGAAGAATTTTCGTGCATCCAAAGACAAATGGGAAGAATATGCTGAAAAATTTTATCATCTTATGGCAAATCTTAATTTTTTACCTAATTCCCCTACTCTTATGAACGCTGGAAGACCTTTAGGACAACTTTCTGCCTGCTTCGTTTTACCTGTAACAGATAGTTTAGATGCCATCTTTGAAACGCTAAGGATTTCTGCCCTCATACACAAATCTGGAGGAGGGACAGGCTTTAATTTTTCTTCTCTTCGCCCCAAAGGTGATGTTGTCTCATCCACCTCAGGAGTAGCAAGTGGCCCCGTATCTTTTATCAAGGTTTTTGATGCTGCAACAGAAGCTATTAAACAAGGTGGAAAAAGACGCGGAGCCAATATGGGGATTTTAAATATTGACCATCCAGATATTGAAGAATTTATAACTGCTAAGAGTAAGCCTGATGAATTACCCAATTTTAACCTTTCCGTTGGGCTGAAAGATAACTTCATAGATGCCTTAAAAAAAGGAACCTCTTATTCCTTAGTAAATCCAAGAACAGGAAAAGAAGTTAAAAGTGTTAAAGCTGAAAAATTATTTTCCTTAATCTGTGAAATGGCTTGGTTAAGTGGAGATCCTGGTATTATTTTTTTTGACACGATAAATCGCTTTAATCCCACTTCTCACTTAGGAGAAATTACAGCCACTAATCCCTGTGGCGAGCAACCTCTATTACCTTATGAATCCTGCAATTTAGGTTCTATCAATTTGGCTAACTTTGTTAAAGATAAAAAAATCCTCTGGGATAGGTTAAGAGAAACCATTCATTTAGCGGTAAGATTTTTAGATGATGTGATTGAAGTAAATCATTTTCCCCATCCATTAATCACAAAACAAACCTTACTTACAAGGAAAATTGGCTTAGGTATTATGGGATTTGCAGATATGCTTATAAAAATGCGTATAAGCTATCAAGAGGAAAAAGCTGTAGAGGTGGCTGAAAAATTAATGAAATTTATTAATGAAGAATCCCTTAAGGCTTCTTCTCAACTTGCTGTAGAGAGAGGAGCATTTCCAGCCTATCCGGGAAGCCTTTGGGATAAAAAAGGATACCCACCTTTACGGAATGCCACTACCACAACTATAGCTCCCACAGGTAGCCTTTCTCTAATTGCTGGTGTTTCCTCTGGTATTGAACCTCTTTTTGGTCTTTATTATGAAAGAAAAACTCTTGATGGTGTAATACTAAAAGAATTTCATCCACTTTTGGAAGAAGTTTTAGAAGAAGAGGGCTTTAAAGAAATGGAAATTGAAAGTATTAAAGAGGAAATAAAAGAAAAGGGACTTATAAGTAAAACTAAATTACGAGAGGATTTAAAACCTCTCTTTTACACATCCTATGAGATACCACCAGAAAGACATTTAGCTATACAACAAGCCTTTCAAAAATATACTCATAATGCGGTATCCAAAACTATTAATTTACCAAGCTCTACCTCAGTAGAAGAAATTAGAAAAATTTTTCTTTTAGCCTATGATATGGGATTAAAGGGTATAACCATATATAGATATGGCTCTAAACCAGAGCAAGTCATTTATTTAAAAGGAGAAGGCTCTGAAAAGGCAGTTTGTCCTAATTGTGGTGAAGAGTTAGAAATACAGGGTTCCTGTCTATTTTGTGGAGCCTGTGGTTATGATAAATGCCCATAAAGGAGGCTTATCTTGAAGGAAATTACCATAGCCTTACTTGGTTTTGGAACCGTTGGACAAGGTGTTTACCAGCTTTTAGAAACTAATAAAGAGGCTTTAAAAAAACGCTTAGGTGTAGACTTTAAAGTTAAAAAAATCTTAGTAAGAGACCCCAAAAAAAAGAGAGAGAGGACTATACCTAAGGAATTATTTACTACAAACTTTGAAGAAATTCTTAATGACCCAAGCATCTCTATTATTTGTGAATTAATGGGTGGAATAGAGCCAGCACGAAGTTATATACTATCTGCTTTAGAAAAAGGAAAGCAAGTAATAACGGCAAATAAAGCAGTCTTAGCTGAAAAAGGAGCGGAAATATTTCAAGCTGCAGTAAAATATAGAGTTTATCTTGGTTTTGAAGCGTCAGTTGGAGGGGGGATACCAGTTATTAAAACATTAAGAGAAGCTCTTGTAGGAAATAAAATAGAAAGAATTATAGGAATAATAAATGGCACCACTAATTATATCCTTACTCGAATGTTAGACCAGGGAATCTCCTTTGAAAAAGCTTTGGAAGAAGCCAAACTTAAAGGCTTTGCTGAGGCTGACCCAAGTTTAGACCTAAAAGGTATAGACTCTGCCCATAAAATTGCCATCTTAGGAAGTTTAGCCTTTGGTTTTTATATTCCCTTTGAAAAAATTTATGTGGAAGGAATAGAGGAAATTACCCTTATGGATTTAGAGTTTGCTAAA
>JBKBTC010000022.1:0-13707 GCA_046291435.1 Caldimicrobium sp. | reverse complement strand
CCTTGGATATCCATCTCCATAGCCAACAGGGATGATCCCCAAAAGGGTCTCCCTTTTGGCATAAAAAGTGGGTCCATATCCAGCGCTTTCTCCTTTTTTTAATTTCTTTATTTCTACCACTTTAGATTTGAGGGTCATAAGGGGCTGTAATTTTATATAAGCTCTGGCTTTATTACAAGGATAACTGCCATATAGGGCTATGCCTGGTCTTACCAAATTCCCCATAAAATTTTTATGATTAAAAATTATACCTGCTGAATTACAAAAGTGAATAAATTTTAAAGGTATTCCTTCATTTTGTAAAAGGTGCATGGCCTTGATGAAAAGTTTTACTTGAGATTGAAAAAGCTCGCTTTCAGGGTTTTCTGCACAGGCTAAATGAGTCATAAGACCTGTTAAATGGATTTGGGGATTTTCCTTTAATTTCTTGATTAAATATGGAAGGTCCTCCATAGGATAGCCAAATCTATGCATACCTGTTTCAATTTTTAAATGGAACTCTAAAGTTGTGGCTTTTTTTAAAGTAAAATCAATCAACCATTCCAGGGTTTGTTTATTAGTAATTACCGGTGTAACTCTTAAATTCTTTATATCAGGAAGCCAGTTCTTTTCAAAGCCTGAGAGGAGAATAAGAGGATGGATAAAGCCTGCTTTTCGCAAGAGATGAGCTTCATAGATTTCTGAAATTCCAAAGCCAAAAACCTTTTCTTGAGAGAGCACTTTTGCTACTTCAAGAAGCCCATGTCCATAGGCATCATTTTTTATTACAGGAAGCACTGATACATTTTCTGGTAAAAGTTTTTTTATGGCTTTTATGTTTTCTCTAAGATGGCCCAAATTGATTTCAAGAAGTTTAGACCAAAAGATAGAAGAATTCCCCCTTTTTACACTTTCTTAGCTTTTACATATTCAGAAGCAGAAAGACCAGCAATACAGCCTTCTCCAACGGCTTTTGCTAATTGAAGAGGTGGTCCGGTGAGATCTCCGCAGGCAAAAATTCCTGGAACATTTGTAGCCATTTTTGCATTTACTTTTACATGATTAAAGGTTTCGGGGTCAAGCTCTATACCAAGAGGTGCAAGAAGTTCGAGAGGACCCTTTGCCCCAATCTCTATAAATATGCCATCTACTTCAATAACCTTACCACTTTCAAGCTTTACTCCCTTTACTTCTTCTTCACCTACAATTTCAAGAGGCTTTTCTCTTATAATTTCCACAGGTAAGTTTTTAAACTCCTCCTCAAGGTTTGGTTGATCCTTTAAAGGGAAGAAATAAGTTAAGGAAGCAAAGTTGGTTATAGTTTTAGCCCCATGAATAGCCGCAGAGCCATCACCAATTACAGCCACTTTTTTACCTCTGTAAAACCAGGCATCACAATCAACACAATAGGAAATTCCTTTACCAATATATTGATCCTCATTTTTGAAGATCTTTTTTTTCCTCTTTACGCCCAGGGCTAAAATAAGGGCTATTGCCCTAAATTTATTTTCTTTTTCTGTCTCAACGAGAAAAGTGCCCTGAGGTTCTATCTCTATTTTTATGGCATCCTCTTCTTTAATGTCTGCACCAAATTTTTTGGCTTGTTCTATGCCTGCTAAGAGAAGCTCTCTACCATCTGTTTTTTCCTTAAAACCAAAATAATTCTCAATGTGGGCGTTAAAAAGAGCACTTTCACTAACTTTACCTAAAATTAAAACTTTATGTCTTCTTCTTGCAGTGTGAATACCAGCTTGGAGCCCTGCAGGTCCTGCTCCTATAATTATAATCTCATATTCCCCCATAATTTTCTCCTATATCGTGAAGAAAAATATTTACAAGTTTACTATGAAGTATAATACAGAACAGCTAAAATAAAAGAGAGGATTTATACAAGCTAAAGGTTACGGGTGCCTAAACCATGGATATATATTCGGTAGCCGCAGGCTTTAGCCTGCGAAAAAATTATGTAATTACAGAAAGATATCTTTTTAGGGCAAGGGATGTGGGGGTATCAACTTTTAAGAAATCCCTTATAGGTCCCTGAAAAAGGAGTTCACCGCCTCTATCTCCGCCTTCTGGTCCTAACTCAATTATCCAGTCCGCTGATTTGATTAGTTCCAAATTATGCTCTATTACTACCACACTATGACCTTTATCAACTAAGGCTTGAAAAACAGATTCAAGCTTAGAGATATCTAAAATATGAAGACCTGTAGTGGGTTCATCCAAAAGATACATCACGGGCTTAGTGTGGCTTTTTCCAAGTTCTTTAGCAAGTTTTATTCTTTGAGCTTCTCCCCCTGAGAGACTTGGGCTTGGTTGTCCTAAAGCTAAATAATCCAACCCAATTTGACAAACTAAAGCCATTTTATGATGGATTTGTGGATAATCTTTAAAAAATTCTTTGGCTGTGCCGAAATCCATATCTAAAACTTCCGCTATGTTTTTACCTTTCAAGTAGACCTCTAAGGTTTCTGCATTATAGCGCTTCCCTCCACAATATTCACAGGTCTGATAGACTGAGGGTAAAAATTTAATTTCTACCTTCATTTTCCCCTGACCTTTACAATAAGGACATTGACCTTCTTCAGTGTTAAAAGAAAAACGCCCCTCTTTGTATCCTTTTTCTCTTGCTTTCAAGGTATTAGCAAAGGCTTTGCGAATCTCATTAAATACTTGAATATAGGTAGCAGGAACTGAACGAGGAGTATTTCCTATGGGCGAAGGATCCACTAAATATATTTCCTTAATCTTTTCATAACCCTCCATATCTTTTATTCCAAAGAGTTCCTTTTTCTCTTTGCTTAATAGTCTTTTTAGATTTTCATATAATACTTCACAAATTAGAGAAGATTTACCAGAGCCTGAGACGCCTACTACACAGGTAAAGGCACCAAGAGGAATTTTAACCTCAAGATTTTTTAAGTTTCTATGGGTAATACCTTTTAGATTTAGAAACTCCTTAGGCTCCCGAAACTTACTATTTATTGTTTTTCTCTCTTTATCCTTTAAAGCCTTAGCAGTTAATGAATCTTTTGAGTTTAAAAAGTTTTTGATATCCCCTGCATATATTATTTTTCCTCCCTTTTTTCCACCACCTGGTCCAAGGTCAACGATATAGTCACTTTCTAAAATTACCTCTTCGTCATGTTCTACTACTATAACGGTATTCCCTTTTTCTTTTAGTTTTTTTAGAACGCCAATTAGCTTTGCGGTGTCCTTAGGATGGAGTCCTATGGTAGGCTCATCAAGAATGTAGGCAACACCTGTAAGATTACTTCCAATTTCTGCCGATATCCTAACTCTTTTGGCTTCTCCTGAAGATAATGTATCGGCAGACCTATCAAGTGTTAAATAGGATAACCCAAGGTCCATAAGATAATTCAAGCGATGTAGTATTTCTGGAACCAAGGTTTCAGCAAGGAATTTTTCTTTTCCTTCAAATTGGAGATTTTTTATGAAAGAATATATTTTTTCTATGGATAAACTACATAATTCTGGTAGGGAGAGATGGTTTATTTTGTAATAAAAGACTTCTTTTCTATATCGGGTTCCCTGACAGGCTGAGCAGACTTTATCATCTAATTTGCCCAAGCCTTCACAGACTGGACAAGCTCCTACTTTAGTATTAAAGGCAAAAAGAAGTGGGTCGGGTTCAGGAAGGGTTATAGCACACTCAGGGCATGTTCTTTTTAGGCTTAAATGAAGTTCCCTTTGCTCCGAGTCAAGTATTATAACAGTACCCTTTCCTTCAATTAAAGCCTTTTCAATAAGGTCTAAAAAGGAACCCTTTGAATAAGTTTTGCCTAAGAGTAGGTCTATACTATGTTCTTTATAACGAGATAGTTCAGGTATTGGAGGCATTTGGTAGAAGATTTTGTCAATCCTTACACGGTGGTATCCTTTTTTAAGAAAACTCTCTAAAAGTGGGCGAAAATGCCCCTTTCTATGGCGAACTACAGGAGCCAATATTTCCTTTTCTTCCTTGCTTTTTTCCCAAAGCTCTTCTGCTAATCTCATAAGTTCTTCTTTTGATAGTGGCTTTATTTCTTTACCGCAGGAGGGGCAATAGCTTTTACTTAGTCTTGCATAAAGAAGTCTTAAATAAGGAAGGATTTCTGTAAGAGTTCCTACAGTTGAACGAGGAGATAGCTCCCCAGACCTTTGTTCTAAAGCTACAGTTGCAGGAAGTCCTGAAATACTATCATAATCTATTTCTTCGTGCAGTTTAAAAAACTGACGCAAATAAGCAGGCAGTGTTTCCAAAAATCTTCTTTGCCCTTCTGAGAAAATGACATCAAAGGCTAAGGTAGATTTTCCAGAACCAGAAAGCCCTGTAATAGTAATGAAGTTGCCTCGTGGGAGGTCAAGATCTATGTTTTGTAAATTGTGATGACGAACTCCTCTAAGCCTTATAACTTCTTCTTCTCTCTCTTGTGAAGAGCTTTTTTCTGTGGGAGACTTAAAGGATTTTCCTTCTAAGTACTCTTTTAAATACATAGCTGTTGGATAGGAAGTACTCAGAAATTCTTTAAGGGGTCCTTGATAAAGGAGATAGCCTCCTTTTTCTCCGCCTTCAGGACCAAATTCTAAGATCCAATCAGCAGAGAGAATTATTTCAGGATGATGTTCTACTATGATTATGGTGTGTCCCTTTTCTTTGAGATAAATTAAGGTTGAAAGAAGCCTACCAATATCTTTTAGGTGTAGCCCAACGGTGGGTTCATCTAAAAGGATTATAGCTTTTTGTGTGCCCAAGCCTACTAAGAGTTTAGCAATTTTCAAACGCTGTGCCTCGCCTCCTGATAGTGTAGATAAAGGTTGACCAAGGCGTAAGTAATCTAAACCGAGATTCTGAAGCATTTCAAGGATTTTTCGGATTTCTCTGTGCTTGCCAAAGAATTCAAGAGCCTCATTTACAGTTAACTCTAATATTTCTGCTATATTTTTTCCGTGCCATTTGATTTCTAAAATTTCCTCTCTAAAGCGCTTTCCCTTGCAAACTTCACAGGGTATATATAAATCTGGTAAGAATTGCATTTCTACTATTTCATAGCCCAGCCCTCTACAATTTGGGCACTGGGAAGTTTCTGTATTTAGAGAAAAGGAAGGTTCGGTATATCCAAATTTTTTTGCCTCCTCTGTGCTTGCCATAAGCTTCCGAATATAGGGAAAAAGCCCTACAAAGGTGGCAATTATGGAGCGGGGTGTCCGCGTTAAAGGCTCCTGTGTGAGCAAAAGAATTTGTGTGCTCGGTGAAAAATTGATAAATCTTTCGCAGTATTCAAAAAGTTTATCTTCTTTTAAAGCGTTTAATCCTTTATAGAGGATTTCTTCTAAGAAAGTGGATTTACCCGAGCCTGAAACTCCTGTAATAACTGTGATAGCGCCATAGGGGAGAGACGCAGAAACTTCCTTCAAATTAAATCTCTTAGCTTTTTTAATTTCTAAAAAGCTTTTAAAAATGGGCTTTTTTGTCTCAAGAACTCTTTTTTGAGCTAAAAGGTAAATAGCATCCCCTGTAGGAGTTTTTTTCTCAAAAATTTCATTAGGTGCCCCTGCATGTAAGAGATATCCACCCTCTTCACCCCCCTTTGGACCAAGCTCCACTAAATAAGCTGCTTGTAAAATTACCTCTGGGTCATGTTCAACCACCACTACAGTATTGTTTTTAGACACTAAGTTTTGCATAAATTGCAGAATTTTTTTCGTATCTGAAGGGTGAAGCCCAGTGGTGGGTTCATCTAAGAGATAGAGGGTTTCAACTAAGTCTGAAGAGAGGGCTCTCGTGAGCATACATCTACTGACTTCTCCCCCTGAAAGGGTCTTACTTGCTCTATTTAAGGTTAAGTAGGATAGTCCCACTCCCTCTAAATAGGACAACCTCTTTTTAATTTCTTCAGCAATTCTCACCCCAGCGGCAGGTAATTTTTTTTCTTTAAGTTTTTCTAAAAATTTTTTGGCTTCAGCTATTTCTAATTGATAAAACTCTCCTATATTTAATCCCTCGAGATAAAAGAGAAGAGCCTTTGGATTAAAACGAGTTCCCTGACAAGTGGGGCAAGTTATTTCTCTTCTAAGCTTGGAAAGAAGGATCCGAAAATGAGGTTTATAGCGATGTGCTTCTAACCAATCTACGATCTCTTTTAAACCATACCAAGTTCCCTCACCTTCAAAGATTGCTCGCTGAATTTCTTCAGGATATTCCTGAAAAGGTATGTCTATTCCCCAACCTTTTGCTCGCAAAAAGATAGTAAGGTCTCTTTTTACTTCAAACATCGCGGGAAAATCAAGAGCAGGAATAGCCCCAGATTTAATGGATTTTTCAGGATGACGCACTAAGGATTTAAGGTCAACCTTTAGAAGATTCCCAAACCCATTGCAATCTGGACAGGCGCCTTGTGAGGTATTGTAAGAAAAGAGTGCAGGATTCTTTTGAGGAGGTTTGAAATCACATCTTGGACAAGACTCACTTGCATTGAAATAAAATTCTTCCCCATAGAGAGTTCGCACCTTGATTTTATTAGAGATTTTTAAGCCCTGCTCTATAGAGGAAACCATTTCAGAAAGAGGTGTTTCAGCTGGTTTAAACCTATGAAGTAGGATATCTAATTCTTCAACTTGAGGAAGATCTTCTACTTCATCTAATTCACAAACTTTGCCGTGAAGAAATGCTCTTGAGAAGCCAGCAGAAAGTAACCCCTCTCTAAGATAATAAACACTTTTTTCTACCTTCACAGTAACGAGCAAATAAATAAAATGGTCTTTAAAGGTATCCAAAATAGATTTAGCTATTTCTTCAGGTCCATAGATTTTAATAGGAATTTTACAGTTAGGGCAAAAGGGAATAGAGAGATGGTAGTAGAGCATTTTAGTAAAATGACTAAGCTCAGTGAGAGTTGCAACTGTTGAGCGAGAAGTTTTAATAAAATTACCTTGGGGAAAGGCAAGTGCTGGTGGTATATTTTTAAGGTCTTTAAGTAGAGGTTTGGGTAATCTTTCTAAGTATTGCCTAATATAGGAGGAAAATGTTTCAAGGTAGCGTCTACTGCCTTCAGCATAAAGGGTATCAAAAACAAGACTTGATTTGCCTGACCCAGAAACACCAGTAACAACAATGAGTTGATAGAAGGGTAAAAATAAATCAAAATTTTTTAGATTGTTTTGTGAAACAGAATAAAGCTCTATGAATTTCAAAGGGCTTAACTACCCTTAATTTTCTCCAAGCGTTCTTGAGCACGCTTACAATCAATACAAAGCGTGGCTTCAGGTCTTGCTAAAAGTCTTTTCTCATCAATTTCTACGCCACAGGCTTCACATGTTCCATAGGTACCATCTTCAATTTTCTGTAAGGCTTTATCAATCTTTTTCAGTAACTTTTGCTCTCTATCTCTTAATCTTAACCCCAAGATTAAATTTGTTTCTCTTGTGGCTTGATCTATAGCATCAGGTAAATTTTCACTACCTTCTTCCATTTCCTTGAGAGTATCCATTACTTCCTTAAGGATCTCTTCTTTTCTTTTAAGTAATAACTCCCTAAAGTGCTGAAGTTTTTCTTTTTCCATTCCCTCCCCCTTTTGGTTACTTAACTTTTTCCAAAATAACTTCTCCGCTTTTCCCTCCACTTTTATAGACAAGTCTTATATTTTCTATTTTTATTCCTTTATGTAAAGCTTTACACATATCGTATATTGTCAAGGCTGCCACAGTTACTGCTGTTAAAGCTTCCATTTCTACACCTGTTTGAGCAACTGTTTTAACTTCTGCTGAAATTTCTAAGCCATAACGCTCAGGGATAAACTGGAAATTAATATCTATGTGTGTGATAGGCAAGGGATGACAAAGGGGAATAAGCTCATGGGTTTTTTTGGCAGCAAGAATTCCCGCAATTTTAGCACAGGCTAAAAAATCTCCCTTAGGTACATCCTTGGATATAATTTTAGGGTAAATTTCTTCAGGAAAAAGGACTTCTCCTTTAGCTACAGCTATTCTCTGGGTAAAAGCCTTTTCACCTACATTAACCATGGAAAGGGTGCCATCTTCTTTGAGATGAGTAAAGTTAGGCATCCTTTGCCCCAAAAATTAATCTTTCCCAAAAGCTTTCTTTATTTTTTTTATGACCCTCTTTTTTGTCCTTTTGTTTTCCATTGTGAGAAGCTTTTAATTCTGCATTTGCTTCCTTTAGCCAGCCCTCCTTTTGAGCAAGGCTTTTTAAAAGGTTAGCCCCCTCGCTACTAATATTCTTAGGAAGCTCTACTATAAGGGTAAAGATTAGATCTCCTTTTTTTCCAGTTTGCCAGTCAGGTATCCCTTCACCTTTTAATACTAATTTATCTCCTGGTTGACTGCCAGGTGGTATTTGGATAGTTAACTCCTTTCCAAAGTAAGGAATTTTAATGGTATCACCTAAGATGGCAGAAACAAAGTTTATCTTTAGCTCTCCAAGTATATTATTTTGCTCTCTCTTGAAAAAGGAATGAGGTTTAACTCTTACTCTTACATATAAATCCCCTGGTCTTCCACCTAAGTAACCCGCTTCTCCTTCACCGGATAGGCGAAAAATAATTCCATCTTCTACTCCAGATGGTATAGTTATAGAGAGTTTCCTTTTCTTTCTAATCCTTCCCTGTCCCTCACAGAGACTACATTTTTCTACATAGGTTGTTCCAGAACCACCACATTCTGGACAAAGATAGGTTAGGCGAAAAAAACCCTCTCTGTAGCTAATCTTTCCCTTTCCATTACAATGGCTACAAGTTTTTAGCCCCTTGTAGGGATTATATCCTAATCCTTGGCAAGCTTCACAGGATTCCCATCTTTCTATTTCTAAGTCTGCTTTGGAACCTGTAAATAGATCTTGAAAGTTTATCCAAACCTCTGCTGAAAGGTCTGCTCCATCTTTCTTCTTTGTAGAAGTGGTTTCTTCAAAGGAAAAACCAAAAAACTCTTCAAAGAGGTCAGAAAAGGTCTTGAAAATATCTCCAATATCTTCAAATCCTCTATAACCTGAACTTTTTAGCCCTGCATATCCCTCTCTGTCATAAATTGCTCTTTTTTGCGGATCTGAGAGAACTTCATAGGCTTCGGAAATTTCTTTAAATTTTTCTTCTGCTTCTTTGTTTCCAGGATTTCTATCTGGATGGTATTGCATAGCGAGCCTTCTATAGGCTCGCTTTATTTCCTCCTGAGTGGCATTTCTGGGAACTCCTAAGACAGCATAATAATCTTTAAAAGTCATCTCAGGGTAAGAGGTCTAATATTTTGGAGTTTTTAGTTTTAAAATTTCTGCTATCTCATAGGGAGTAGAGGGTTTTTCTTTTTTCATTAGATCATTTATATTTTCAGGTGTCACTAATCCTTCAGCTATTTCCCTCAGAGCAAGCACGATTTCTTTATTGTCTCTCTCAACAAGAGGGGTTGCACCTTCTCTTAGCTGTTTAACCCTCTCTATAGCTAAATGAATAAGTTTAAAACGGCTGGGAATTTTTTGCAGACAATCTTCAACAGTTACTCTTGCCATTTAGCCCCCCTTATTAGACAGCAACCACTTCTGTAATTTCAGGAACTTCTCTTTTTAAAAATCTTTCTATACCCATTTTAAGAGTCATTTGAGACATAGGACAACATCCGCAAGCACCTTGAAGCCTTACTTTTACCACACCATCTTCTGTAACTTCAATAAGCTCTATATCACCACCATCTGCTTGTAACATTGGTCTAACTTTTGCTAAAGCTTTTTCAACTGCTTCTCTCATAAAAGGACCTCCTATGAATTTTATAATAATTTAATGCATTTTTTCTTGACAGCAAGACTTTTATAATTAAAATGTCTATATTAGCTTTTTTAAATTCGCTTTTTTAAAAAGGAGTCACCCATGAGAAGTGATAGGATTAAGAAAGGTCTCGAGAGAGCTCCACACAGGTCTTTACTTAAGGCTTTAGGTTTCACGGAGGATGAGCTTAAAGCACCTCTTATAGGAATTGCCAATTCTTATAATGAAATTATTCCTGGTCATATCCATCTAAAAGATATTGTTTCAGCAGTAAAAGCTGGTGTAAGGCAAGCAGGTGGAGTGCCTGTGGAATTTGGGGTTATAGGTGTTTGTGATGGATTGGCTATGAATCATGAAGGAATGAAATATTCCTTAGTGAGCAGAGAAATTATAGCAGATTCAATTGAAATTATGGCTCAGGCTCACGCCTTTGATGGATTGGTGTTAGTTACCAGTTGCGATAAAATAACTCCCGGTATGCTTATGGCAGCTTTTAGATTAAATATACCTGCCATTCTTATCTCTGGTGGTCCTATGTTAGTGGGAAATTTTAGGGGCAAAAAGGTAAATTTAATTACAGCTTTTGAAGCCATTGGTAAAGTTAAAAAAGGAGAGATGACAGAGGAGGAGTTGAGTGAATTAGAAGCCTGTGCCTGTCCTACCTGTGGGTCCTGTGCAGGAATGTTTACAGCTAACTCCATGAATTGCTTAACAGAGGCTTTAGGGTTAGCTCTTCCTGGAAATGGAACTATTCCAGCTGTGTATGCCGATAGAATGCGTTTAGCAAAAGAGACAGGAAAAGCCATAGTGCAATTAGTCCGAAGAAAGGTTGCTCCCAAAAAAATTGTTAATATGGCTTCTTTTAAAAATGCTATAGCAGTGGATATGGCCTTAGGATGTTCTACAAATACAGTTTTACACCTGTTGGCCATTGCAAAGGAGGCTCAAATTCCTTTAGATTTAAAAATTTTTGATGAAATATCTCGGAAAACTCCAGTTTTAGCCAAACTTATACCGGCAGGACCTCATAGTGTACCTGAGTTGCATGAGGCTGGAGGTATCTCAGCGGTTATGAAGGAACTTTCAAAAAAGGGTTTAATTGATATCAATTGTTTAACTGTATCTGGAAAAACTATTGGAGAAATAATAGCCAAGGCAGAAAATAGAAATCCTGAGATATTAAGACCTATAGAAAATCCCTATGGTCCAGAGGGGGGTATTGCTATTTTATTTGGAAATTTAGCCCCAGAGGGTGCTGTAGTAAAAACGAATGCAGTTCTCCCTGAAATGATGAAGCATAAAGGACCTGCAAGGGTATTTAATTCAGAAGAAGAGGCTTACGAAGCTATTCTTGGTGGTAAAATCAAAGAGGGAGATGTAGTTGTAATTAGATATGAAGGTCCAAAGGGTGGACCAGGTATGAGAGAGATGTTATCACCCACTTCTGCTATTATTGGCATGGGACTGGGTAGAAGTGTAGCTCTTCTTACAGATGGAAGATTTAGTGGTGGAACACAGGGTGCCTGTATTGGTCATATTTCACCAGAAGCAGCTGAAGGAGGTCCTATTGCCTTGGTTGAAGATGGGGATCTAATAGAAATTGATATTCCCAACCGAACTCTTAATGTCCTCCTCTCTGAAGAAGAGCTTGAAAAGAGAAGAAAAAAATGGAAACCACCTAAGAAAAAATTATCAGGGGTCTTGAATAAATATTATAAATTAGTAAAATCAGGATCAACAGGAGCTATTTTAGAGTGAACCCATTTTCTTATTTAGGAAGAGGCTTTTTTAAAGTTCTTAAAGATTCAGGTGGTATCTTTCTTTTTTTTATTCAAGCCTTTTTATATACTTTTTTGCCTCCCTTACGGATTAGATTATTTACAAGGCATATGGAATTTATAGGGGTAAAATCTTGGTTAGTAGTTGTGTTAACAGCACTTTTTTCCGGAATGGTAACAGCCTATCAGGTGCATCATGCCTTAGTAAAATTTGGAGGACAGAGTGTTTTAGGTGGAGTGGTTGCTTTAACCTTAACAAGGGAATTAGGTCCAGTCTTGACAGCTATTATGGTTGTAGCAAGAGCAGGATCTGCCATTACAGCAGAGCTCGGAAGTATGCGGATAACAGAGCAGCTTGATGCTTTGAAAATTATGGCTATAAATCCAGTGCAGTATCTAATAACCCCCAGAATTTGGGCAGCGATGATTGTTTTGCCCTTGCTCACAGCTATAGCCGATCTTGTTGGAATTGCTGGCGGATATGTTATTGGTGTGCTTGTATTAGGTATTGACCATGGAATCTTTGTTGCGAGAATGAAGGATATGGTGGACCTCATTGATATTATGAGTGGGATTTATAAATCTATTTTCTTTGGAGCCTTCATTGTGGCGGTATGTGGCTATAAAGGATATTATGCCTCAGGGGGAGCTGAAGGAGTGGGGCGAGCAACTACAGAGGCGGTTGTTATTTCTTCCGTAGGAATTTTAATTTCTGATTATATTTTAACTACTATATTTTTTTAATGGGCTAATAAAAAATGGAAATTATAAAAATAAAAGACTTGAAAAAAAGTTTTAATTCCTTTCAAGTTTTAAAAGGTGTAAATTTAACCATTCCTGCACAAAAAATTATCTTTATTATGGGTGGGAGTGGAACAGGGAAAAGTGTTTTGTTGAAACATATTGTAGGGCTTTTAAAGCCTGATGATGGAGAAATATGGTTTGAGAATCAAGACATTACCAAACTTAATGAAAGAGAACTTCAAAAGGTAAGGAAGAAAATTGGCTTGCTTTTTCAGGAAGGTGCTTTGTTTGACTCTTTAACTGTGGCAGAAAATGTAGCTTTTCCTTTAGTGGAGCATGCTAAACTTTCTAAAAAAGAGATTAAGGCTAAGGTTGAGGAATTACTCTCTGCAGTGGAACTTCTTCCAGCGAAAAATAAATATCCATCAGAACTTTCTGGTGGAATGAAAAAAAGGGCAGCACTTGCCCGAACTTTAGCGTTAAATCCAGAGGTTATCCTATTTGATGAGCCCACAACCGGATTAGATCCAGTCCTTCAAATTACTATTATGGATTTAATAAAGAAAGTTAAGGAAAATTATGGATTAACCTGTGTGGTCATAAGCCATGATTTAATCATAGCTTTTAAATATGCTGACAAAATTGCCTTTTTGTATGAAGGGAAGATCGTAGAAGAAGGTTCTCCTGAGGAAATTAAAAGGTCTACACATCCCTATGTACAAAGATTTTTAGAAAGTGCACTTTTAGAAATTAAAAAGGAGGTAGAAGCATGACAAGCAAAGCCTCAACAGAAACAAAAGTAGGAATATTTGTGTTTCTTGGAATTTTAGCTTTACTTTACTTAACTGTTCAGTTAGCTCAGGAGGCTTTTACTCCCAAAGATAGTTATAAAATTTATGCGGTTTTTGATAGTGTCTCTGGACTTATAAAGGGAGCTAAGGTAGAGATGGCAGGTGTGCCAATAGGGAAAGTAGGAGAGATATCTTTAACCCCTGATGGAAAAGCCAAAGTAGAACTGCTAATTTTTAAGAAATATAAAATTAAAGAAGATTCTGTGGCTGTTGTTAGAACTTTTGGTGTTTTAGGGGATAAATTTATAGAAATTAAGCCAGGTACCTCCCAAATTTACTTAGCAGAGGGAGGAATAATTAATAATACAGAGAGTCCAGTAGATTTAGATCAAATACTTGCAAGCATAGGTCCTGCCGTTGATGGATTAAAGGAAATATTAGGCAGTCAAGAGGGGAGAGAAAATTTAAAGATCTTGGTAGCAAATATTAAAGATGCTTCTGAGAGCTTTAAGAAAATAGCAGAAAAGGTGGAAAAGGGGCAGGGGACCTTAGGAAAACTTATTGCAGATGATAAACTCTATAAAGATCTTTCTGCTACTTCTCAAAGCTTAAAAAATATTGCCCAACAAGTAGAAAAGGGAG
>JBKBTC010000021.1:0-13994 GCA_046291435.1 Caldimicrobium sp. | reverse complement strand
CTCCTGTAGACTTCTCTATATATAAATCTTCAGAGAGCTTCCCAGCTCTCTCCTTAAGTGGTCTATAGGTGCCTTTTGGTTGTCCAATTTTTAACTCAACAACTTCTCTCTTTTCTATAACCACTTCCTCTTTTGGCTTCTCTTCAAGCTTTTTCTCATCTAACGGTTTTTCCTCAGGTGCTTTAACTTCTATTTCTTCCTTTACCTCTTCCTTTACTTCTTCCTTTACTTCTTCTTTTACCGTTTCCTTTATCTCTTCTTTTACCCCTATTCTTTCTTCAGGTCTTTCTTCTATTTTAACCTCTACTTTTTCTTCCATCTTCTCTTCAACTTTTTCTTCAATTTTTCTTTCAGGCTTTATTTCAGGCTTAGCTTCAACTTTTTCCTCAACTTTTTTCGTAACTGCTACCTCAACAGGTTTTTCTTTAGGCTTAACCCCTTTTTTTCCTAAAAACTCTTCCTCTATTTTTGAAATTCCTTCCTCTAAGGATTCCATACTCGTTTTCAAATTTTTCAAACTTGCCTTCAAATCGGAGAGTATTTCAATTAAAGACATAATAGAAATTTTCTCTTCTCCCATTTCTACCTCCATCGGCATTTCTTTTTCAATTATCTTTTCAACGATTACTTCAACGGGTTTTTCAACTACCTTCTCTACTACTTTTTCCACCAGAACTTCAACAGGTTTTTCAACTACCTTCTCTACTACTTTTTCCACCACAAATGGTGGGCTAAGCACATAGTCCTCTCTCGGATACAACCCGGCTCTCTTCACTATTTCAGGGACTGCCTCCTCCCATTCAATCGCCATTATATGGACACCTCTTACTCCGGGTATCTCCCGAATCTGTTGAATAATGTCAACTGCTATCTGAATTCCCTCTTCTTTTTTATCCTTTGCTGATTCAAGCCTCTTTATTATCTCATCAGGAACCTCAAGCCCTGGAACATTATATTTCATATACTTTGCCATACCTAAGGATTTAGGGGGGGTTATTCCTGCTAATATATATACGCCATCTAAAATGCCTAAGTCCCTACATTTTTCCATAAATTTTTTAAATTTATCTACATTATATATAATTTGAGTCTGAATAAATCTTGCACCAGCTTTTATCTTTTTAGCTAAGCGAAAGGGTCTAAACTCAAAGGGATCTGCAAAGGGATTTTCTGCTGCACCTAAAAAAAAGTAAGGTCTTCTCCCTTTCATCTCCTCGTTATTGGCAAACTTTCCATTTATCATGCCCTGGACCAAATTTAAAAGCTGAATGGAATCTAAATCAAAGACAGGTTTTGCCTCAGGATGGTTGCCAAATTTTGGATGGTCCCCTGTTAAACATAAAAGATTATTTATTCCCAAAGCACTTGCTCCCAAAAGGTCAGCTTGTATTCCTATTCTATTTCTGTCTCTGCAGGTCATTTGCATTACCGGCTCAAGACCTTCTGCCATCACCAAAACCGCAGAAGCCATACTGGAAACCCTAACTACCGCTGTTTGACAATCCGTTATATTCACAGCATCCACATAACCTTTTAATAATCTTGCCTTTTTACGAATTACCTCTCCATCTGCATTTCTTGGTGGTCCAATTTCTGCAGTAACAGCAAATTTTCCTGATTCAAGCACTCTCTGAAGATAGCTCTTCTGTTCCAACCTTGCCCTCCTCTTAAATTCTTAAATCTTCTCTCACTCTAACCCTTAAACCATCACCACCTGCAGGTCTCCAATCTTTCGGTTCCCAAATCTTTAAAAGGTTCTCTAACTCACCTCTGGCAGTAAGCCTCTCTACAATTAAATGCCACACACAGGGCATATCCTTTCTTACCTCGCAATTTCTATTTTGAGAGCCTCCGCAAGGTCCATTTAACAAATTTTTAGCGCACCTTGCAATAGGGCATAACCCTGCTGTTTTATCTATAATACATTTACCACAGCCTCTACATTTCTCTACCCACTCCCCTAAGGCAAGATTTGCTCCATAAAAGGAAGTATCAACTCCTGGATAAACTCTCAAATCTAGAAAAAGGTCTGCTATCAAATTAACCCCTACTCCGCAAGCAAGACTAATTATGGCATCCACCTTCTTCCCAAGTTCATTTAAAGGCTCTAAATATTCAGGATCACACTGCCTAATAAAAGTTACCTCAAAAACCTCAAGATTCTTTCCTTTTTTCACACTCGCAAGTCTCAATGCTTCAGCTAATATGGCTACTTCTCTATCCCCACCTGTAGAACAAATAGATACACACCCTCTACATCCAAGCACTAACACCTTTGAATAACCCTCTATATTCTCTAATATTTCAGGTATTGGTCTTCTCTCCGCTATGATCATACCTGCTTCTCCTTTGCCGCAAGATTTATAAGTCTCTTATAAAATTCTTTTGCCTTCTCTACAAAATCTTCTGCTGAAAGCCTACCTATATAAAACATAGCAACTCTCTCTTTCTCAATTCCAATCTCTTCTAAAATTTTCTGCGCCCCTAAAACCCTTTTTTCCGCCCTCTCACTTCCCTTTCCATTATGACAA
The DNA here is from genome assembly GCA_046291435.1 of Caldimicrobium sp. Taxonomy (GTDB): domain Bacteria; phylum Desulfobacterota; class Thermodesulfobacteria; order Thermodesulfobacteriales; family Thermodesulfobacteriaceae; genus Caldimicrobium. Next base: position 11,463 of record JBKBTC010000021.1, on the reverse strand, counting down.
GTCCCCTTCTCACAGCCTGCTACCATTACACCTTCAGACCCCTCTCTTAAAGCTTTCAAAATATCAGTTATATCTATATGTCCTGAACAGGGATACCTTTTGATTTCAACCTTCCCAAGAATTTGCTCTAAATCTTCTCTTTCAGAAAGATTGGTATAATTGCAACATAATATGGTTATCTTAAAAGAGTTAGACATTAGCCTTTAACCTCCGCAAACTCAGGTTTGGTTTTAAGCTCAATAGCTCGAGCCGGACATTCCATAACGCATATGCCACAGGCCCTACATTTCTCAGGGTCAATGTAAGCATAGCCGGCATCTTTAATTACTGCGGCAGAAAATGGACAGGTCCTAACGCAAGTAAGACATACAATACATTTACTTGGATTTACCCTTGCAAAGGCACCTACTTCAAAAAGTTTATCCAGCGAGAGAAGCCCCTTGCCCAAAACAAATTCTCGTATATTCCTAATAACATCCTTTGGTTTAACCTCCATTGGACAAACAGGTACACAACTTCCACATTGAGAACAATACCAGAGGATTTCATTATATAATCTATCTGTAAGCCCTAATAAAAGTAAATAAATAATCTTTCTCGGGTCAAAAATTTTCGTTGTCTTTTTTACTGGACAAATGCCTGAACAGGCTCCACATCTAAAACATTGATTATAAGTCTCAACCCCTGCTCTGACAACCTCAACAAGTGCTCTTTCATGTACGGTCTCTAAATGCAATTTATGCCTCCTACTAAGTCTTTATAATTTTACTCAAAAGAGGACTTAATTCTTCAGGACTTGCTCCCACTTTTTCTGCTATAAAATCTAAACTTTTTGGACCATCCTCAATAAGCTTCTTTATCTCTATTTCATAAAGTTTATTTTTTAGAGTAGGCAAAAGTTTTTCCTCTACTTTACTCTTAATAGTCTCCAGCGAAAAATCCTTCAACTTTTTTAATTCTTTAGCAATATTTCCATAGGTAGTCCTTACCTGCATATTTTGACAAACCATAACCGCTGAGTCCAAATAAAACTCCAAGTCTTCATTACTTTTACCTTCTGCTGAACCTAAAGGACCAAGCTCCCTTACTTTTAACATAAAGCCCTTCATATCCTCCACTAATTTTACTGGTTCAGCACTGGATACCCATTCTAATTTAAATCTATCTTCGTGTAACCCGATCAGTCTCATTAAAGCCCAAACCATTTCTCCCATAATTAAGGCTTGAAAATTGCCATCAGAATATTTACATTCTCCTAACTTACACCCACCAACCATTACTGCATCTGCCCCATTTTTAAAGGCTTCAAAAATAAATAGGGGCTCAACCCTGCCACTACACATCACTCTTATAACCCTATGAAAGGGTGGATAATTCTGGCGAGCCACACCGGCCGCATCTGCTGCTGCGTAGCATCACCAATGGCACATAAAACTTAAAATTCTTGGCTCAAAAGCCATCTTCCCTCCTCCTATGGGGCTTCAACTATCTTTTTTTCTGCCAAACTTTCTCTTTCTTCTTCTCCCTTAAATCCTCTAATTTGATCAAGTATTGCCTCAGAGGTAAATCCTCCTACATCAATAGCAAATACTGGACAATGAGAGGCACAAATGCCACATCCTTTGCAAGCTGCCTTGATTACTTGAGCCTTCCTCCTCTTATCCACTTTTACCATCTCAATAGCAGAGAATGGACACACTTCAGCACAAATGGCACACCCGATACACTTTGCCTCATTAACAGCTGCCACGATGGGTGGCACCTCTACATAACCCTTAGCTAATGGAATAGCGGATTTTCCTGCTCCAGCTCTTGCTTGAGCTAAAACCTCCGTTACAAGCTGAGGACTATGAGCAAGACCCACAACGAAAACTCCATCTGTAGCTGTCTCAACTGGTCTTAACTTCACATGAGCTTCCATTATAAATCCTTCTTCGTTTGTCGGCAATTTCAAAAGATTTATCACCTCTTTTGCCTCTTCAGCCACAATCCCTACAGAAAGCACACATAAATCAGCCCTAAGCTCAATCTCCTCACCCAAAAGGACATCCCAAACTTTTATTACTGGTTTTTTATTTTTTATCTCAACCGTAGGTCTTCTATCCTCTCTGAACCTGATAAAGCGCACTCCCTTTCTCCTTGCTTCTAAATAATACTTCTCATAAAATCCATAAGACCTCATATCCATATATAAGATATATACTTCACTCTCAGGACCTAGTTCCTTTATCTTAAGGGCATTTTTCAGTGCTTGAATACAACAAACTCTACTACAATGTTTTAACTCCTCTCCCCTTGACCCAGCGCATTGCACCATAACTATTTTCTTAGGAAATCCTCTTTTAACTCCCTTTTCCAACCTCTCCTCTAATTCAAGTTGAGTGATCACAACCTTACCATCTAAGGGATATTTCTTAGGTCTATACTCCCTTCCACCTGTTGCTACAACCACCACTCCATGATTTAAAATGTTTGATGAGTCTCCTACCCGCAGAGTAGTAGTATAATTTCCCACATATCCGGAAATGTTCTCTATAGTAGCTCCTGTAAATGTTTTAATCTTTTGATTTTCCCTAATTTTCGTCTTTAAGCTTTCCAAAAAGCTCTTTGCGTCCTCCCCTGTAATAAAATACTTTACCCTTCTTAAGTTCCCCCCTAATTCAGGCTCTTTCTCCACCAAATACACCTCAAAACCCTGCTCGGCAAGGGAGAGAGATGCCATCATTCCAGCCACTCCCCCTCCTATGACTAAAGCTGAAGGGGTAACTTTTACTCTCTGCAGCTCAAGAGGTGTAATTCTTCTTGCCTTGGCAACAGCCATCCTCACCAAATCCTTAGCCTTCTCAGTTGCCTTCTCAGGATTATCAGGATGTACCCAAGCGCATTGGTCCCTTATATTTGCCATCTCAACCAATGCAAGGTTTAATCCGGCTTCTCTTAGAGTATCCTGAAAAAGAGGCTCATGAGTGCGAGGTGTACAGGCTGATACTACAATTCTATTTAGCTTATATTTTTTAATCTTTTCCTTTAATTGTTCCAAAGAATCTTGCGCACAGGCATAAAGGATGTTCTCTGACAACACAACATTTGGCAGGGTCTTAGCATAGTCTCTAACTTCCTTTACATTTACTACTCCAGCAATATTTACTCCACAGTGGCACACAAAAACCCCAATCCTTGGTTCCCCACTCATCAATTCTATATCCTCTGGTGGGTACTCTTTTACCACAGTAGCAGTCCATCTACTATCTTTCAATAGCTCTGAGGCTAAAGCTGCTCCACCCGAGGCTTGAATAACACTTTCAGGAATATCTTTTGGTCCCTGGAAGGCACCAATTACATATATCCCAGGCTTTGTAGTTTCAAGTGGTGAGAGATAATGGGTTTTTGCAAATTTAAACTCATTTAATTCAATGCCAAAAATTTTGGAAAGCTCCTCTGCTTTCTCAGGAGCAGAAAGACCTACTGATAATACAATCATATCAAAATATTCTCTTCTAACCTCTCCCTCTTCATCTACATAATTTAAAGCCAATTTCCCATCAATTTTATCCACTTTTCCAGGTCTTGCTCTAACAATCCGAAAACCATATTTTTCAACGGCACTCCTGAAAGACTCATCAAAACCCTTACCTTGGGTTCTTATGTCCATAAAAAATAGAGAAATTTCAGCGGAAGGCTCATGTTCCTTAATCACTGAAGCTTGTTTTACCGCATACATACAGCACACACTGGAGCAATAGGGCTTTCCACAACTCAAATCCCTTGAACCTACGCATTGAATATAGGCAATTCTCTTGGGATGCTTAAAATCTGATGGTCTGATAACTTCTCCTTCCGTTGGTCCTGAAACACATGTTAACCTTTCCATCTCAATGCTATGGACTACATCGCTATACTTGCCATACCCGAATTTCTCTAAAGCCTCTTTAGGTACACTTCCAAAGCCTGTAGCTAAAATTATGGCACCCACTTCAATAGTGCGGATTTCTGGTTTTTGATCAAAATTTATAGCCTTAGGTCCGCATACATTGGCACATAACTGACAGGTTTCATGATTAAGCCTTAAACATACCTCCGGGTCTATATAATATTTAGTGGGAACTGCTTGAGGAAAATCAATGCGAGCAGCCCTTGTAAAATTTAGATTGGCATTATACTCATCAATAGCTAACCTTGGACAATATTTCATACACTCACCGCAAGCGGTGCACTTATCAGGATCTATATACCTTGGATTTATTTTTAGAGAAACCTTAAAGTTTCCAGCTTCCCCCTCAACCTCTAAAACCTCCGTTAAGGTTAAAATTTCAATATTGGGAGACCGCCCGGCCTCCACCATCTTAGGTGCAAGTATTCAGATACTACAGTCGTTGGTAGGGAAAGTTTTATCCAGTTGTGCCATTACCCCGCCAATACTTGCCTTCTTCTCCACTAAATACACATAGTATCCCAGCTCCGATAAATCAAGGGCACTCTGAATTCCTGCAATACCCCCTCCAACGACTAAAACCTTGCCTTTGGGATTTTTCATTTTGTTATTCCTCCCCTTTACAAATTCCAAAAATTAACTACCCTTTTCTACTTCAAACCTGGTATGGGAACCAAAACAACCAAGTCCATGGAAAACAGGCGTATGTCTTGGACCTTCTAAAGCTCTCCTCATAGCCATATCAAAGAGCACTCTTGGTTTAGGCTTATCAATGCCTAAGTTCCTTCTTCCAAAGTTAATTCTATCTATCATAATATTTGCAAACTCTGGAGCAGTTCTTGCAACTCGCCACGAGCCATTAAAATATTTTTCTATTTCATAAAATAAAAAGTCTGTCACAGTTTTACTGCCAAGAGTTGGAAAATCCGGTCCAAAGACTACTTGCACACCGGAAGTCACAAAGTACATACCAATAGCTACCGCCTTTTCACTCATCCACTGAGGAGCACATCCAACTGCAGGAACCTGGTAAATATCATCTCCTAAGCCCCCTGTATGAACCATCTCTGTTGCTGCAATAAGTATCCTTGAATTATCCACACAAGATCCCATATGTAAAACTGGTGGACATCCTACTGCTTCTAAAACCTCCCTTAAACCTGGTCCTGCTAATTCTATAGCCTCAGGTGATAAAAGCCCTGCTATAGCCATGTTTGTTGCTGAGCACCCTGTAGCTAACACTAAAACATTATTAGCAATCAATTCTTTTGCCAATTCTACTTGAATGGGCTCAGAGACCCTGTATTGATCACATCCAACGATGACTGCTACCCCAAGAATCTTTCCATTTATAATATTTTCATTTAATGGCTTATAACTTGCCCTAAATCTTCCCCCAAGTATATACATAATGGCTTCATGACTAAATCCTGCAACGATATCTACACTACTCTCTGGAATATTTATTTTTGAAGGATCCCTTTGAGGAAACCTGGCAATAGCGGTTTTAAGTATTTCTTTTGCTGATTCAAAAGCCCTTTTTTCATCAAAGGGTATATGAAGGGCACCTTCCATCATAGCAATGGGACTTGTTGTAATTACTGCTGTATGAAAATGCTTAGCAAGCTCTGCAACATTTTGCATTATACACTGCACATCAACAACTATAGCCTCCAGGGCACCAGTAGCTATTACCACCTCTTGCTGTATAAAGGAGCCTGCAATAGGAATTCCCTTTCTCATTAAAACTTCATTACCGGTACAACAAACACCAGATAGATTAATACCCTTTGCACCCACCTTTTTTGCTTCCTCTATTATCTCAGGGTCATAACTTGCTTGAGCTAAGGCGTCAGCAAGTAATGGATCGTGCCCATGCACTGCTACATTAACATAATCCTTTTTAATAACTCCTAACCCTATATTTACCTTTGCTCTCAGGGGTTGAGGATTTACTAATAGCAGATCCTGAAGTTCTGTAGCTAACATACTTCCTCCCCAACCATCAGCCAAAGAACAACGAGCAGCTCCCATAAGAATATTTTTGTATTCCTGATCAACTCCAATAGTTGTCCTATGGATTAACTCTACAACCTCTCTATCTATACCCCTTGGCACAACTCCATATTGCCTCCACTTTTCTAAAAGCGGCTTGGGCGCTCTGTGCGTTAAAATTATCTCTCCCTCTTGCTGCGAAAAAATTCTCAAAGCCTGATCTGCCATCTGTACAAGCATATCTTTTTCAGGTAAAGTGGGATCCACTCCTAAAGCTTGGGCAACCACTCTCAATTTTCTTTTGTCTCTTATTTCAAAGGGAGCCTCACCATGGACAGTCTCATAAAAGGCTTTGGCAACATGTCTTCCATGGTCCGAATGTGCTGAAGTTCCAGCAGCTACCATCCTTGCAAAATTTCTTGCAACAACTGTGGCAGCAGAAGCCCCACAAACACCTCTTAATTCTTCAACCCCTTCAACCACTTGACAGGGACCCATATTACAAACTCTACAACAGGTTCCTCCTTTTCCAAAAGCACAGGGTAAAGTTCCTCTCCGCTCAGCTCTTTTAGGTGCAGTTAAAACTTCCTCTTTTAGCTTGGAATAGATTTCCTCTGCTGTTTTTGTCTGAACCCCAAGTTTTCCCTTACCAAACCTTGCTCTTTCATCTATCATAATCCCTCTCCTTTAATCTTTTTTAAATTAAATTTAAGCTTTAAAAATAAAAATTTTTATATCTTGTGAATTGTGTAACTAAGCCACCTCTGAAGGAAGTCCTGCCCACATTTTAGCAGATTCCAAAGTATTTTTCATAAGCATGGTAATAGTCATAGGACCAACACCACCAGGCACTGGTGTAATATAACTTGCTTTCTCTTTTACAGCTTCAAAATCTACATCTCCACATAATTTTGCTTTACCTTCGGGGGTTGTCCCAATTCTATTGACTCCCACATCAATTACCACTGCTCCTTCTTTTACCATTGGAGCGGTAATAAATTTAGGCACTCCTGCTGCTACAATAAGAATATCAGCTCTCTTCGTGTGTTCAGCCATATTTTTCGTTGCAGTGTGACAAATAGTTACGGTAGCATTACCAACGGGCTTTCTTTTTTGCATAAGAAGTATAGCTATTGGTTTCCCCACAATATTACTTCTTCCAACAACGACCACATCCGCTCCTTCAACAGGCACTTTTGTTTCAGCAAGGAGCATAAGAATTCCATAGGGTGTGCATGGGATAAAACAAGGCTCACCTATAACAAGTTTACCCACATTTACAGGATGGAAACCATCTACATCTTTCCTCGGATCAATGGCATAGAGAATGCGTCTTTCATTAATATGCTTTGGCAAAGGAAGCTGGACTAAGATTCCATGAATCTTAGGATCATTATTATATTTATCTATAAGTTTTAGTAGTTCCTCTTCAGAGACATTTTCTGGAAGATTTTCTTGGACAGAATAAAATCCTAATTCATGAGCTGTTTTTTGTTTAGCTGTGACATAGGAAACTGAAGCTGGATTTTCTCCTACTAAAATTGTCACAAGCCCTGGAGTTATTCCCTTAGTTTTTAGCTCTTCTACTTCAGCCTTAATTTCCTTTCTTATTTTTTCAGCTACAACTTTTCCTTCTATTAATTTAGCACCCATGCTGCCCTCCTGATACAAATATTCTTTATTAGAATAAACCCTTCACTTTTCCTGTTTCTACATCCACATCAATTCTTCTATAAGCGGGATCTGAAGCTGTTCCTGGCATTAAATTAATATCTCCTGCTACAGGAACGATAAAACCTGAGCCCCTAAAAATTAAAACATCTCTTACCCTTAAAGTCCAACCCTTAGGAACTCCTTTCTTTGTAGGATCATCAGAAAGAGAAAGGTGGGTTTTAACCATACAAATGGGCATTTTTCTTAATTCCTCATTAGCTTCAAGTAGTTTTATTTTTTCCTCTGCAGCAGGCATATATATTACCCCGTCAGCACCATATACTTCCTTTGCAATTTTTTCTATCCTGTTTTTGATAGGTTCATCCAAACTATAGAGGAACCTAAACTGAGGAGTTTCTCTACAAGCATCCATAACGGCATCAGCTAATTCAAGGGCTCCCTCGCCACCTTTCAACCAGTGATCTGAATAAGCTACCCGCACTCCTGCTTCCTCACAAATCTTTTTCACAAGCTTTACTTCATTTTCTGTATCAGCGTAGAATTTATTGATACATACAACAGGTATGGCACCACTTTTTTTCACGATATTGACACAATGAAGAAGATTTTCACATCCCTTTTCTACCCATTCTAAATTTTCTTCTAAATATTCCTTTGGTATAGGCTGCCCTGGTCTTGGTATAGGAGCACCACCGTGACATTTAAGAGCTCTAATAGTAGCCACCACAACAGATACATTGGGCACAAGACCTGAAAGCCTGCATTTAATATTCCAGAACTTTTCAAAACCAATATCAGCCGCAAAACCAGACTCGGTAACTACATAATCACCAAGCTTTAAAGCTACATAGTCTGCAATAATTGAATTCTGTCCAATGGCAATGTTAGCAAAGGGACCTGCGTGGACAATAACTGGCTGTCCCTCAATGGTTTGCATTAGATTAGGATTAATTGCTTCAACCAGCCAAGCTGTCATCGCTCCTGCTACTTCTAAATCCTCTGTCGTTATTGGATTTCCATATTTATCAAAGGCAACCACAATTTTTCCAATTCTTTCTCTAAGGTCCTTTAAATCTCTTGCTACTGCTAAGATAGCCATAACTTCAGAAGCAACAGCAATCCAAAATTTGGATTCCATAGGATATCCATCATTCTTTCCTCCAAGCCCTATAACAATGTGCCTGAGTGCTTGGGCACAAAAATCTATTACCCACCCCATCTCTACTCTTTTGGGGTCAATATTTAGCCTTCTTAATCCCTTTTTAGCCAAAGTCTCATCATCATAATTTGCCTCGTGCTGCATTCTTGAAGTTAAAGCAACCATAGCTAAGTTATGAGCATTCATTACTGCATTGATATCACCTGTTAATCCAAGAGAGAACTTATCAAGTGGTATAACCTGTGAAAGCCCTCCTCCTGCTGCAGAACCCTTAATATTAAAAGTGGGACCACCGGAAGGCTGCCTAATACACCCAATTACATTCTGTCCTCTCTTCCCAAGCCCCTGAACCAAACCAATTAAAGTCGTAGTTTTACCCTCGCCTAAGGGCGTGGGTGTTATTGCAGTTACATTTATATATTTCCCATTGGGCTTATCCTTAAGCCTCTCCAATACCAATTTATAATCAATCTTTGCCACATAATGTCCATAGGGAAGCAATTCCTCTTTGGTTAAACCCATCTCTTCCCCAAGGGTATAAACAGTTTTCATATTTTTTTCTGCTGCATAGGCTATCTCATAATCTTTCATCACAGTAGGGTCTAATTTCATCTTTCTCCCTCCTTTATTTTTTTCTTAAAATTTTTCGGGCTTTTAATAATAGCAATTTTTATGCCTAAATGATATTATTTTATCTATGTAAGATAATGTATTTATCACTTTTTTAAAAAAAGTATTACTAAATTCCCTGTGGAATATTTCTCCTTTTAGTGGAGAATTTTTCTCCCTTCCTTAATATAGGTTGTAAATTTTTCGACTTCCTTTTCCACTTTATCTGGGGGAAGATAGCTTTCCAAAAATTCTCTTATTTTATTTAGGGTTCCTTCGGGTATTTGAGTAATTTTAACAGCAAAGCCATCTGAGTTAGCTCTCACTACCTCACCGCTTAGTGTGAGATCTGATATAGAGGATTTTAACTGAAGATCAAGTGTAGTTTTAAGGGAAGGTATAAAATCTGAATAGATATAAAGACCTCCTACGGAGAGATCCCTTAATCTTCCAGAATAAGTTTTTCCTTCATAGATAAACTTTACTTCATCAAAGAAGGTAATTCTGGTAAAATTTCTCCTATCTTCTCTAAGGGCCTTAAAATATTCTACATAACTTAAAAACTCTTTTGCTACTTTTTCTAATTGTAGGGCAATTTGAATATTTTTGGCTAAATCTTCATTTATTTCTCTATATTCATTTTTTATTTCATTAAAGGCACGAGCAGTTAGTTCTGCTCTCTCAAAATGTCTCTGAGCTTGAGTTTCTATGTCTCCCAGGGCGATTGTTTGTTCTTCTACAGCTGAAGCAACAACAGTGGCAGAATCTTTAACTTCTTGAAAGACATTTATCATGTTTTCTACAGTTTGAATTACATTTTCATGAAGTTTTTGAATAGCCTTAATTTTATTTGTAATTTCTTTTCCTGCTTCATCTGTTTGCTTTGCAAGTTCCTTAACTTCCGTCGCAACCACTGCAAAGCCTTTCCCTGCTTCTCCAGCACGTGCCGCTTCAATGGAAGCATTTAAGGCAAGAAGATTTGTTTGCTCTGCAATATCTCGTATAAATTTAACAATACCTTCTATCTCGCTTGAAGCCTTATCTAAAGAAGAAAGTAGCTCCTGAGCATGCTTTGCTTCTTGCATGGCATGGTTTGCTTTATTTGAGGTATAAAGCACATTTTTATTTATCTCATCTACAGCTATCTTTACCTGTCCAAGAAGGCGCGTCTGTTCTTTTAAGTCTTCCATTATCCCTTCTACTTCCATTAAAACTTCTTCAATTCGCATTTCAATAAAGTTGCTCTTGGCAGAGGATGTCTCTCCTAAGGATTTTAAGTTTTCTGTAGTAAATTTTATTTCTTCACTCAATTGTCTTAGATTAACTACTGTTTCGTTAAAGGCACTTTTAACCTCTTCTAAAGCCCTCATAATAGTTCCAATTTCATCTTTTCTTGTAAGGTCAAAGTTTACTCGCAAATTACCTTGAGCTATTTCTCTACAAATTCCAGAAACTTTGTCTATTTCTTTCTTTACCCCCATTCCTATGAAACGGGCTCCAAGAAGCATAAGACCTACAATGAATAATATAAAAATTAAATACACTCCCTGAAAAATTTTTTTCTTCTTAATTAGGCTTCTTTTTTCCAAGTCTAAGAATTTATAATATTCATTCACAAGCTTTTCTATCCCATCCCAAAGATAGGCTTTGGAAAACTTCTGAAAGTTGTTATACGCGACTTGTATATCCTCTATGTTTTTGGCTTTTTGCATATATTCTATAGACCTTTGCATGCCGGAAAAATTTTCCTCAAGGGCTTTTAAAATTTGAGGATTTACTTCATAGGAATTAAATTTTCTAAAAGCCCTTATTTGTTCAAGAGATTTATCATAGGAAATATTGGAATAATCTTCGTTTATTATATGGGTTAATACATTAACTTTCCATCTTATATGCTGAGCCCTAATTTCCTGAAGTGAAATTATGGCTTTATAGACATTTTCTAACTGACTTTGCAATCTCTTTTCTAAATCCTGTTGAATTAAATAGAGAATACCTGAGCCAAATAGAAAAAAAGTAAAAAGTAAAATTATACCTAAGCCTACTTTGTAACCTATGGATAAATTTTTAAAATAAATCTTGAGTTTCTCCATAC
>JBKBTC010000020.1:0-14656 GCA_046291435.1 Caldimicrobium sp. | reverse complement strand
ACTTTATCATCTTCATAAACTATCTTGGCCGGTATCTCCTTATTGACTATTTTACAAAAAATACAACTCATAGGTACCCCCTTTTTTAAAAAGATATCGTCTAATAATTTTAAACGAAGGGTTTTAAAATTTCAATAATTTCTTTAAGTTTAAGAGAACTTTTGTGAAGAGCCTCAATTAAGGCTTTGGCTTCTGGAGAGGAACTTAAAGGATTTGTTAAATCTTCAAATTCCTTTGCATGTTCCTCTGTATGCTCTATATAATGCTTTAGAATATGTTTAACTTTTTCTATGTCCTCCATAGAACCTCCATCCCAAGGTAGCTCTTATTAAGAAGGATAAACCAAATTTCTATAAAAACAAGAGACCATATTTTCGGTAGCCGCAGGCTTTAGCTTGCGCGAGTGAAATGTTTTAGTGTCTAATTTTTAATTTATGCTAAAATATAGGTTGTTTAAAATTTCAAGAGATTTCTTGGAGGAGAAAAATGGACTGGAAGGACACATTAAATCTTCCTAAAACTGACTTTCCTATGAAGGCAAACCTTACTGAGAGGGAACCGCGTTTTTTAGAGTTTTGGGAAAAGGAAAAGATTTATGAGAAAATATTAGAAAGGAGAAAAGGAGCGCCTCCTTTTATTTTACATGATGGTCCACCTTATGCTAATGGTCATATTCATTTAGGCACAGCGTTAAATAAGATTTTAAAAGATATTATCGTTAAAAGCAAAATACTTATGGGATATTATGTGCCCTTTGTGCCAGGCTGGGATTGTCACGGACTTCCCATAGAACTTAATGTAGAAAGGGAGTTAAAGGTTAAAAGAGGAGAATTGCCACCCTTAACAATAAGGGAGGCTTGCAGAAAATACGCGGAGCGTTTTATAAATATTCAAAGAGAAGAGTTTAAGAGATTAGGGGTCTTTGCATTTTGGGAGAAGCCTTATCTTACTATGGATCCCACATACGAAGCAGTTATTGCCAGAGAATTTTTAAGATTTTTAGAAAGTGGACAGGTGTATAAAAAGAAAAAACCCGTTTTTTGGTGCCCTCATTGTGTTACAGCTTTAGCAGAAGCTGAAGTAGAATATGAACCTCATACCTCGCCATCCATTTATGTAAAATTTCCCTTAAGAGAGGAAACTAAAAAGTTTCTTGAGAAGGAGTTGGCTTTAAAACTTGACAAGCCTACTTATATTCTTATTTGGACTACTACCCCTTGGACACTTCCAGCAAATTTAGCCTTAGCCTTTCATCCAGAATTTGACTATCTTGTAATTGAACTGGATGAGGAATATTTAATCTTAGCTGAAGGAAGACTTTCTTCTCTTTGTGCTGAAATAGACAAACCTCTTCCACCCATTTTAGCTCGCTTTAAAGGGAACATTTTAGAAAACTTGAGGGCAAAACATCCCTTTTATGAGAGGGATTCAGTGATAGTTCTTGCAGATTTTGTATCCTTAGATACAGGAACAGGTATAGTTCATATAGCTCCAGGGCATGGAGAAGAGGACTATCTTGTTGGATTAAAATATAATCTTGAAGTTTTTGTGCCTGTTGATAATGACGGCAAATTTTATGGCAATGTGCCATTAGTAGGGGGTTTAACCTTAGAGGAGGCTAATATTGCTATTTTAAATACTCTTAAGGATTCAGGCTTGCTATTAAAATTAGATAAAATCTCACATAGTTATCCCCATTGCTGGCGCTGTAAGAAAACTATTATTTTTCGGGCTGAAGATCAATGGTTTATTTCTATGGAGGCAAAAGGGTTAAGAGATAAGGCTTTAAAAAGCTTGGATAAGGTAAAATTTATTCCCTCCTGGGGAAGAAATCGGTTAGAAAGTATGCTTGAGAGACGACCAGATTGGTGTATTTCAAGGCAAAGAGTTTGGGGTGTTCCCATCGTTGTATTTAAGTGTAAAGACTGTGGGGAAATTTTAAAGGACTTTTCCTATTATGAGAAGGTAATTCAAATTTTTGAGGAAAAGGGTTGTGATCCCTGGTTTATTGAACCAGCAGAAAAACTTCTCCCTGAAGGAACGAGGTGTCCCATCTGCGATGGTTCTGTCTTTGAAAAGGAAAAAGATATTTTAGATGTATGGTTTGATTCAGGGGTTTCCTTTGCAGGGGTTTTAGAAAAGAGAGAGGAATTAATGTTCCCGGCACATCTTTATTTGGAGGGTTCAGACCAACATAGAGGATGGTTTCAAAGTTCTCTTCTTTGTGCAGTAGGCACAAGGGAGGTGCCCCCCTATAAAACTATATTAACTCATGGCTTTGTGGTAGATGGTAAAGGCAGAAAAATGTCAAAGAGTTTAGGAAATGTCATCCACCCACAGGAGCTTATTAAAAAATATGGGGCAGAAATTGTGCGTCTCTGGGTTTCTGCTGAAGACTACAGAGATGACATTAAAATTTCTCAAGAAATTTTAGACAGGTTAGTAGAAACCTATAGAAAAATTAGAAATACCTGTAGGTTTTTAATAGGAAATCTCTATGATTTTCATCCAGAAAGAGACCTTATTTCCTTTGAAAAGCTACCCTCTTTTGAAAAATATATTCTCTCTAAGCTTTCAGAAAGTTTAGAAAAGATTCGTCAAGCCTATGAGAGATTTGAATTCCATTTAGTTACCTATGAAATCCATCGTTTTTGCACGGTAGAGCTTTCTTCTCTTTTTATTGATATTAATAGGGATTTTCTTTATTGTGAAAAACCAGATAGTTTCAGGAGAAGGGCAACCCAAACCGTTCTCTATTTCGCCTTGGACACCTTAGTTAAAGTTATGGCTCCAATTCTTTCCTTTACTGCTGAAGAGATTTGGCACTTTTTGCCCTATAATAAAAAGGAACCTTCTGTTTTCTTGGCAGAGTTTCCCAGCTATAAATTTGAAATTTCTAAAGAGGAAAAAGAAAGATGGCAGAAAATTTTATTATTAAGGGAAGAGTTTCTTAAGGCTTTAGAGATTGCTCGCAAAGAGGCCAAAATTATCGGCTCTTCCTTGGAAGCAGAGGTTTTCTATTCTTCTTTAGAAGAGTTTTCATCCCTATTAGAGGATAAAGCCTTTTGGGAATATTTTTTGATGGTTGCAAAATTTGAACAGGGCATTCCCAAAGAAGAGGGGATATTTTATAACTCAGAGGAGATAGAAGGCTTAGTTATCTTAGTCAAACCTACCGCTTATAAAAAATGTGAAAGATGTTGGCAGAGAAGACCAGAGGTGGGCACTCTTCCCCATCCTGACTTATGTCTTAGATGCTATAATGTAATTTCTCAAGGAGGTTAAGCTTGAAAATCTTCTTTCTTTCAGCAACCTTCGTTTTTCTTTTAGATAGGATCACCAAATATATAGTAATGCTAAATGTCTCCACAACTTTAGAAATATTACCTTTTTTGAATATTGTAAAATCTTGGAATAGGGGAGTTGCCTTTGGTTTTTTCCATAATGCCCCTGATTTTATTTCTACCTTGTTTTTAATCCTAATTCCCATAGTTTTGGTTGTACTTATAGTTCTTGCCAAAAAATCCGATCTTAGAGATAAAATACTTTATGGTGCTATCTTTGGAGGAGGGCTTGGGAATTGGTTAGATCGCTTAGTCTTTGGAGCAGTCTTTGATTTTATTGACCTCCATATAGGGGACTTACATTGGCCCTCTTTTAATTTGGCAGATTTAGCTATTTCTGTAGCATTAATTTTACTTTTAATAAGATATGTTATTAACCATAATTAAAAATAAACCTCTTTTAAAAATTCTCTTTAGAGGAGGAGAACGGAATTTTTTTATATTTCTACAAGATCAATTAGAAAAGACCTATCAAAGAAAAGATGCCTTTTTATTTGAAGTTGAGCCAGAAAAACTTCTAAAACTTAATGAAATTTTGTTCTCTTTAAAAGAAGAATTTAAAAATGAACTTATATCAGCCCCTTTGCCAGTAAGTTTTTACTTATTCCCAAAGGAAAATTTAATAAAACCAAGGGAAACTCTACGTCCTGGAAAGATTTATTTTTATGAATCCCTACAGGGTGTTATAGCTGAAGTTTTAGAAAAAAATAAAATCTATTTTAAAGTTGAACCCTATATAAAGGAAATCTATGAACTTGTGCTTCCCTCAACGGTTGAGCCAAAGTTGCTCTTTCCTTTTAAAGATATATTTTTCATACCCTATGAAAAGAAGTGCTTTTTTTGTCAATCCTATTTACACGAGAGCGTAAACTGTCCAGGTTTAGAGGTACTTGATGCTTTTCAGAAATTTAAAGAGCTTTTGCAGTTGCCTTTAGATGAGGTAGCAGGAAATTTATATAAAGACTACAAACTAAACAACCTAAAAGAAAGCTTTTTTGATTACTTTTATGGGCGCCATTTTTATCTTTTTCCTTCCTTTTTAAAAATACCTTTTTATCTTTCAGAAGAGATAGAAAACTGGTCGCAGCTATTAGGGAAAATTAATCTTCCTATACGAGGAGGGGAGCTTTTCCTTGCTTTAGAAGATCTTTTATTTAAAAGGTGGAAACAGGTTGAGGAGCGAATAAAGAATTTGAAGGAAGATTTTAGGGTGGAACTTCTCTCTATGATGTTATCCCTTTCTAAAGAAGATTATACCAAGGCTTTATATCATGTTGAGAGAGCTTTAGCTTTTGTAAAGACCCCCTTTCTAATCAGTTATTGTATATTTTATAAAGGATATATTTTACATTATCTAAGAGATATCTATTCAGCTGAGGACAATTACAAGTCAGCTTTGCGAGAAGATTCCAGTTGTTTCCCTGCTTTTTATTTTCTTCATCTTTTACTCTATGAAGAGGGGCAAGGACCAGAAAAGGTTTTTCCCTTTTTTACCCATCCTTTCCATATCTATCAAGCCTTTCTTGAACCACAATTTATTAAACATGAGATGGAATTAGAAAAAGCCTTAGAGCAATCTATAGGTAGCCTCAGGGAAGAAACAGTGAAACGATTAAAAGAAGTTGAAGATAAATTTCATAGTTTGAAGGAAATGATGAGGGATGAAGAAAAGACTGAATATGAAGAGAGAGTTAAAGAGATAAGGAATAATACATATAAAGGAGGTATGGCTTTAATTGAGTTAGCTAATAAAAAGGCTTTGGAATTAGCTTTAGAATTAAGCGGATTTCTCTTTAATAAAATTAAGAAAGTTAAAAATGAATTAGAAAAATTTAAGGGTCTTTATGGGACCTTTTTTAGTTTTTGGAGAAACTATCCTTACAAGGAGGAAGATGTTTATTTTGGTCAAATACTCAAAGAGAGTGGAGAACTTTTAGATAGGCTTGATAAAAGATTATTGAGAAAGGACCTAACAAAGGAGATTAAATTTATTTCCAAAGAAATAGAACAGCTAAGAAGTTATATGGATGATCTTTCAAAATTAAAACCGAAACTTGAGAAAAAATGGAAATTTAGAAAAAAATTACTCAAATTTTTAAAAAGATTTTCCATAGCTGAAGGTTTTTTGGTCTTAATTTACCTTTTTCCCATATTTTATACTGAAGCTAATTTATTAGGTAGATTTCAAAATTTAAACTCTTTTTTAATCCTGTCTGGTATTTTACTTTTTTTAGTTCTTTTTTCTCTTCAACTTGAAAAGGATTGACCTGTAAGAAGATTATGGAGAATAATTTTTATTGGATTAATAGTAAAGTTATTCCCTATAGAGGCTTTCAGTTTACGGATGTAGTTTGTGAATTGACTTTAACTTCAGCTCATCCCCAAAGTCTTCCCCAATTTTTCAGCGAGATAGAAAGATTGATAGATAAAGGATTTTATGCTTTGGGATTTATAACCTATGAGGCTGGGTATTTATTTGAAAGAAAGTTAGAACCTCTATTAAAAGAACCAAAGACACCCTTAGCACACTTTGTTTTTTTTAAAAAAAGAAAAAAAATAGAGCTTTTTCCCCTTAAAAAAAAGCCAAATTATAAAATTTCTTCCCTCAAGTTAAACATCACTAAAGAAGAGTATAATAGAGCGATCTATCAGATTAAGGATTGTATAGCTAAAGGAGATACTTATCAGGTAAATTATACAGCAAAATTTCATTATATCTTTGAGGGGAATCCTTGGGAATTTTTCTTATGGCTTCTTTTTTCACAAAGGTGTGAATATGCCAGCTATTTTAGCGTTCCCTCTTATACCATTTTGTCCCTATCTCCTGAGCTCTTTATAAAAAAATCCAAGGATTTCATTATGAGTTCTCCTATGAAGGGAACACTTAAAAGGGGGACACTTTTGCTTGATGATTGGGAGCAAAAAACAATATTAAAGAAAGATCAAAAAACTCAGGCTGAAAACATTATGATCGTGGACTTAATTAGGAATGATTTAGGGAGAATTTGCGAAAAGGGAACGGTTTGGTGTAAAGAGTTATTTAAGATAAATACTTATCCAACCTTGCACCAAATGATATCAACTGTGAGCGGAAAATTAAAAACTCAATCTCTCTTTGAAATATTTAAAGCATTATTTCCCTGTGGCTCTGTGACAGGGGCTCCCAAAATTAGAACTATGGAAATTATTGGAGAACTGGAAAAGGAGCCAAGAAATGTTTATACAGGGGCTATAGGATTTATAACTCCTAAAGGGGATTTTATCTTTAATGTGGCTATAAGAACTGCTCTTTTATTTCCTAAGACTGGAAATAAATATAAAGGTGAGCTTGGAGTAGGAGCAGGAATTGTTTGGGATAGTTCTCCTTATAAAGAATATTTAGAGACAAAATTAAAAGCTAAATTTTTTGTTGAACCTAAACCCTATTTCAGTCTAATTGAAACTTTTAAATGGGATTTTTCTCAAGAGGAGGCCCATCTTTTTCTTCACTACAATAGACTTCTCTCTTCTGCTAAATTTTTTAACTTCAATCTTCCCTTAGATCTTAAGAACTTTTCAAGTTTTAAAAGGTTTATTGAAAACAGCCTAAATAGTTATGGTCCTGGAATATACAGAGTTAGACTTCTTCTTTCTCCTGAAGGGAAGATAAACTTAGAGATTTCCTCCCTTGGGCAAAGTGAATGGGATAAGCCAATAAGGGTATTAATAATAAAACGAAAAACTAAGGCTAATCTATATCATTATCATAAAACTACTATTCGTGAGGAATATGATGAGATGAGAGCTTATGCGCTGGAAAGGGGATTTACAGAAGTTCTTTTTTATAATGAGAGAGGCGAATTACTTGAGGGTACAATTTCCAATCTCTTTATAGAAATAGAGGGTATTCTCTATACTCCGCCTATCACCTTAGGAATTTTACCAGGGGTATTAAGAGAGTACCTAATCAGAACAAAAAAAGTTGTAGAGAGAGTTTTAACAATTAAAGATTTAGAAAAAGCTCAGGCACTTTACATTGGAAACAGCTTAAGGGGACTTGGTAAAGTGGATAATTATATTATAATGTGAAAATTTAAAAACCAGTATGTAACATAAGACATGAATTAACAAAACAGAGGAGGTTTGAGGATGAGTAAAGAATATTTTGAGATTGCAGTAATTCCAGGAGACGGCACAGGTCCAGAAGTAATAAGAGAGGGAGTAAAGGTTTTAGAGGCAGCCTCAAGGAGGTTCAACCTAAAATTTAAATGGACCTATTTTGATTGGGGCGGGGATCGGTATTTGAGAACAGGAGAGACCATTCCTGAAGGAGGTATTGAGGAGCTAAAAAAATACGATGCTATCTATCTCGGAGCTATAGGGCATCCAGAGGTAAAACCAGGAATTTTAGAAAAAGAAATACTCTTAAGGATTCGTTTTGAGTTGGACCAATATATAAATTTAAGACCTGTTAAACTCTATCCAGGGGTTTGGACACCTATAAAAGATAAAGGTCCAGAAGATATTGATTTTGTCGTCGTTAGAGAAAATACAGAGGGGCTTTATGCAGGAGGAGGCGGTTTCCTAAGAAAGGGAACTCCTTACGAAGTGGCAGTCCAAGAATCTATAAATACAAGATATGGTGTTGAGCGCTGTATTCGCTTTGCCTTTGAATATTGTAGAAAGAGAAATAAGCAGAAAAAGGTTACCTTGGTAGGAAAAACTAATGTTTTAACTTTTGCCTGGGACCTTTGGTGGAGAGTTTTTCAAGAAGTGGGGCAAGAGTATCCAGACATTGAAAAAGATTATGCTCATGTAGATGCCACTTGTATGTGGTTTGTTAAAAACCCTGAGTGGTTTGATGTGATAGTTACAGATAATATGTTTGGAGATATTATTACAGACTTAGGAGCTATGATACAGGGTGGTATGGGTATTGCTGCAGGGGGTAATATAAATCCTCAAGGTATCTCTATGTTTGAGCCTATAGGTGGCTCTGCACCTAAGTATACAGGAAAAAATGTGATTAATCCCTTAGCAGCTATATGCGCTGGAATGATGATGCTTGAGTGGTTAGGAGAGAAATTCCAAAACAACACCTTAGAGGAGGCTGCATTGGCTATAGAAAAAGCGGTGATTAAGGTTTGTCGTGACCATCTAAAGAGCCTCTCTGCTGGGAAAATGGGATATACCACGCAGGAAGTAGGAGATTTAGTGGCTAAGTATACAGAAGAAGGTGTGGAACTGTAAAAGAGGACTTTTGAAAATATGAGCTAATTGCGGGCTTGGGGGGATTTGAACCCCCGACCCCTGGCTCCGGAGGCCAGTGCTCTATCCGCTGAGCTACAAGCCCAACCTCTATATGGTGAATTTTTTTATAGTCTTATTTAAAATAAAACTTCTTTTAATATTTTAGCAAGTTCTCTTATTTCATCTTGGGCTTGAGGAATGAAGCGTTTTTCTATAAAATCTTGCCAAACAAAAAGAGGACCTGTTGCAAAAACAGTTGTTGCAACTCCCTGAGGTACCACAAAGCGGGCGCTTTCTCTTTTCATATTTAAAGAAAGCTCTTCATAAATCTTCATACTCCTTTCGATAATTTCTTGATATACCTTAATATCTTTCTCTTTAAATACCTTGGGAATAACGAACCTGTCAACTCTTGTATATCTATGAGATCTTTGATTAAAATTTAACCATGTATGTCTTACAAATTGATGGCTAAAAAGACGCGAAAAATTATGAGCTATTACTCCTACCCAAGAAAAAGGATAGGGTTTGCTGCTTCTCAAAATTATTATTTCAGGCTCTGCCCAAAGGGACTTCTCCTCTTTAAAAAGTTTCTGTTCTAAACTATTTAGTTTTCCTTGAAAAATTTTTTCCCTACTTCTAAAAATAAGAACTTCTATGTTATCTAAAGCTGGTTCCAAATTTATGAGATTTAGAAATTCTTGATCTGAGAGATTTTCAGCAAGATGACGAAGATTAAAAAGAGCTAAATTTTCGTTTATGAAGACTTTAAAATAAGTGCTGGATAGGTCAAATTTCTCTTGTAGGCTGAGATTGCTTAGATTGACTAAGATTGGGGTGTGGGCAAAAACACTAAAATGTCCCGCTTTTTTTAAATGTAAAAGGAAACTTATAAACCTCTCTAAATCTCTAAATTTTTCCTCTTCAAAAAGAAGAAGGGGATGTGATTCCGCATAGCAGATACGGGCTCCTAAATAGCTATAGGGAAGATAAATGGGAAGAAGTGCTTTGTCCATATTTTTTAAGACTAAAGGAATAAGATTTTTTTGTTTGTCTCGCAAAGACTCTAATTTCATCTATACCCTCCTGTAGAACCAAACCCACCTCGTGAGTTTCTCGGTAATTCCTCGTAGGAAATTTCTTTAATTTCTGGGTAAGCAATTTTTAAGAAAACTGCTTGGGCAATTTTTTCATAAGCTTTTATAAAAACTTTTTCTTTTCCAAGATTTAAAACAGGAATTTTAACTTCATCATCTTCTCCGCAATAGTCAAAATCAATAATTCCCGCAGAATTTGGCATGATGAGATTTTTCTTTTTAAATAGTGAAGAACGAGGAAAAATAAAAAGGGCATAGGGGGGAGATGCTTTAATTACTAAGCCTGTTCTTATAAGTTTTAGCTCCAGGGGAGAGATTTCTGTATCTTCCAGAGCACAAATATCATAGCCTACTGATCCCTCAGTACTTCTCTCAGGAAGCCTTGCACGGGGATCTTTTCTCCATACCTTTACTATCATAAAGGTTCCTTTATATAAAGTTTTTTAGAAAAAAAGATAGTTTAGTTAGTGCCATAGAGAAGAAAAAGTTTTCTATTTGCACATCTTCATTTTCTACAAAAAGTGGAACTCCACTTAAATTAAGTATAGCTTTGATGTTATGTTTTAGAAAGGTATCCAAATAAAGCTCTGGATTCTCTTCATCGGTAATAATTCCTATATCCACTTTTATAGCTTTAACTACATAACCTAATTGGTCTAAATTATATACAGAGACACCATTGATGACTTTTCCAATATATTCTTCTCGCGTATCAAAAGCTGCCATAAAATAAAAACCATTTTTGGAGAGCTCCTTGTTTTGCAATAAAAATTCCGAAAGTTGAGAAATTCCACCTATTATTAGGTTCCATTCTTGGGTAATACCTAAAAATTTTTTCAAGTTATATTTTAGAGATTTTACACTATAACCTACACCCTTTGTTCCAAGATTTCCAACAAAACTTAAATCCTTTCTAAGTTGAGCAGGATTTACCCCGCATTTCTTTGCCAGTTCATCAGAACTAATGGAATCAATCTTATTTTTTTCAAGAATGTCCAATACTTTGTGATAAATTATAAGACGCTCTAAGGTTTTTTCAGGTAAATCTTTAATTTTTACCATTTTTTAATATTTTTTCTAAATTTTCCTTATAGGGAGGAGTAATAACCCCCTTTTCTGTAATAATGGCAGAGATTAAATGCCCTGGAGTTACATCAAATACAAGATTAAAAGCCTGTGCCTTTTTAGGAGCTACTTCTCTTCCTCCACAAAAGAGAACTTCCTTTGGATTTCTCTCTTCTATAGGGATTTCATCTCCAGATGAAATTTTAAGGTCAAAGGTTGAGCTTGGAGCGCAAATATAAAAGGGAATATTATGAGCTTTAGCAAGGACTGAAAGGCTATAGGTGCCAATTTTATTAGCGGTATCCCCATTTTTTGCGATCCTATCTGCACCAACTATTACTGCCTTAATTAGTCCTTTCTTCATCAAAAATCCTGCAGAATTATCAGTAATTATTTTATATGGAATTTTTAATTTAGACAACTCCCAAGCTGTCAAGCGAGCTCCTTGAAGAAAGGGTCTTGTTTCATCCACATATACCAAAATTTCTTTGCCTAATTCATAAGCTTTTCTTATAACCCCTAAAGCTGTGCCATATCCCCCAGTAGCTAAGGCTCCAGTGTTACAATGAGTTAAGATCCCACCCTGGGGTAAAAGACTTGCTCCTAATTCTGCCATCTTTAAGTTAGCCTCAATGTCCTCTTCCCAAATAGCTAAAGCTTCTAATTTTAAAGCTTCTAAAAAGGTCACCCACTCCCCTTTGTGAAATATTTCTTTTTGTGAGATAAAAGTTAACGCCCTTTTGTAAATTCTCTCTAATGCCCAGAATAGATTAACTGCAGTTGGTCTTGCAAAGGAAAGTACTGAGCTAATTCTTTTTAACGATTTTAAAAGTTCCTTAGTTTTTACTGGAAAAGTGAGATGTTTTTCTAAATCGTTTACTCCTATATAAAAGCCTATGGCACCAACTATTCCTATAGCTGGAGCACCTCTTACAAGCATATTTTTTATAGCATTTTTAACTTTTATATAACTATTAGCTTCGTAATAGACTTCTTTTCGAGGAAGTTTCCTCTGATCTAAAATATAAAGGGAATTATCAGTCCAATAAAAGGCTTTAATTATATCAACTTTTTTAGGCTCTATGTATATTTCTTTGGGCAATTAGGACTCCAATAGGTCTGTGAAAATTTTATTTAAGAGTTTAGGGTTGGCTTTGCCTTGGGTTTTTTTCATAGCTTGCCCCACAAAAAAGCCAAGAAGCCCCTTTTTACCAGCTTTATATTTCTCAACTTCCGAAGGATTTTCTGCCAAAACCTCCTCACAAATTTTTCGTAAATTCTCTTCTGAACTCTCTTGAATAAGTTGTTTCTCTTTGATAATTATAGAAGGAGCTATTCCCTTTTCATAAACCTCTGGAAAGACTTGCTGTTTAGCAATGGTAATAGAAATGGTCTCTTTCTCAACTAACTCTAATAGTTCCGCTAAATTAGAGGGGGTTAGCTTAGTTTCACTGATATCCAAACGGTCTCTATTTAAATATCTTAAAACCTCAGCAAGTAAGAAATTAGCAATAGCCTTAGGTTTTGAATAAAGTTTTGCAGTTTCTTCAAAGAAATCCGCTAAGGTTTTTTCCTCTGTGAGAATACTTGCTTCCATGGAAGAGAGATTATATTCTCTTTCAAAGCGTTCTTTTTTTGTTAGTGGAAGTTCAGGTATTTCTTTTTTAATTTTATCCAATATAGTAGGTTCTAACTGTATTTCAATTAAATCAGGGTCTGGAAAATAGCAGTAATCATGAGCCTCTTCTTTCCCCCTCATAGAATGGGTAGTTTGAGTAGCTTCATCATAGAGCCTTGTTTCTTGGACCACTTTTTTTCCTTCAAGAATAAGCCCAATTTGTCGTTTTATTTCATAAGAAAGGGCTTTCTCCACATGTTTAAAGGAATTCATGTTTTTTAATTCTACTTTTGTGCCGAAGGTTTTCTCTCCTTTAGGTCTAACAGACACATTAGCGTCGCACCTTAAACTTCCCTCTTCCATATTGCCATCACAAATCCCTAAATATCTTACGATGCTTCTTAAAGTTTTTAAATAGGCTACTGCTTCTTCAGGAGAAAAAATTTCAGGTTGGCTCACAATTTCTAAAAGAGGCACCCCTGTTCTATTAAAGTCTACATAAGAATAAGGTAATCTTTCATCGTGTACTAATTTTCCTGCATCCTCTTCTAAATGTATTCTTGTTAATCCAATCTTTTTTTTCTGACCATTTATTTCAATTTCTATGAAGCCTCCTTCTGCAAGGGGTAGCTCATATTGAGATATTTGATAATTTTTGGGAAGGTCAGGATAAAAATAATGTTTTCTTGCCATAATGGAAGTAAGATTTATTTTACAGTTGAGGGCTAAAGCTAATTTAAGAGCATACTCTATAGCCCTTTTGTTTATAACAGGTAAGACTCCGGGCTGACCAGTACAGATGGGGCAAACCTGGGAGTTGGGTTCAGCACCAAATTTTGTGGAGCAACTGCAGAAGAGCTTACTTTCAGTTTTTAGCTGAATGTGAACTTCAAGACCAATTACTGGCTCAAATTCCATCTCTACCTCTCAATGGAATATGCAGTTTTGGCTAATTATTTTAATCCTTTTAAAAACTCTGTCAATCTCAGTGGTTTATCAAAAGAAATCTTTAAGGTAGAAGGATTTAGCTTGCAAGAGAATTTAAGGGGTGATAAATCCTTGCGCAAGCTGAAGCTTGCGGCTACCAAAAAAAAAGAAAATTCAAAAGGTTTTGGTAGCCGCAGGCTTTAGCCTGCGTGTGGGCATAACCTAAAGGTTGTGGCTACCGAATTTGAAAAAACAATAAAGCTTGCGCAAGCTAAGACTTGGTATTAGAGATTTGCAGATATGGGCTCAATGTGAATATGATAACTTTATGGTTTTAATTATTGGATATGGTAAAATTAAATCATCATGCTGAGAAAAATATTTCTGGGAATATCAGGTGTTATATTGGTTATTTTAATTTTATGGAAAGGGGAAATATTTCGCGGAATTTTTGGCTATTTTTTAAAACCATTTTGGAAAGTAGAATCAAGTTTAGGGGATGGAATCAAAACATTTTTTAGCAAATATGGTTATTTAATCGGAGTTAAAGAGGAAAATGTAAAGCTTAAAGAGAGGATTATGCAATTAGAGCAAGAATTGGCATATTACAAAGAAAGAGAAGCTCTTTATCAAAAGTTAGAGCATCTTTACAAATTAGTGCCAAAGGAGAATGTTCCTCAAGTCGTTGCTAAAATTATCTACAAAGGAATTGATCCCTATAGTGATTTTTTTATCATTGATAAAGGAAGCAAAGATGGGCTTACGAGTGAAATGCCAGTTTTAGCGTTGGTAGGGGATAGGGGCTTAGGTTTAGTAGGACAAATAGTTGAGGTTCATAGAAATTGGAGTAAAGTAATGGTACTAACTGATCCATCTTTTGCAGTAGATGTGAAGGTGCTCTCAAAGGAAGAAAGAGGTATTTTAAAAGGTAGAGCTGAGAGTACATGTATAGTAGAATTTTTGCCACTATATTCTGAAGCAAAACCAGGAGATTGGCTTGTAACCTCAGGGCAAGACCTTCTCTTTCCTTCAGGTATAATAGTTGGTACCATTTTAAACATAACTAAGGACTCTCAAGCTCTTTTTAAAAGAGCAGAAGTTAAACCCTGGGTTGATCTTTATAACATAAGTTTTGTAGTGGTTTTAATGAAAGTACCAGAAGTGACCTTTTAATCTTTATGAATTTTGCCCTTTTTCTCTGGAAAATTTTACCCTTAATCATAGTAGTTTTTTTCATAAAAAGTTTTTTAAATTACACTCTCAATTTGAAATTTTTAGATTTCTATACAGGTTTGGCTTTAGCTTTTATTCCTCTTTTTAGCCCAAATTTTTGGAGCATTTCTACCCTCTGTTTATTGGGGATTTTGAGAAGTTTT
>JBKBTC010000019.1:0-14823 GCA_046291435.1 Caldimicrobium sp. | reverse complement strand
CATTTCAAAATAGGAATTAACAGCGACATTTTAAAATAGGAAACACATTGAAACCACAACTTCTTGACAAAGAGGGAAAATTGCTATATCTTTAGGAAAAATTTAAAGGAGGGATATCCGTGTTTGCAGTAATAAAAACTGGCGGGAAACAATATGTAGTGAGACCTGGAGACAAAGTAAAAGTTGAAAAAATTGAGGGAAAGGTAGGAGATACAGTTGAATTAAAAGAGGTCTTAATGGTAAAGAGGGAAGAAGATTTAAAAATTGGTCATCCCATTTTAGAAAATGCTACGGTTACTGCAGAGATTATTGAACAGGCAAGAAGCCCTAAAATCATTGTTTTCAAGAAAAAACCAAAAAAAGGCTATAAAAGGAAAAAAGGGCACAGACAATATTATACCATGCTCGAGATTAAAGAAATAAAAGTTTAAAGGAGGGATAAAATATGGCTCACAAAAAAGCCGGGGGCTCTTCAAGGAATGGAAGAGATTCTGAAGCTAAACGCTTAGGGGTTAAAAGATTTGGCGGGCAATTTGTTAAGGCTGGTGAAATAATTGTTAGGCAAAGGGGAACAAAATTTCATCCTGGTATAAATGTAGGCTTAGGTAAAGATTATACAATTTTTTCTAAAGTAGATGGCGTAGTGAAATTTGAAACTAAAAAGGGTAGAAAAGTAGTTAGTGTTTATCCTTTGACATAAAATGAGAACAAAACACGCCCAAGGAAAGGGGTGCCCTCTTTTGTAGAGGGTTAAGGTTTATTCCACCTTGGGCGGAAGATTAAAACCCATAAAAGGAGGTAAAAGATCCTATGAGTCATATTACTATGAAACAACTTTTAGAAGCTGGAGTTCACTTTGGTCATCAAACACGGAGATGGAACCCAAAAATGAAACCCTTTATTTTTGGGGAGAGGAATGGAATTCACATCATTGACCTTCAACAAACTCTTAAGTACTTTGAAATAGCTTATGAGTTTGTGGTGAATGTTACCTCACAAGGAGGAACGGTTTTATTTGTAGGTACTAAAAAACAAGCCCAAGATGCTATAAAAGAAGAAGCGGAAAGATGTGGAATGCCCTATGTAAATTTCCGTTGGTTAGGTGGAACTCTCACCAATTTCAGAACGATAAGACAAAGTGTGGAAAAATTAAAAAGGATTGAAACTTGGTTTGAAGATGGAACCATAGAAAGATTTCTAAAAAAAGAGCGCTTAAAATTAGCCAGGTTAAAAGATAAATTGGAGAGAAATCTCTCAGGTATTAAATATATGGAAAGCCTTCCTCAGGCACTCTATGTTGTAGACCCTGTACATGAAGATATAGCAGTTAGAGAAGCCAGAAAATTAGGTATACCCATTGTGGCTATTGTGGATACAAATTGTGACCCTGATCTCATTGATTACATAATTCCCGGAAATGATGATGCCATAAGAGCTGTCAAATTAATAACTTCAAAGATTGCAGATGCTTGTCTTGAAGGTAAAGAAATTTATAAAGAAAAAATGGTAGCCCTTAGCGATAAAAAAGAAGGATTTGAAGAAGAAATTTTTCTCGAAGAGAAAAAATCTGAAGAAATTTTACAAGAAATTTTAGCAGAAGAAGAAAAAGAAATAAAATTTGAAGAAGAAGCAGAACGTTATGTAGGTACTGAATAAATTTTATAGAAGGAGGCAAAAATGGGGCAAATTTCCATAGAATTAATTAAGCAATTAAGAGAAAGGACAGCAGCTGGTTTTAGCGATTGTAAAAAGGCTTTAGAAGAAGCTGAGGGAGATATAGAAAAAGCTATTGACATTTTGAGGAAAAAAGGGTTAGCCATAGCTGCTAAAAGAGCTGCTAAAGAAACTAAGGAAGGAATAATAGAAGCATACATTCATGCTAATAAAAAAATTGGCGTCTTGGTGGAGATTAATTGTGAAACTGATTTTGTTGCAAGAACTCCAGATTTCCAAGAATTTGCTCATAACATTGCTATGCAAATAGCAGCAACCTCCCCTCTTTGTGTATCCAGAGAAGAAATGCCGCAGGAAATTTTAGAAAGAGAGAAAAAAATTTATGAAGAACAGCTTAGAGAACAAGGAAAACCTGAAAATGTTATTCCTAAAATTTTAGAAGGAAAATTAGAAAAATTTTATAAAGAAAGTGTTTTATTAGAACAGCCTTTTATCAAAAACCCGGAGATTACAATTCAAGACCTTCTAAACGAGCTTATAGCAAAAACTGGAGAAAAAATAGTAATCAAAAGATTTGCCAGATTTCAAATAGGTGATTAGAATTGAGTGATAGCGAGTTAAAATATAAAAGGGTTCTTCTGAAATTATCTGGAGAAGCTCTTTTAGGTGAGAAGTCCTTTGGAATAGATCAGGCTTTTTTAAAAAAAATAGGTGAGGAATTAAAAGAGGTCTATGACTTGGGAGTAGAATTAGCAATTGTTATTGGAGGAGGAAATATTTTCAGAGGAGTTGCTGGAGAAAGAGAAGGGCTAAATAGAGCCCGAGCAGATTATATGGGAATGTTAGCTACCTTAATTAATGCCTTAGCGCTACAAGATGTATTAGAAAAAAAAGGAATCCCTGTGAGAACTATGTCTGCCTTGGAAGTTATAGAGGTTGCAGAAACATATATTAGAGAAAAGGCTTTAAGACACTTAGAAAAGGGAAGGCTCTTGATCTTAGCCTGTGGAACAGGTAATCCTTTTTTTACTACTGATACTGCTGCAACTCTTAGAGCCTTAGAACTTGAAGCAGAAATTCTTATGAAAGCAACCAAAGTAGATGGTGTTTATGATAGAGATCCCCTATCAGATCATTCCGCCAAAAAATTTAACGAAATCTCCTTTGATGAAGTTATTAAGAGAAATTTAAAAGTTATGGATGCTACCGCCTTTTCCTTAGCAAGAGAGCATAACTTGCCTATTTTAGTGTTTAATTTATTTCAGTCAGGAAATATAAAAAAAGCCTTATTAGGTGAAAAAGTAGGGACTCTTATAAGTTAAAAAGGAGGGACTTTTATGAAGGAGGCCTTGGAAGACCTGAAAAAAAAGATGCAAAAAACGATACAAAACTTAAAAGAAGAACTTTCTCACATCAGAACCTCAAGAGCCTCTATAAGCCTCCTTGAAGGTATAAAAGTGGACTGCTATGGTCAGAAAATGTCTATACCACAAATAGCCTCAATCAATATAGTTGAAGGTAAAATTCTTATAATTCAGCCCTGGGATCCCTCCTTAACGAAAGAAATTGAAAGGGCAATTCAAAAATCTGACCTTGGAGTAAACCCTACAAGTGATGGAAAAACAATAAAACTCGTCTTTCCACCTCTTACTGAAGAAAAACGAAAAGAATTAGTAAAGGTTGCCCAGAAAATAGGAGAAGAAGCTAAAATCGCTATAAGAAATCTCCGAAGAGATATTTTAGAAAAGTTTAAATCTGCTAAAAAAAATAAAGAAATCTCCGAGGATGATTATATAAAATTAGAAAAAGAAGTGCAAAAAATCCACGACGAATTCATAAAATCTGTAGAAAAAATTTTGGCTGAAAAAGAAAAAGAAATATTAACACCATAGAATGTCTTTCTCAAATAACTTAACCTCTTCTAATCAATCTCTGAAAGCTCTCCCTCAGCATATAGCTATTATAATGGATGGCAATGGTAGATGGGCTAAAAAGCAGGGCTTACCTCGTATTTATGGGCACAAAAAGGGAGCAGAGGTTGCCAAAAAAATTATCATTAAAACACGAGAATTAAATATTCCCTACTTATCACTATTTTCCTTTTCTAAGGAAAACTGGCAAAGACCCCCTTCAGAAGTCTCAGCCATATTAGCTTTACTTGCTGAATATTTAGAAGTTGAGCTACCCACTATGTTAGAAAATGAAATTAGATTAAAAGTTATTGGAGACAGAGAAGATTTTCCTGAAGAGCTACAAAAAAAAATCCTGGAAGTTGAGGAAAAGACCTCCTCTTTTCAAAAATTAACCTTGGTATTGGCTTTAAGCTATAGCGGAAGAGCAGAAATTATAAAAGCTGTTAAAAAAGTAGCTGAAAAAATAAAAAATAAAGAATTAAATCCAGGAGATATAAACGAACATCTATTTAGACAATTTTTTTATTTTCCAGAACTTCCAGACCCAGACCTACTTATACGCACAAGCGGTGAATTACGCATCTCCAATTTTTTCCTTTTTCAATCTGCCTATACAGAATTCTATTTTACAGACCTTCTATGGCCAGATTTTACAGAGGAAGAATTCTTAAAAGCCATAGAAGCCTATCAAAAAAGGGAAAGACGCTTTGGGAAAATTTATGAATTCTAACTTTTTAAAAAGAGTTCTCTCAACCCTAATTCTTTTTCCTCTTTTAGTCCTTTTAATCCTTAAAGGACCTTCTATTCTATTAACCTTATGCCTTTTTTTATGTTTTATCATAGCCTGGTATGAATGGAGTAAACTATTTAATTTCTCTTTCTCCCTTTTAGTCTACGGTCTTCTCCTTTTATTTAGCTCTTTTTATATTTTAAATAAAGTTTCTCCTTTTTATCTTCCTTTTTTCCTTTTGGTGGGAAGCTTTGCCCCTTTCATATTAAATTTTCAAAAAGAAACCTTTGAAAAAAAATTTTTCCCCCTTTTTCTTGGCATAATTTATCTTTTTATAGGGTTTGTCTCCCTTAAAATATTAATACAAAATTACAGCAGAGAGTTAATTCTTTTTCTTTTTTGTGTAGTCTTTGCTAATGATACGGGAGCCTATCTTGTTGGTAAAAAATGGGGGGATACCCCTTTTTTTCCTGAAATATCACCTAAAAAAACTTGGGAAGGCTTTTTTGGGGGCATCTCCTTTGCCTTATTAGTGGCTTTAGTGCTAAATTTTGTCTTTCTTTCCATCCCTCTTCTCTCCCTATTAACCTTAGCTCTTATGTTAGCCTTTATAGGTGTTTTAGGTGATCTTTTTGAATCAGCTGTAAAAAGATTAGTAGGGAAGAAAGATTCTGGCGCCATTATTCCAGGTCATGGAGGAATTCTTGATAGAATAGATGGGTTGCTGTGGGCAGCTCCTATGTATTTATTTTTTCTTGAGGTTCTAAATTATGGAATCTATTATAGATTGGGGTTATGAACTTTTTAAAAAAGAAGAAGTGCCAGAACATATTATTCGTCATTCCGAGAAAGTTGCTTTAATTGCTCTTCTTTTAGGTCAAATGCATAAAGAGAGAAATACTCAGCTTGATATCAAAAACCTCACCTTAGGAGCTCTTCTTCACGATATTAAAAAGTATGCCAGTTTAAAAACTGGCGAAAATCATGCTTTAGCTGGTTATAAGTTAATGCAAGAGTTAGCCTATCCAAGGGTTGGAGAGATTATATATGCTCATATTTTTTTAAAAGCCCCTAAACCAAATTCTCCCATAAGTGAAGAAGAAATAGTTTTTTATGCAGACAAAAGGGTTAAGCATGATAAAATTGTAAGTTTAAAAGAGAGATTTAAAGATCTAAGGGAGCGTTATGGGCGCACTCTAAAGTCTTTAATAAGAATGAGCCTTCTTGAAGAAATGACTTTTCTTTTAGAAAGGAGACTTTTCAAAGGTTTATCCATTTCCCCAGAAGATTTTATAAAGCTAAATGAAGTGAGGGAGGTAAGAGATGTCCTTAAAGCCTGTCTTAAAAGTGGCACTTCTTGCTGGAGGAACTTCCTCTGAGCGGGAAGTATCTCTAAAAGGTGCCCGTGCTGTAAAGAAAGCACTGGAAGAATTAGGACACCTCGTTGAGTTCTTCGACTCAGCAACAGATTTACTCAAACTTTCTCAGAGGTCTAAAGACTTTGATTGTGCCTTTCTTGTAGTCCACGGTCCTTTAGGAGAAGATGGTACACTTCAGGGTTTTTTAGATATGTTAGGGCTTCCTTATCAGGGCTCTAAAGTCTTAGGAAGTGCCTTAGCTATGCACAAAGGTATCGCTAAAATCCTTTACAAAGAAGCAGGACTTCCTGTTCCAAAAGGTTTTTTAATTAGAAAAGAAACACCCTTAATGGAATTAGATGAAAAAATTAAGACCTTAGGCTTCCCCTTAATTGTTAAACCTGCAACCCAGGGCTCAAGCGTAGGTTTGTCCTTAGTGAGGGATAAAGAATCTTTAAAGTCTGCTTTAGACAAAGGATTTGAATTAGATAGAGAATTACTAATAGAGGAATATCTAGAGGGAAGAGAAATCACTGTGAGTATATTAGATGAAAAACCTTTACCAGTTGTAGAAATAATACCCAAAAAAAAGCTTTTTGATTATGAGACTAAATATACGCCTGGAATGGCTGAAGAAATTTGTCCTGCACCTTTATCAAAGGCACTTACTGAAAAGGCGCAAGAATATGCCTTAAGAGCTCACAAAGCCCTATATTTAAGACACTACAGTCGGACAGATATGATAGTAAAAGATTCAAATATCTATGTGCTTGAAACAAATACTATCCCAGGGATGACGGAAACAAGTCTTTTACCTCTTGCTGCAAAAGTAGCTGGGTTAAGTTTTAAGGACCTTATTCAAAAACTCTTAGAATTAGCTTTAACTAAACCTTAACTTTGATAATAACCTTGTCTAAGCTTTTCTGCCTCAATGCCTATATAAAAAGCTGATTCTATGAAGAGATTTTTAAGGGCACCCTCTGGCAGTGTCTCTGCAATTTTTTCCATCTCCAAGGCTTGACTTAAAAGAAAATCGCCTACGGTTGAAGCGGTGGATTGAGTGATGGGAGTCTTTGCTATCCGATCTAATAAATCTAAGGAAAATTCAAGTCTTTCCGAAAGGTATTGAACCTTTTCTCTTTCCGCTTCTTTGAGTATATCAGCCCTTTCAAGCTCCAAAAGAGCACTTTTAAGATAATCCTCAAAGATTTTATTCCCCTGTTTGGAAATAGCTTCTTCTGTGATAAAATAATTATTGACTTTATTAAATTCTATTCTCATAGGAGGTGCTCCTTTATGCATTTTAACATTTTAAGATATTTTAATCATTTTATCGGTAAAAGTAAAGGTTTCTTTAAAGCTTTAAACCTTTTTGTTTTCATATTCATTGGCTGTACATTGACCAGCTGCGGATGGGTCCTTGTAGGAGGAGGAACATATGAAGCCTATAAAACCGCAACTGATCCCAGAACTATTGGTACTCAAGTGGATGATGCAGTTATCACAACCAAAATTAAGGTCAAACTTTTAGAAGATCCCATTACTAAAGCAAGAAAAATTGATGTAGATACAGTAAACGGCATTGTAACTCTTACAGGACTTGTAGAAAGCCAAGAAGAGATTAATAGAGCGGTGGCTATAGCTAATTCAACGCCTGGTGTTAAAAAAGTCGTAAATAATTTAAAAATTGGGCAAAGAGGAATTAAGGGATATATAACTGACAAAGAAATAACTATGAAAGTAAAAGCTAAATTCTTAGCTGACCCTGATATTAAAGCCTTTTCCATAGATGTTGACACTTTAAATGGAGTAGTCACGCTTACAGGGATAGTTGAAAAAGAAGAACAAAAGAAAAAAGCCGTAGAGTTGGCAAAATCAGTAGAAGGGGTTAAGCAAATTATAGTTAACATCCAGGTAAAGAATAAATAGAATAGGCTCACATTTCAGGCTAAAGCCTGCGACTACCGTATGAATTAAAAATTTGTATGGTCGGTTTTTGAGTTGCCCAAGAGTTTACACTGAATTGGGTAGTAGCAAGCTTTAATTTGCCTGTATCCAAAACCTTTAGGATGTAGAAATAGGAAGATTAACTGTGACAATGTATGGGGTCAACTAAAAAATTTTTTCCTTGATATAAACCTTTTTCTTTCATTATTTGTTGAATACTTTGCAAAACCCTGTTTTTTTCTAAGAGCCATAAGGGAGCTATGAGCGACTCCTTAGGTGGGTCTGAAGTCAAACGATGAACTACTGTGTATGGAGGCAACATGGCAAGTGAGGTTGCAACTAAATCCGCATATTCTTCTAAAGTAAGAAGTTTGATATATTGATTTTCGTAAAGCTTGGCAATTGGTGCGTTTTTAACGATGTATAGAGCATGAAATTTAACTCCATCAGGCTGAAGAGTAGCTACAGATTTTACTGTTTCTAACATCATTTCCTTGTCTTCCCCAGGCAAACCAAAAATAAGGTGAATACAAAGGGAGATGTTATTTTCTTTTAAAAGCCTGTAAGCTTCTATGAATTCTTCATAGCTATGCCCACGATTAATTCTTTTTAGCGTTTCATTATGAATACTTTGAAGTCCTAATTCAACCCATAAAAAATATCCCAAACTTTGGAAATATTTTAAAACTTTTATAACCTCACTATTAATACAATCGGGTCTTGTGCCAATGGCAATACCCACAATCTCAGGAAAATCAAAAATAGTGGAATAGACCTCTTCTAACTTTTCTTTAGGTGCATAGGTATTAGAAAAAGACTGAAAATAGGCTATAAATTTTTTGTAGCCCCTTTGAGCGAACTTACTAATGAAATATTGAATTTGCTCTTTCAAGGTTAAGGCTGAATTTAGCCCCGTTCCTGAACCTTTTGCATCACAATAAATACATCCTCCAGAACCTTTTGTGCCATCTCTATTTGGACAGGTAAACCCAGCATCAAGGGGGATCTTTTTTACCTTTTCCCCAAATTTTTCTCTTAAAAACTTATTTAAACTCAAACATAAATCCCTTTTCATGCTAAATAAATTAAATTTCCCTTTAAGAAATTTCAATAATTAAATTCAGAGGTAAAGGGCATTCCCTCCGGGAGACGGCTCAGGGGGTTGGGGTCCATTAAAGGTGCCTCGCCCGATCGCCTCCCAAGCCTCTTTGGAAGAGCAGGAGAAGTGGAAAAAGGGGGTCTGACGGTCGAGGTAGTAAAGGAATGGCAGGAGAAAGGCGTGGCGGTCAATAATCTCTCCATCGAAAATACGGCCTTTCAATAGACAATTGGTATAAAATCCCTGGGAGACACCTTTCATAATTATAATCCTTTTAATAAAAGGGCTGGGTCAATTTGACTTGCCTTATAGGCTGGGTAAATTCCAGCCAATAGACCAAAAATCACCGTTAAACTTGAGGTAATAAGAATTGGTTTTAACGGAAAAACTAAAGGATATTTTAGTAAAGGAAGAAATATAAAAACAGCGGCACCTCCAATGAGAATACCTACAATTCCTCCTAAGAAACTAATAAAAACGCTCTCAATTAGAAATTGCCAAAGGATTCTTCCTTTAGTAGCACCAAGAGCTATCCTTAATCCGATTTCTTTTCTTCTTTCGTTAACTGAAAGAAGCATAACACCTGTTATCCCTAAGCTACCTACTAATAAGCACAAAAGGGAGATGCTTTGCACAAGAGATGAAAATAAATTAGACGCATCAGTGCGGAATTTAAGTATGTCTTCAGCTTTTACTATATTAAAATCTTTATTTTTTTTAGATACTTTATGTCTTTTCATTAAAATTTCTTCTACTTGTTTTTCTATATAAGACAAAGCTATGGTGTCTTTAGTTCTAAGGTAAATTCCTGTTAAATAATCTACATTAAAAAGAGCTGACATAGCAGTTGATATAGGAACAAGGATTTGGTCATCTTGATCTTGATTGCTTGCATCAACTCCTATAGAGGTGAGGACTCCTATGACTACAAAGGGCAATCTATTAATTAAAATTCTCTCCCCCACTACTGAGTTATCTCCAAATAATTCTTTTTTAACCTTTGCCCCCAAAATAGCTACTTTTTTATAGGAAGCAATATCTTCTTTTTGAAAGTTCCTACCTTCACTTAAACTAAATTCTCTTAATAATAAATATTCCTCATTAACACCATTTATCACAGTGTTAAGGCTATTGCCTTGTGCTCTAACAACTGCTGCCCCTGTATAAATAGGAGAAAGAAAATTAATGGATGCTATTTTTCTTAAAGCTTCCATATCTTCCATTTTAAGAGTTGTTGTCTGTTCCATTTGGATCGCTCTTCCCCCTGTAACCCTTGCCTGCCCTGACAAAACCATAATTATGTTTGGACCAAAGGTTTCTATCTCTTGCAATGTTTTTTTCTTAGCAGCCTCTCCAAAGGTATTCATAACTAAAAGAGAGGCAACACCTATGATAATGCCTAATATGGAGAGAAAAAGTCTCAATTTTTTATACCAAAGCCCACCAAGGAATAATTTTAAAATAAGTAAGTTCATAGCCCCTTGAGTAAAATAGCTGGGTCAATTTTTGTAGCCTTATATGCTGGGTATATACTAAAAATAATGCATGTGGTTGTAGAAAAAAGAAGGCTTACTCCAAAGGTCCCCCAGGAGAAAAGAGGTTTCAAGGGGGTAAAAAGGGAAAGTAAACTCATAAGTAAAGCACTCAAGAACCATCCAATTACACCACTTATCAAGGCAATTAAAAAAGCCATATAAAGATAATGTTTAATTATCTGAAACTGATTTGCTCCTAAGGCGATTCTTAAGGCAATTATCCCTGCTTTTTCTTCAATACTTGCCATCATTAAGTTCATAATAATTACACCACTAATGATAAGACTAATAAGGGCAATACTTAATAAAAATAAACTCAAAGTTTTAGCAGTCGCTGTATGTCTTGCTATCACTAAATCAGGGGTTATTATTCTAAAGTCATCGGGTGCAACTCCATATAAGTTATGACGAGTTCTTAAAATTTTCCTAATTTCCTGCAAACATTGTGTCAAATCCACTCCTTCATGTAAAATTACTTTTACACCTCTAATATAATCTTGATTAAATAGCCTTTTTTGAGCCGTTGTTAATGGTACAAATATACGTTCATCTAAAGGAAAATGCCCTACACTACCTTTCTTTTCAAAAATACCTATAACAGTATAAAACTGACCCTGAACTTTTATTTGTTCTCCCAAAACATTTGAAAAACCAAATCGTTTAGCTACCTC
Organism: Caldimicrobium sp.; assembly: GCA_046291435.1. Classification (GTDB taxonomy): domain Bacteria; phylum Desulfobacterota; class Thermodesulfobacteria; order Thermodesulfobacteriales; family Thermodesulfobacteriaceae; genus Caldimicrobium. Next base: position 3,896 of record JBKBTC010000019.1, on the reverse strand, counting down.
AAACCCTAAAACCGCTACTTTATTCAAATTTTCAAGGTCCTCTTCCTGGAAAAATCTACCTGCATAAAGGTCCCAATTATTTGCTCTGGTGTAATTTGGCTCAACTCCATCTACTCTAATAACTTCAGCCTGACCTTTGTAGGACACTTCAACTCTGCCTACTGTAAAGGCTGTTGTATCTTTCACACAGGATAATCGTTTAATGGCATACACATCAGATAATTTCAAAGTATCCGTCCTACTTGTGGTTATACCAAACATTCTTTGACCACCAGCTAATATTAATAAAGCATCCTTTCCAAAATTTAGGTTATTTAACACATCAAGAATTTGTTTTTCCGCCGATTTACCTAAAGCATATATAGTATTAAGAGCGGTTAAGCTGAAGGTAAGAGTTAAAAGGATGAAAATAAAATTTATTTTATTGGCTAAAAGCTCTTTCCAGACTTCTTTTAGAAACTGCCTATTCCACATCTAAAAAACTAATCAACGAACACACCATCTTTAAGAATTTTAACAGATTTCGCTCTTTTAGCTATTTCTGGGTCATGAGTAACCATGATTATAGTTAAGCCCTCTTGATTTAACTCTTCTAAAATGTCCATAACTTCTTTACTACTCTTAGAATCAAGATTTCCTGTTGGTTCATCCGCTAAAAGTAGTTTGGGATTGTTGATTAAAGCTCTCGCTATGGCTACCCTTTGCTGTTGCCCACCTGAAAGTTCAGCTGGTTTAAATCGGAGTTGTTCCTCCAAGCCCAATCTTTTTAATAAATTTTTAGCTTTCTCAATATCTTCTGAGGTAAGATTTTCTCTGTATAAAAGGGGCAGCAAAACATTATCTAAAGCTGATAACCAAGGGACCAAATGAAAGGCTTGAAAAATAAAACCTATCTTTTCGTTTCTAATTTTGGCTAACTCCCTTGAGGACACCTTACTTACCTCAACACCTTCTAATAAATATCTACCTGAGGTTGGCCTATCTAAAAGTCCTAAAATATAAAGTAAAGTAGACTTTCCTCCACCTGAGGGTCCCATAATAGCTAAAAAATCTCCAGCCTCTACATGCAAGTTTACTCCTTTTAATATTTCATATTCAAGCTTCCCCACTTTAAAAATTTTTTTAATATTTTCAAGCACTACCATACTCCTATAATCTCACCTTCACTTATTCCCTCAATCACTTCAATCTTACCCCTGCTCTCCCATCCAGTTTTAACATACCTTTTTTCCCATTTAGTTCCCTTTTTAACATAAACAAAAGGTTTCCCCTGTTTATCAATCTTCACAGCATTTGAAGGTACAACCAAGACTCCCTCTTTTTTGCCTGCAAAAACTGTAACCTGCGCAGTCATTTCTGGTCTAAGATAATCCAGATAAGGATCAAGAATGTCTAATACCGTTATATAAAAAACTACATTATTTCTTATTAAAGCTCCTGGATAAATTGTTCTCACCTTTGCTCTAAAGGATTTTTCAGGAAAACTGTCTACTCTAAAAACTGCCTCCATCCCTGGCTTTATTTTTCCTATATCTGTTTCATCTATGTAGCACCAAATCTCTAAACGAGAAAGGTCAACCACTGTAATAAAAGTAGGAGCATTAAGACCAGCAACCACTGTTTCTCCCTGTTGAGTGGTAACCTCTGAAACAAATCCGCTAATAGGAGAATATATGAAGGCATATTGTTCCCTCACTTTGGCTTCCTCTAACTGTTTTCTGGAAATGTCAACTTGTGCCTTTGCCCTCTCTAATTCCTTTTCATATTCAAACTCTAAGGACCTAAGCTGAGCTTTTTGTGCCTCAAGTTGATGAGCCTTAACTTCTTTATCTCTCTCAATGCGTTCTAACTCAGTCTTTGAAATTAATCCATCTTTGTATAGAATCTCCAGTCTCTTTGCCTCTCTTTCTAATTGAGAAAGTTCACTTTGAAGTGCTTGAATAGTTTTTTTCTGAGCGGAAATCCTTTCTGGATAGGTTAACTTTACTTTTTCAACCTGTGCAAGAGCCTCTCTATAGGCTGATTGATAGCGTTCTACCTGTCTTTTAATTTCTTCATGCTCTATAACAGCAATAAGTTCTCCCTTTTTAACATAATCTCCCTGTTTCACTAAAAGTTTTTCTACCCTTCCAGAAATCCTTGCGCCAACTTTTACCTGAGCACCAACCTGCGGCTTAACCGCTCCCGTTGCTGAAACCTCTAAATAAATATCACCTCTTCCTACTTTAATCTCCTTTTTTGGTAATATCTCTTTCTCCTTGGAATCCTTAGGATTTTTACAACTAAACAAAATCAAGGGACACACCAATATTAAAAATATTAATTTATAAATACCTCTCATAGCCCAGGAATTTCTCCTATTACTTTTTTAAGTTGGTAGTATTTAAAAAAAATCTCATATTGTGCCAAGGCTACCTGAGTGCGAGCTTGAGAAAGCCTTGCCATGGTGGTGGTAAGATCTACAATGCTTGCCAATCCATTCTCATATCTTTTCTGGATAAGCCTATAATCTTCTTTCAATTTTTCTAACATAGCTTGGGCAGAGATTAAATTTTCTTTTGTCGTTAAAAACTGCTTTAAAGCACTAAAAACTTCCTCTTGTATATTTAATTCAAGAGCCCGCTTTTCAGTATTCTTCTTTTCTAAGGTTGCTCTCTCTTTCTGGAGTTTGGAAGGAGTTGAAAATCCTGTAAATAAAGGAAAATTAATTTTAATCCCAGCTAAAAATTGATAATCCCTATCAGGAAAAAAACTTTTATCACTTCTATAATAGCTGGTAAAAAGATCAATTGTAGGAAAATATTCACCTCTTACGCTTTTAATTCTCTCTTTTTGAGCTAAAATCTCTTTCTCTTTAAAGGCGATCTCTGGTCTAAGAGTTAAAGCTTTATTAATAAGCTCTGAAAGAGGAGAAATCTCGAGCTCCTTTTCTTCAAGGGGTAAAAATTCATAATTATCAAGCTTTTGTAAATCTTCATTTAATAATAATAAAACTTTTGCCTTAGCAATATCTTCTGTATATTTATAATTGGTAACTTTATATTCTGCTTCCTTTAATCTTGCTTCTGCATCTAAAACATCAGCATAAGGTGATAAACCAATTTCATATCTTTTAGTGGCTAATTTAAGAATAATTTTAGCATCCTCTAAATCAGCTAATGCTGCTTCAAGTAAAGCCTTCTGTTTAAAATAATCTACATAGGCACTAACAACTGCTAAAGCTACCTCCAATATTTTTTGACGAATAGCCTCATCTTGGGATGAAATATAATAAAGAGACTCTTTAAAAGAATGGTATGTAGAAAAGCCTGAAAAAATATTCCAATTAAGAGTTGGACCAAAAAGATGGGTATCGCTTGTTGGACGCCCCTTTCCCTGATCTACTCTTTGGAATGTATAGGATAGATAAAGCTTGGGAAAAAATTCTGCTCGAATCAAATTTTTCTGGAAGAAAAATTCTTCCTTTTGCTTGATAGCAATAGTTATTTGAGGATTGGCTTTGAGTGCCCTCTCTATAGCATCTTTTAGAGTTAAAACCTCCTTTGAAAAACCCATTTTAAAGGCATTTAATATAAAAAAAACAACCAAAATTAATCTAAAATAGAAAAATTTCTTTCCAGCCATAATTTCAGCCATAATTTATGTTTAAATTGTAAGTAAATACTTACAATATCACCTTTTCCATATTTGTCAATATAAAAAAAATTGTTTTTTAATCCACCTAATAGCCACCTTTTATAGCGGAAACCTTTAGGTTGCGCTCACGCAGGCTAAAGCCTGCGGCTACCCGGAAATACTATCATAAATGCGACATTTCAAAATAGGAATTAACAGCGCCATTTTGAAATAAAAACCACACACCCTACTTTTCAGGTTGACAAGCTCTGAATTTTTAA
>JBKBTC010000018.1:0-15167 GCA_046291435.1 Caldimicrobium sp. | reverse complement strand
GATTTGGAAAAATTAGAACTTTATTTAAGGGAAAACCCGCTTAAATCAATAGAAGATTTGTTGAAACTTGAAGATATTATTGCCTATTTGGAAAAAGAAGAGCCCTTGGTGCCAGATAATAGTATAGATACTGTAGTTTCTAATTGTGTATTAAACTTAGTAAAAACTGAAGAAAAGGAACAGCTTTTTAAGGAAATCTACAGAGTTCTAAAACCTGAGGGGAGAGCTGTTATAAGCGATATTGTAGCTGATGAAGATGTGCCGGTAAGTTTAAAAAGGGACCCTCAATTATGGTCTGGCTGTATCTCAGGAGCTATGCGAGAAGACGAATTTATTTATGCTTTTATAAAAGCCGGCTTTAACAGCGTAAGAATTTTAAAATACGAGAAAGAACCTTGGCAAGTGGTTGATGGTATAGAATTTAGGTCTATCACTGTGGAAGCCTATAAAGGCATAGAGGGAGAGTGTATAGATGCAGGACACGCAGTAATCTATTTAGGTCCCTTCAAAAAAGTAGAAGACTTTGAGGGACATATTTTTGAATTAGGAAAAAGGGTAGCTGTTTGTGAAAGAACCTTTCAAAATTTAAATCAATTCTATAAAGATCATTTCATCTTTATAAAACCCTCAAAAGAGCTTCCCAAAAAACCCTTTCCATGTGGAGAAAAAATTATGTATCCTTCTCCCAAGACTACCAAAGAGGGGGTTTGGAAAGATTATAGGGATAAAGCCTGTTGCCCCACTGAATTTACTCCTTTTCAAGAAACCCTAAATAAATTAGGACATACCTTAGTTAAAAGAAAAATTGAGATTATCCAATTTAATGTGGGATATCTTTGTAATGAAAGCTGTATCCACTGCCATATCTCAGCTTCAAAGTCTGGAAAAATTATGCCAGAGTCTATTCTTGAAGTTTCTATAGAACTTGTTAAAAGAAATCCTAATTTAAAGGTTGACATAACTGGAGGTGCCCCAGAGCTTCATCCTCAAATTGAAAAATTTATTACCGCTATTGCTCCCTATGCTTCAGAGGTTTATTTTAGAACTAATCTCACTGCTCTAAATTCGAAAAAAAATCTTCTTCCTCTTTTTAAGTCTTATAACATTAAAGTCATTGCATCTTTTCCCGATTTAAACGAAGGAAAAACAAATTTTATTAGAGGAAATGGCTTTTATAAAAGGGCTGTTGAAGCCGTCTCTTCACTATCTAAAGAGGGCTTGGGAAGGGAGATTCCTATATATATTATGATAAATCCCTGCGACCTCTCTATAGGAAAGACCGATGAAGCAATAAAAGAAAGATATGAGAAATTTTTTCAGAGCCTAAAAATTAAATTATCAGGTATTTTTGTGCTTAATAATTTCCCCATTGGTAGATTTAGAGAATATTTAGAAAAAGAGGGTAAACTTTATGAATATTATAAACTTTTGTATGCAAATTTTAATCCAAACACTCTTTATGGACTTATGTGCCTTAATATGGTAAATATCTCACCTTCTGGCGAACTTTTTGAGTGCGATTTCAACCAAGCCTTAGGATTAAAATTAGATACCCCATCAAATATCTATGAACTCCTTGAAATGGGCTTAACCTTTTTAGAAGGAAAAAAAATCTACATAGGTGATCATTGCTATGGCTGTACCGCACTGAGCGGGTCAAGTTGCTTTGGTTCTCTTACCTAAATCTTTTTTTTTAAGTATCCCTTTAAAAGATATCTCAGTAAATCACCAAAGGTATCAACATCTTCAAGAGTAGGAAGAAGGTAAAAAGATTTCTCAGGGAGCCTTATTAGAGTTTCTTTTAAAAGCTCTGAAGTTTCAAAGGGTAAACCATCAAATAGGATGTGATAATTTGGAAAATTTTGGGTTAGTCCAAGTAATACATAACCACCATCCTTTGCTGGACCAATTACCACGGGATATTCCTCAAGTTTTTGAAAGGCTAAAGAGATATAAAAAGGAGTTAAATATGGGCAATCTGCCCCTATAAGGACTATTTTTTCGTATCCCAGGGCAAAAAGTAACTCTACTGCAACCTTTAGTTTCTCAGATAGGTCATTCCCCTCCTGAGGAATTATCTTCCAGTTTTTTTTAAAATTAAAATAACTAAACCCCTCAAGAATAATTTTTCCACTATAAAATCCAAATAAAGCGACTCCTTTTAGATTTTCCAAGGTACAGATAGTTTTCTTTAAGAGATGTTTATAGACTTTTATAGCGAAGGCTTTCCCAAGGGTTTTTGCCAAGCGAGTTTTAACCTTTCCCTCTTCAGGGACTTTAAAAAAAAGCGCTAAGGCTTTTGAAAGTTCCACTTCTTTCTAAGGAACTTAATTAAAAAAGTCAATAATAGAAATATACCAATAACTAAAAAAATGGGAAAAAAATTGCCTTTAAGGAAAATTTCTTTTATAGAAAATCCTAAATAGGTATAGGCAAAACCAGCAGGAGCCATAAATAAAAAAGTAACTATGATATAAGTTTTAAGAGAAAGGGGAAGCAAGCCAAATAGATAATTTATAACAGGATAAGGGAAAAAGGGTACCAACCTTGCAAATGCCAAAGCCTTCCATCCATGAGTTTTTGTTAACTTTTCTAAATATTGCCACTTATCAAAACCTAATCTGTATTTAATAAAATCCCTAAAAATATATCTACTAAGTAAAAAAGAGACTGTTGCTCCTAAGGTAGCTCCAGATAAGGCAAGAAGTGTGCCTTTCAATGGACCCCAAAGAAATCCTGCAGCTAAAGTTAAACCCAAACTTGAAATAAAAAGACTGGGTGCTATGGCATAAATTCCTAAGTAAAGTAACATACTTAGAGGATGTCTTGCATAGGGCTCCAAAAAATCCTTAAGAAATTTTTCTTGAAAAATTCCTTGTTTTTGAAAGTAAATTCCTAAAAAAAACAAAAAAAACAATGATAGTATTAAAATTGTGTTAAATTTTAAAATTTTCCTCTTCAGAGAAAGGAAGAATCTGTTTTTCCATTTTTGAAAAGAGGAAAGCGGTTTCGAAAAGGGTTTAACCTTTGGGATAGTTTCCAGAAGATGAAAAGCATTAGCACCTGCCTTAAGAAATCTGTTTTTACAGCCCATACAAAAAGTAAGTATTGGTCCATTTTGGCTTTTTTGTAAATTTTTTTCTAAGAAGGCTTTTGATAACTTTTCATCTAAATGAGCAGAACCACCTGCTCCACAGCAGGCAGGAATTCTTAGGAAATCCTTAACCCTTTCCTTAAAATTATTTAAAACCAACTCTTGAATTTCTTTCTCCTTAAAAGCTGGACAGGGAATATGTAAAAAGGCGTCATCAGGAACATTTTGAAAGTCTTCCTTATGAAACTCCTGCAATATATGAGATATTTCAAGATTTTTACCGTAGGCTTTAAAGATCTTAAAACAATTTGTGCAACCAGTAATAACTTTTTTAATCTGATAAAAGGCAAATTTTTTATTGAAATCCATCCAAGCTTTCTCTACAGTCTCCAAATCTCCATTTTGATAAAGGGGATCAAAACAACAATCTAAAACCAAACCTACCCCTTTTTTTCCATATTTATTTTCTAAATGTTTATGCAAGTGCAATACCAAATTAGGTGATGTACCAGAAAGGCTACACCCAGGCCAAAATATTATTTCGCTCTTTTCCCAGTGAGAAAAGGGAAAGGATTGACCTCTTTTAACAAAGGAGTAAGCATTTTTTAAAATAGTATCTACAAGGGGATTTTTTTCTTTGACGAGATACATTTTTAGTGTATAAAGTGCCTCAAAGGGGCTTGCCTTTTCTTTACATATTAGAGTGCAAGCACCACAATTTGTGCAATAGTAAACATCAACGCTTTTTTTTCTTATAATTTCTGAAGGTAAACCATATTTTTCTAAAAAAGGACATACTATTTGACAAATTCCACAGTTAGAACATTTCTCCAAAAATTCTTGTAATTTCTTTTCCATAGTGGAATTTATTAATTAGTAAATTCTATAAATAAAAAAAGGGGCAAAAGATTGCCCCCTCTTTTTGCTTAATAGTAAGCTTTTTATTGTCCCTTCTCTAAAAGTTCAGGATATGGCCAGCCTGCTATACCACCTTTCAAAATAAATAACCTGCTCTCAGGAACGCCTTTTGATTTTAAATAATCGTAAGTATTTTGGGCTCCACTTCTTCCCCTGGGGCAGATAATTACTACGGGATCATTTGACTTTTGAATAATAGGGAGAGCTTTGTCAATCTTTTTCTTAAGCTCATCATTGTTTGCTGGAAAGGCGTTAGTTTCAATAGCACCCTTAAAATGTCCCTTCACGAAATCTTCATGAGGTTGGATGTCAACAATAATAACTTTTTTCCCAGTGGTAAGCCACTTTTTAAACTCTTCTGGTTCAATAAAATTAGTAGCAAAAGCCTTACCACTGAAAAGAACCATCACCATTAAAAATAATACCCCTCCCAAAAACCTTTTCACACTTCTACTCATATTACACCTCCTTTGTTTTATTGTTATTCTCCATCACCGTACCTTCTATTTACAAAAATTAACAAAAGGTTGTAATTTTAAACTATAAATACTGGAAAAATTTTGTCAATAATTTTAACAAATACAAAATATTAATAAATAATAGTACTACTAATAGAGTTTTTTTAAAAAATCAGGGGAAACTCCTAATAAAAAAAGGGCTATGAGAAAGTTATTTTTTAGGCTTATCCAAAAGGGGTAGCCTGGGAGTTTTGATTGAAATTTTCTACCTGAGACCATTAAGGTATGTCCTAAACAATAAGGAGGATAGACCTTTTTTAATCTTCTAATAAAATCAAAATCTTCTAAAAAAGGCAAGTTTTTATAACCTCCAATTTGAAAATACAAGTCTCTTTCTATGAATAATCCTTGATCTCCGTATGGGAGTGAGAAGGTCTTTGCCCTAAAATTTATAAGCCTTTCTAATATCCTTAGGGATGGTGTATTTTCTTCAAATTTTAGGTAAAAAAAACCAGCCCTAATACCTTTTTTAATAGCTTTACCCAAATCTATCTTTTCGTTAAAATGGGTATCTGCGTGGAGAAAAAGAAGAAAATTTCCTTTTGCTTCTAAGGCACCTTTATGAAGCTGAAAACCTCTTCTTCTCTCAGAAAGAAGAAATTTAGCACCAAAGCTCGAGGCAATTTTTTTGGTTTTATCAATACTTTTTCCATCAACCACTATTACTTCACCAGGATTTATAAGGGACAATGATTTCAGAAGTTTAGGGAGATATTTTTCTTCATTATAAGTAGGAATGATAACAGAGATCTCTTCCACATGTTACCTCTTTAAGTAAAGGATTATAGTTAAAATTTGTAACCTAAAGTGTATCTTGTCAAGCAATTTTTAAGGAAGTTGGGCTTACATATTTATTGTCACACTTTATTTCTGTTATTAATGTACTGTTATTATTGATTATATATTCTCGACGGGGTGCTAAGTTTTTATGAGCTAAGGCTTGGGTCTAAGGCTGCCAGACCTCAAAATTTCACGCAGGCTAAAGCATGCGGTTACCGGGTCTCTGATTCCCTCGCAGGCTAAAGCCTGCGGCTACCAGTAACCACAACATTTTGATTGCACTCACGCAGGCTGCAGCTACCAAAGACAAGGTCTGAGACAGTTTTAAAAAGTATAATATTTCAAAATTTTAACAACAAACAAAGAGACCTTGCAAATTTGCAAATAAGAGTTTAATATAAAGTTAAAACAATTTAGGGGGCAGAAGATGGTCTTTCAAGAGATAACGGAATTAGAAGAAAAGATAAACTTGCTCATAAATACCATAACACAATTAAGAAAGGAAAAAGAAGAACTAATACAATCCCTTACCCAAAAAGAGGAAGAAAACAAAAGACTTAGAGAAGATATAGAAAGGAGGGAAGAGGAAAAGAGGCTTTTAAAGGAAAAATTAGGTAGTTTAATAGAAAAACTTTCTCAGATTTAGGCATTGTTATGAAAAATGAGGTAACCTTTGAATTTTTAGGCCAATCTTTTACCTTCCGGAGTGCCCTTCCGGAAGAAGAGATAAATGAAGTGTTGGCTTATTTAGAGAAAAAGAAAGAAGAGGTACAATCTTACAAGCAGGTGCCTTTTTACAAGCTTGCAATTTGGTTACTTATGCAAGTTGCTTACGATTATGTTAAAGTAAAAAGAGAAAAAGAAGTATTAGAAAGGCTACTTAAGGAGCAATTAGAAAAATTAGAAGAATTTTTGCAAAGTGAGCCTCCATCCCTGGGGTGTGCGTGAGTAAGAGTTATGACCTGCCAAGCTAACACCAACGAGAGAAGAGGTAAGGTGGAGCTGGGGTTCTTTGAGTGGAAAAAAGAACTGACCAGCCCCCTCCTCAATAGTTAATCAGCCAGAGCTTTGAGCAGGCCCTCTACCACGGCACCCTGGGGAACTTTCCCTTAAAGTCCTCTTTTCCTCTTAGCCCTCCAAAAATATAAATCTTTAAAGGGGGGTACAAAATGAGTTATTTTTTAGGTTTTCTAATTGGTGTTATTTTTACTATAATTTTGGCTGGAATTTATCTTTATCTACAAAAAAAGAAAGAGCAGGAAAGTAAGATCTCTGCGGAGAAAGAAGCACAAGCTATAATAGAAAGAGCAAATGAAAAGGCAAAAGTTATCATACTTTCAGCTGAAGAAAAGTCTAAAGAAATTTTAGCAGAAGCGGAAAGAGATGCCTATAATAGGCTAAGAGAAGCAGAGGAAAAGATCCAAAGGGAAATAAGTAAATACAAAGATCAATTAGAAAGAGATTATCACCAAAGGCTTTTAGATTTAAACAAAAGAGAAGAAAAGCTTTATCAAAAAGAAGACTTTCTCTCTAAAAAAGAGATGGAATTTTTAAAGAGAGAAGAAATTTTAGATAAAAAGAGTGCAGAGATTGAACAGCTCAAGCTACAATTAGAAGAGTCTAAGAAGGAGTTAAATGATCTACTGGAAAAGGCTAAGGAAGAATTAGAGAGAATTTCAGGTTTAACGGAAAAAGAGGCAAGGGATCTACTTTTAAGTAAAATTGAAGAAGAAATGCTTGAGGAAAAAGCTAAAGTTATCATGAAAATTGAAAATGAAATCAAAGAAGAATCCAAAAGAAAGGCACAAGAGATTATTGCCTACGCTATAGCTAAGGCTGCTATTCCCTTTGTTACAGAAAAAACGGTTTCTGTAGTTCAACTACCTAACGAGGAAATGAAAGGTAGAATAATTGGTAGAGAAGGAAGAAATATTCGCACTTTTGAAACCTTAACTGGGGTCGACCTTTTAATCGATGATACCCCTGAGGTCGTAGTACTTTCATGTCATGATCCTTATAGGAGAGAAATAGCCAAAATAGCTTTAGAGAGACTTATTTTAGATGGAAGAATTCATCCCACAAGGATTGAAGAGGTGATAAAACAAGTAGAGGAAGAAATGGAGCAACACATTCATGAAGTTGGTGAAAAAACCGCTTTTGAATTAGGGGTTTATGGTCTCCATCCAGAGTTAATAAAACTTTTGGGGAAATTAAAATTTAGAACAAGTTATAGTCAGAATGTTTTGCAGCACTCTATTGAAACCGCCATTATTTGTGTAGCTATAGCTGGAGAACTTGGTCTTGACCCCAAAAAGGCTAAAAGAATAGCCCTTCTTCATGATATAGGTAAAGCAGCAAGTTATGAACAAGAGGGACCTCATGCAATTATTGGTGCAGAACTTGCACGAAAATATGGAGAAGAGGAAGAAATAGTTAATGCCATCGCCTCTCATCATGAAGATATACCCATTACCAGCCTTTACGGTATAATCCTTCAAGTAGCTGATGCCTTATCTGGAGCAAGACCAGGTGCAAGACGAGAGCTTTTAGAAGCATATATTAAACGCATACAACAATTAGAAAGTTTAGCTCAATCCTTTGAAGGTGTGGAAAAAGCTTATGCTATACAGGCTGGAAGAGAAGTAAGAGTTATTGTGAATAGTAAGATAGTCTCAGATAAAATGGCCTATGTACTTGCTCGAGAAATTGCTCAGGCTATTGAAAAGGAACTCACCTATCCAGGTATAATTAAAGTTACAGTGCTACGCGAAACAAGAGCCATTGAATATGCAAAATAATCTTATTTTTGGGAGAACAAGTAATGAAAATTGTTTTCTTAGGAGATATAGTTGGCAGCTCAGGAAGAAAAGCGGTTAAAGAGCTTTTGCCAGAAATTATGCGAAGATATAAACCTGAATTTCTCATAGCCAATGCTGAAAATGCAGCTGGAGGTTATGGATTAACTGAGAAAATAGCAGAAGAACTCTTTTCCTTAGGGTTTGATCTTTTAACAACGGGAAATCATGTTTGGAAGAAAGAGTTCTTTCCCTATTTACAAAAAACTGAAAAGGTTTTAAGACCAGCTAATTATGGACCCGGAGCACCGGGAAAAGGCTGGTCTATACTTACTAAAGGACCTTATAAATTAGGTATCATAAATCTTGAAGGAAGAATATTTATGAGACCTTTAGACAATCCCTTTCTTGTAGGGAAAGCCTTGGCTGAAGAAATTCTTAAAGAAACATCCCATATTTTAATAGACTTTCATGCAGAAGCAACCTCGGAAAAAATGGCCTTAGGTTATTTTTTAAATGGTTTAGTTTCTGCTGTCTTAGGCACCCATACCCATGTACAAACCTCTGATGAAAGAATACTCTCACAAGGCACAGCATATATCACAGATGTGGGAATGTGTGGTAGCTTAGAAAGTGTAATTGGTATGAAAATTTCTCAAGCCTTAGATTTGTATGTCTCCTTAGTAGGTAAAAAATTAGAAGTGGAAGAACAAAAACCATATAAAGTAGAAGGGGTCTACTTAGTACTCAATTCCTCAGGTCAAGCTGAAAAAATTGAAAGGTTTAGATTAATAGCCTGATTACTTTTTCTTTGAAGGACCATGCTTTTTCCACCATTTCTTAAAAAATTCCCTTTTAAGAGGGGATAACCTATCTATAAAAAGAACTCCCTCTAAGTGGTCAAACTCGTGCTGAAAAGCAATAGCATGTAATCCTGTTAATTCTCTTTCAAATTCTTTACCCTCTAAATCATAGGCTTTAATATACAAATTTTTATACCTATTTACCTTGGCATAATAACCAGGAATGCTTAAACAACCTTCTTCATAAACAGTTTCTCCTTCGGTGGATAAAATCTCAGGGTTTATATATACCTCAAGCTTAGGGTTCCCTTCCTTTTGGGCTATATCCATAATAAAAAATCTTTTAGCTATGCCGATCTGATTGGCAGCAAGCCCAAGACCCTTCAATTTATACATAAAATCAGCCATTTTTTCAATTAAGACCTTTAGCTCTCCATTTATATCTAATACAGGCTCAGCCTTTTGCCTTAAAACTGGGTCTCCAAATATTACAAGTTTAAGCTCTGTATTCATGTATCCTCTAACCTCTTCAGTTTATTTTTCAATTATTTATAATTTAACTCATATAAAAATTTTTACAAGTTTTACCTCAGCTAAAGCCTTAAGCTACCGGGTATTTTTGAATTCTTGCGCAGGCTAAAGCCTGCGGCTACCGAGTTAAAAAATTCTCACAGGCTAAAGCTTGCTACTACAAAGACTCGGGAGGTGAGGTTTTATAAATTTTATCTTCTCACAGAATTAAGAACTACGCTAATAGAAGAAAGAGCCATCATTAGTCCTGAAATTTCCGGCTTAAGTATGATTCCATAAGAATAGAGTAAACCACCAGCAACAGGTATTCCTAAGATGTTATACAAAAAAGCCCAAAAGAGGTTTTGAAAAATTCTTTTACGAAGCCAAAAGGCAAGTTGGAAAAAATCTCTAAGCCCTCTTAAACCTGTAAGTAAAATTACTTCACCTATTCTTTTGGAAAGATCAGTTCCTTCAGACATAACGAATGAGAGGTCGGCTTTAGCTAAAGCAGGAGCATCATTTATTCCATCTCCAACCATACCAATTCTATAACCTTTTACTTGAAGTTCTTCCACCAGTTTTAATTTATCTTCAGGTTTAACCTCCGCATAAACTTCCTTAATTCCAAGGGCAAAAGCTACTTTTTCTGCCTTAACCTTCGTATCTCCTGTTGCAAGGATCACCTTTATCCCAGATTTTTGAAAAAATTCTATAATTTCCTTAGCATCCTCTCTTATTTCATCTTCCGCTATAAACTCCGCCAAAAGTGTATCTCCTTTCTCAAGGGCAAGACCTTTAGATTTAGAAGATTTACCCAAAAAATAATCCTCACAATATATTCCCTCTCCAGGCACCTCTTTACAATCTTTAAATTCTCTATGACTAACCTCTTTTTGTATAGCAAACTCTACAATTGCCTTAGAGTAGGGATGAGTTGAAGTTTTAGCAAGTCCATAAGCTATAGAAAGAGCATCTTCAGTATATTCTTTAAAAGAGACAATTTTAGGTTTGCCTTTGGTTAAAGTACCCGTTTTATCCAAAATTAGACAATTTATACTTTGAGCCTTTTCAAACACAGCTGGATCTTTTACTAAAAGCCCCTTCCTATAAGATCTTACCAAACCTACAGAAATCACTAAGGGTACAGCTATTCCCAAAGCACAAGGACAAGAAATCACTAAAACTGAAAGGGAAAAATTAAAACTAAGAAGCATATTACCTGTCTTTTGGTACCATATAACAAAAACAAGGACAGAGAGTATTATTATTACTTGTACGAAGTAATGAGAAACTTTGTCAACTATTCTTTGAAGAGGTGGTTTTCGACTAATCGCCTCTTCCACCATCTTCAAAAGCATAGAAATATAGCTTTTTTCTAAAGTTGCTAAAACTTTTACTTTGGCAAATCCACTTATAATTACGCTTCCTGAGATAAGCTTATCTCCTTCTTTTTTAAAAAGGGGGGCACTTTCTCCTGTCACCAAAGCTTCATCTACTTCTAATTTTCCTTCTATTAATTCACTATCTAAGGGAACCAAATCTCCTGTTTTAAAGATTAAAATATCTCCAGGTAAAACTTCCTCAATAGAAACTTCTTTCTCTGTACCTTTTAGAAAAAGCCTAACCTTAGAGGTTTGTATAGAAAAGAGTTCCTTTAATAGATGTAAAGATTTACTTTTAGTTCTTTCTTCAATATATTTTCCCAGACGAACAAAGGAGATAAGAAAGGCATTAGTTTCAAAAAAAGGCTCTCCAGGTAAAATTTTAAAAAGGGAGCAAATACTATATAATAGAGCTGAGGTTGTTCCAATAGCTACTAAAAGATCCATATTTCCTATACGTGTCTTTATTCCAGCATAGGCTCCCCGATAAAATTTTAAACCTCCAATAATTTGGACAGAAATGCTAAGCACTGCTTGAAAAATAAGACTTTGAGGATGATCCCAAAACATAAGAAACATAATAATAACGCTTGATAAAAAGGAAAAAATTAAAATTTCCCTTTGATAATCTTTCTTAATCTTTTGTGAAACAACTCTGTAGCCAAGACTTTCTATAACCTTAATAATGTCTTCAAGACTTAAAAAATCTTTATTGTATTCTACAAAACATCTTCCTACCTCAAAAGAAACCTCAACTTTTTTAACTCCTTTTAATTTTTTTAAAGAAATTTCAATCGCCTTGGCACAGTTCACACAGGTCATCCCTTCAACTTGTAAAACAACCTTTTCCATAAAGTTAAAGATTACTACTAATTTCCAAGACTTCAAGGTTTTTTATACTTTCGCAGGCTAAAGC
This sequence comes from Caldimicrobium sp., assembly GCA_046291435.1. Taxonomy (GTDB): domain Bacteria; phylum Desulfobacterota; class Thermodesulfobacteria; order Thermodesulfobacteriales; family Thermodesulfobacteriaceae; genus Caldimicrobium. The sequence continues at coordinate 3,448 of JBKBTC010000018.1, read as the reverse complement.
CTGCGGCTACCAAAAAATTTAAAATTCTTGTAGTAGCGATTTTTGAGTAGCCCAAAATATTTTGCAGGGTCGTATGAATATACGCCCAGAATTGGGTCAATTCACGAATTGCAAAGGTTTGGTAGCCGCAAGCTTTAGGTTGCGCAGATTTTTTCAGCCCTTAAATTCTCTCGCAGTTTGAAACCTGCGACTGCCAAAGAGATTATTTTTGAGAAATCGCGAGCCCTTTAGATTTTTTTCTATTATGGTATAATAAAAACAATCTATCCTCTTATTTCCATTCCTTAGGAGGCAGAAAATGGTTATTAAAGTAAATAAAGATAATTTAGAAAAGCTTTTAAAAAGAGGGGACTCTATTGCAGATAAAAAAGCTTCTATGGCAGTTTTATCCATGGCACTTTTAAATTTTGACGCAACAAACAATTTGCTCTATCTAACCACTACAGATTTAGAACAGGGCTTTAAAGGAAGAATCTCCTGTGAAATTGAGGGAGATGTCTCTTCTTTTTGTGTGCCCTGTAGAAAATTTTACGAAATTATTAAAAATTTCCCAGAAGATGAAGTTTTGTTAATAAAAGAAGACAGCAGGCTACTTATAAAAGATGAAAGTGAAAGAACAACTTATGAAATTTCCATTACCTCTGAGGAGGATTTTCCCAGCCTACCAGATTTCTTTGAAGAAAATTTATTAGAAATACCAGGAAAGGTTCTTTCCCAACTGATAGAAAGAACTATTTTTTGTGCCTCCAAAGATGAGACAAGGTTCGTATTAGGGGGAGTATATCTTGAGCCTTTAAAGGAAGAAGGAAAACTTCGCGCTGTTGCTTCAGATGGACACAGATTAGCCCTTTTTGAAACAGAAGTTTTAAATATTGAAAATTCTAATTTAAGTGAAGGCTTTATTCTAAGTAGAAAAGGGGGAGACATAATTTCTGAAATTTCTGAGGATGAACTTTTAGTTAAATTTGGTTTTGTAAACAACTATGCTGTACTCTTTTTTAGTGATGGCTTTTTCTTTTCAAGAACGATTGAGGGCTCCTATCCAGATTACAGGGCTGTAATTCCTCAAGAGTTTCAAAATTTTTTAAAAATTGATAGAAAACTATTTATGGACGCTATCAAAAGAGTGTCTCTTCTTCTCACAGAGCGATTTAAACCTATAAAATTAGATTTTTCTCCAACAGAGGTCATTCTCTCTTCTCCTGAGACAGAAATAGGAAAGGCACAAATAAAACTCTCAGCAGAATATAAAGGTTCTCCCCTAAGCATTACCTTTAATGCAGAATATCTTCTATCAGCCTTGGAACATATGAATTCTGAAGAGATAGAAATGAAAATTCAAGATGAAAGAGCTCCTGCACTAATTACAGGTTATAGAGACGAAGGTTTTCTTTATCTTCTCATGCCCATGGTCCTTTAAATTGATTTTCCATAAGAGGTGACTCATCTAAAATGGAAAGATACGAAGCTAAGAGTATAAAAGTTTTAAGTGGGTTAGAAGGGGTAAGAGCTCGCCCCGCTATGTATATAGGGTCTACAGATGTAAATGGATTCCACCATTTGCTATGGGAAGTGCTTGATAACGCAGTAGATGAAGCCTTAGCAGGTTTTGCTACGGAAATCAAAATTATTCTCAGCGAAGAAGGATTTGCCTGTGTTGAAGATAATGGGAGAGGAATTCCTGTAGATATTCATCCTGAGGAAGGCATTTCTGCTTTAGAAATTGTTATGACAAGGCTTCATGCAGGAGCAAAATTTGATCATGGTGCTTATAAAGTCTCTGGAGGTTTACATGGAGTAGGAGTCTCCGTTGTTAATGCCCTCTCGGAATGGCTTAAAGTTGAAGTCTATAGAGATGGTAAGGTCTATACTCAAAGCTATAAAAGAGGCGTACCTGAAGGAGAAGTAAAAGTTGTCGGTGAAACTAAAAAGAGAGGAACCAAAGTTTGCTTCAAACCTGACCCTGAAATCTTCGGCACTGAATTAGAATTTGACTTAGAGATTGTAAAGAAAAGGGTTAAAGAATTAGCCTATCTTAACCCCTCAGTAAAATTCATTTTAATAGATAATAGAATTGGATATAGTGAAGTTTTTCATTTCAAAGGTGGTATTGTAGAATTAGTAACGGCACTAAATCAAAAAAGAGAGTCCCTTCACAATAAAGTCATCTATATTTCAGGAGAAAAAGACAACATCATCGTAGAAGTGGCTTTACAGTATAATACTGGTTTCAATGAAACTATTTACAGCTATGTAAATAACATCCATACTAAGGAAGGAGGAACTCATGTCATAGGTTTTAGAACTGCTCTCACCAAAGCTATTAATCGCTATCTGGAGTCTGAGAAGGTTCCCAAGCAATTCAAAATAAAGGTAGAAGGAGAAGATGTAAGAGAAGGTTTGACTGCAGTCATTAATCTTAAGGTACCAGATCCACAATTTGAAGGTCAAACCAAAATGAAGTTAGGAAATAGTGAAGTAAAACCTATCGTTGAGTCCTTTGTTTATGAAGGTTTACTTAAATTTTTCGAAGAAAATCCCTCAGAGGTAAAAAAAATTATCCAGAAAGTTATAACCGCAGCAAAAGCCAGAGAAGCTTCCAGAAAGGCAAGAGAGCTTGTTAGAAAAAAAAGTGAACTTGAAGAATTTTTAACAGCAGGGAAATTAGCAGATTGCAGTGAAAAAGATCCAGCTAAAAGAGAATTATTTATTGTTGAGGGAGATTCTGCAGGTGGTTCTGCTAAACAAGCCAGAGATCGCAAATTTCAAGCAGTTCTACCCTTAAGAGGTAAAATTCTTAATGTAGAAAAAGCAAACTTTGAAAAAATGTTATCCTCTGAAGAAATAAAGAGTTTAATTGCCAGTTTAGGTACTGGAATAGGTCGTGATAACTTCAATGCAGATAAATGTAAATTTCACAAAATTATCCTTATGACCGACGCAGATGTAGATGGTGCTCATATAAGAACATTACTCTTAACTTTTTTTTATAGACAAATGCCAGAACTTATTGAAAGAGGATGGCTATATATCGCCCAACCTCCTCTTTATAGAATCGTAGATGGAAAAAAAGATTACTACCTTAAGGATGATGAAGAATTAGATAAAACCCTTCTAAAAAGAATTCTCTCTCATTTAAAAGTTGCTCTCCTTAAAGATGGAAAGGTTCATCAAGCAATTCAAGATCCAATTAAATTTTTTCAGAATTTCTTCCAACTTGAAAAAACACTTTTCACACTACTTAAAAAAAATTATCCACCTAAAGTAGTTTTACTCCTCCTTAAAAAAGGAATTCATACTTTAACGGATTTTGAAAATGAAAAAAGAGTTGAAGAATTATCTCAAGCAGCCAAAGAGTTAGGATTTAAGATTTCAAAGATAAGGAATAGCTCCTATAATCCAAAATATTTCGAATTTTACGTCTTTTCTGAAGAAGAAAGATTTACCT
>JBKBTC010000017.1:0-15883 GCA_046291435.1 Caldimicrobium sp. | reverse complement strand
TAAGGGCTTTGCAGTTATAAGAGGAAAAAGAGTTCCAGTGGTAGGGACTATTTCTATGAAGGCTCTTTATGTGGATTTAACAGAGATAGAAAACCCACAATTGGGGGAAGAAATTATCCTTTTGGGAGGCACAAAGGAAGAGGTACCAGCTGATGAGCTTGCTCAATTAGCTCAAACTATTTCCTATGAACTCTTTTGCAATTTAGGAAAATCTATTCCCAAAAAATACATAGATAAAGATTATGTTTAATATAGGCTTTACAGAAGCTTTGATTATTTTTTTAGTAGCCCTTGTAGTCTTGGGACCTGAGAGACTACCTGAAGTGGGACGCTTCTTAGCTCGCCTATCCTTAGAGGTTAAAAAAGCTATTGATGAACTCAAAAGAGAACTGGAAATAGAAGAAGTTGAAAAGGATATTAAAGAAATTAAGGAGGACATTGAACAGTTAAAAGAGGAAATTTCTGACCCCTTAAAGCTAATTGATCAAATAGATCCAAAAAAAGATGAAAAAACTAAATCTTCCTAATATATTTGAGATAAATTTACTTGGTCGTCTTAGGCGAGAACTTATTATATACCTTATTTTGCTTTTTTCTCTTTGGCTCTCTATTTTTTTTCTCTTTCCGAAAATCTTTCCTTTCCTTTTATATCCCTATTTTGGGTTGCTCTCAGAAAAAAGTTTAGTTTTTATTAGTTTAGAGGAGGCTCTTTTTGTAGTTTTACGAGCATCTTTCTATATAGCTTTAGCTCTGACTTTGCCCTTTCTTATCTTTCGTGTTTATAAAGCTATCTCTTCAGAACTTTATTATTATGAAAGCAAATTTCTTTTACGATTACTAATTTTATCTTTATTATTTGCAGGGTTAGGAATACTATTTGGTTATTTTATTTTGACACCTTTTTTTCTAAAAGTTTTCTTATATTTTGGACAAAATTTTGTAAATAATCTCCGAGTCTCTGCTTTTATGTTTTTTGCCTTAAAAATTGTCCTTTTTTCTGTAATCATCTTTCAGTTCCCAATTTTTTTTGCCTTACTTATAAAAGAGGAAATCATTACACAAGAGTTGTATAAACAAAGAAGAATTTATTTCTTAGGTACCTTTTATCTTTTAAGTTTAATTTTTTCGCCTCAAGATTTTTTAGGACAGGTCTTGTTAACCTTCTTTTTTTTCATTATCTTTAAATTATCCTTTTTAATTGCCAAACTTTTATAAGTTAAGGATAAGGAGGGAAGATAATGGATATGGAAAAAAGCTTAGAAGAGGGGAATGAAGGTATAGGTAAAGGTAAAAAAAGAGGAAGAAAAAAGTCTAAGGTTGATACACCTAAGAAATATATCTTAATTATTGGAGATGGAATGGGTGATTTCCCCTTAAAGGAGCTTGAGGGGAAGACCCCACTTGAGGTAGCTATAACTCCTGGGTTAGATTTTTTAGCTAGCTATGGGATGATTGGCACCTGTCAAACCGTGCCCACGGGAATGAACCCAGGTTCTGATGTAGCAATTATGGGCTTGCTGGGATATCCACCTGAGCTGTATTATACTGGAAGAGGTCCCATAGAGGCAGCTGCAAGAGGTATCATACTAAAGCCTGAAGATGTAGCCTATAGGTGCAATTTAGTCACTCTGAAATTTGAGGGTAATTCCTTAATTATGGAGGATTATTCAGCAGGGCACATTAGCACTGATGAAGCAATAGAGCTCATTAATAGTATTAACCACAAAATAGCTACAGATAAAATTGAAATAATTCCTGGGGTTAGCTACAGGCATATTTTACTGTGGAGAGGCGGTTCTGGAGGTCTACATACCTATCCACCGCACGACCTTATAGGCAAAGACATATGGTTTGCCTTTCAAAGCTATGATGAGGAACCATACCTAAAAGAATTTATAGTTAAAGCCATTAAGATTTTAGAAAAACATCCCATTAATCAGAGAAGAAAACTTGAAAATAAGAAACCAGCAAATGCAATCTGGCCCTGGGGACAGGGAAGAACACCTGACCTTGAGCCTTTTGAAGAAATTTGGGGATTAAAAGGGGCAGTTATCTCCGCCGTTGATTTAATTAAAGGGTTAGCAGTTTTAGCTGGACTTGAAGTAATTAATGTACCAGGTGCAACAGGTTATATTGATACCAATTATGAAGGTAAAGTAGAGTATGCACTTGAAGCTTTAAAGGAGTTGGATTTTGTTTTAATTCATATAGAAGCTCCTGATGAAGCAAGCCATGCTGGAGATTTGGAATTAAAAATAAAAGCTATAGATGACCTTGACAGACGGGTTGTACGATATCTTTTAGAACATATTCCTTCTATTACCAATAATTATCGCATTCTTGTTTGTTGTGATCACTTAACACCTATTCCCATTAGAACCCATTCCATAAAACCTGTCCCATGGCTTATATTTGATTCTCAAAGGGATACAAAAAAGAAGCGGTCAATAAAATTTTGCGAGAGAGAGGCTTATGCTTCCTCCCTTTTTTTTAAAAGCGGACAAGAACTAATTTCAGCCTTTCTGGAAAGAAAACCTAATTTTAAACACATAGAGGTTTAAAATATGGAGATTATTCATACTGATTTTCTTATCATAGGGTCAGGTATTGCAGGGCTATCTTTAGCTTTAAAATTAAGGGAATTAGGTGAAGTTATAGTAATAACAAAAAAGAGGATATTTGATACTGCAACTTCCTTAGCCCAAGGTGGGATAGCTTGTGTCCTAAGCGAAGAAAATCATTTTGATTTACACATTAGAGACACACTCATAGCTGGAGATGGTTTATGTCATAAAGAAGTTGTGGAATTAGTGGTAAAATCTGCTCAAGACCGTATAAAAGAACTTATTGAATGGGGCGTTTCTTTTGATAAAGATCCGCAAGATCCCTCTCGCTTTCACTTAACCTTAGAAGGAGGTCATTCTAAACATAGAATCCTTCATGTGGGAGACTACACTGGAAGAGCCATTGAAAGAGTTCTTGTGGAAAGATGTATTTCTTCAAATAATATAACTCTTCTTGAACACCATTTCGCTGTAGAACTCATTTTAGATCAAGGATGTGCAAAAAATTCCTGTAAAGTTGATGGCTTATATGTTTTAGATTTAGAGCACTCTAAAATAAAAATTTTTTTAGCTCCTATTGTAGCCCTTTGCACAGGTGGTGCAGGCAAGGTTTATTTGTATACCAGTAATCCAGATACCGCTACAGGTGATGGCATTACTTTAGCTTATAACGCCGGCGTAACCATAGCTAATATGGAATTTGTTCAATTTCATCCTACCTGTTTGTACCACCCCAGGGCGAAAAATTTTCTTATAAGTGAAGTTTTGCGAGGAGAAGGAGGAATTTTATTAAACCCTGAAGGAAAACCCTTTATGCATAAATATGATCCCGTGAGAAGAGAGCTTGCTCCAAGAGATGTAGTAACAAGGGCTATTGATATGGAATTAAAACAAAGCGGAGGAGAATGTGTTTATTTAGATATAACCCATCTACCTTCAGATTATATCAAAAAAAGATTTCCCTATATATATGAGACCTGTTTAAAATTTGGAATAGATATAACTTCTCAACCTATTCCTGTAGTTCCAGCAGCACATTATCTCTGTGGGGGAATAAAAACAAATATCTTCGCCCAAACAGATATCCCAAACCTCTTTGCTCTTGGGGAATGTGCCTGCACAGGTCTTCACGGAGCAAATCGTTTAGCCTCAAATTCCCTATTAGAAGCCCTGGTTTTCTCCCATCAAGCCTATTTAAAAATAAAAGAACTATTTCCTATCTTTAAAAAGGAAAGATTAAATCTTCCCAAATTAAAAGAGCCAGAAATAAAAGAAATTAAAGAAGAAAAAGTCTTTATCTCTCATAATTGGGATTTAATAAGAAAAATTATGTGGGATTTTGTAGGCATAGTAAGAACCTCTAAAATGCTTAATTTTGCCTTTAAAAGGATCAATCTCATTAACCAAGAAATTGAAGAGAATTGGAAAGGTCTATATTTAGATTTAGATGTAATGGAACTTAAAAATATAGCCTTAATAGCAGAACTCATCATAAAATCTGCCCAAATGAGAAAAGAATCCAGAGGAACCCACTTTATACTAGATTACCCCCAAAAGTCAAAAAAATTTGAAAAGGATACCCTCTTAAAAAAATTTTTATAATTTTTTTTATAAAATTCCCTTTACAAAAGCACTTTTTTTGTTAAAATTTATCTATTAATTAAACATCTGGAGGCTATATGAAGGTAATTTTTGATCCAGATATAACTGAAGATTTAAAAAAGGAATTACTTCAAGCTATAGAGGAAGAAAAGATTGAAGATCTTTGTAAACTTTGTGGTGCTGATACTTTATATGTAGCTTTACTGGATAAAACGATTGATGTCAAATGTTATGAATGTGGATTTTCTTATTTAGAAATTGAGCTTTCAGAGGAATAAATCTTTAAAAGGGGTAACGAAGGCAGGCATAGGCATTATGACCATGAATGGATTCCATGTTTTCAGCTTCTACTCTAAACCAAAAAATCTCTTTTTTTTCTAAAAGTTTTACTGCAACACCTCTTACAACATCTTCCACAAATTTTGGATTTTCATAGGCTCTTTCTGTCACATATTTTTCATCAGGTCTTTTCAAAAGTGGATAAACAGGTGAAGAGCCTGCATCTTCTGCAATTTCAATTAATTCTTCTAACCAGATAAAACTTTTAGAGCGAACCGCAATAGTTATTAAGCCTCTTTGATTATGAGCTCCGTATTTACTAATACTTTTAGAGCAGGGGCAGAGGGTCATAACTGGTACTTTAACACCCAAAATTAAATCTATCTTTCTACTTTGCAAAGTTGCCAGCATAAAGGCTTGATATTCCATCAAAGAAGGAATCTGAGTTATGGGTGCCTTCTTTTCAAGAAAATAAGGAAAATAGACCTCCAAATGAGCTGACCTTGCATTAAGTCTTTTTTTTAGCTTTCTCAAGATTTCTTTAATATTTTTAACATGAATTTCCTCTTTAAATTCATTTAGAACCTCAATAAACCTACTCATATGAGTACCTTTAAAATGGGAAGGAAGGTCTACATAGAGATTGAATTCACCAACAGTTGCTTGCATACCCTTTGCTCTATCTAATACCTTAATAGGATACCGTAGATTTTTAATCCCCACCTTTTCTATGGGAATTTTTTCTTCTGGACTAAGATTTTGAATATCAGGAAGTTGCACTAAGGAGCTCCTCTATTTTTTTTCTTATCTCTGCTACCTCCTTATAAACTAATCCTCTATAATTCCAAAGACCTTTTCCTTGAAATTCACGCTGTTCTAATTCTTCATCTGGAGAGAGAGAAGCAATATATTTTTCTCCAAACTCTTTTTTTAAATATTCTTCTTGTTCCTTTTTTGCTACTTTATTACCCAACACGCAAATATTTTTTACTTTCAATTCTTGAGCCAGTCTAATAATTTGTTTTCCTGTTTCAATGCTTCCCTTAAAAGGTTGAACCACTACTAATAGAAGGTCTATAGGAGTAAGAGTTGCTCTTCCAAAGTGTTCAACTCCTGCCTCCATATCAACTAAAACCACTTCCTTTGCCGTAAGAAGAAGATAGGTAAGGAGCCTTCTTAAAACAGTCTGCTCTGGACAAGCGCAACCTCCTCCAGCTGTTCTTATGGCACCTAAAACCATTAATCTTAAGCCATCTTTTTTCACGGCAAATTTCTCTGGTAAATCCTCTATCTTAGGATTTAGTGTGTAATAGGGTCCTGCCTTTTCAGCTCTTTCTGCTAAAAGGTCTGTCATCTCCGCAATTGGTATAATCTCCTTTTCTATTTCTAATAATCTTGCTAAATGAGGGCTTGGATCTGCATCAATTGCCAAAACTTTATATCCTGCTTCCAAAAAAGAAAGTGCAAGCAATGCCCCCACAGAACTTTTTCCAACTCCTCCCTTTCCACAAATGGCAATTTTCATCCATCTTCTCCTGCCGCTACTCTTAAAATTTTTTCAAAGGGGATTAGCCCTTCCCTGATAAGTTTTATCTTGTTTTCTAAAATTTCAACCACTGTGGAAGGTTTTTCACTTTTAATATCTCCATCATCTAAAATAAAATCTAAATCTGGAAAAACCTTAGCAATTTCCTCTGGATTTTTACAGGGAAGACTTCCACTAAGATTTGCACTGGTTCCTGTAATAGGGTTTCCAAAGGCTTGAGCTACCTTTCTTGTGAGCTCACAGGAAGAAAGTCTTACACCAATAGTATCAAGGTTGGCAGTAAGTAATTTAGGGAGCCCCCTTCTTGCTGGCAAGACCAAAGTTAAAGGTCCTGGCCAAAATTTCTTAATTAATTTAAGCGCTAAGGCAGGCACATGGGAAACCACTAAAGATAAATCATCCAAGCTTCCAAGTAAAAGCAAGATGGGTTTATTTGGCTCTCTTTTTTTTAAGATAAAAAGCCTTTCTAAAGCTTTTTCTGAAAAAGGATTGCAAGCCAAGGCATAGAAAGTCTCGGTAGGTATAGCCCCAACTTTATCTGATTCTAAAAATTGGGCTATTCTTTTCAGAGTATCTCTTAATTGATTAGGATCTTCTGGAACTTTAAATATCATTATTATAATGGAGAAATATCTTAGGAAGACCCCTCTTTGAGAGCTTTTTCTTCTTCCTTATAATAGAGAGGTTTATAATAAATTAATCGCTTGCAATGAGGGCATTCAAAGTATTGATTATCCTTTTGCAACTCATTATAAAGTTGAGGTGGAATAGACATAAAACACCCTTCACATATTCCTCCATCCACTGCAGCTATTCCAATGCCCCTTTTTTTGTCTCTTATTAGCTCATATCTCCTTAAAATTCCTGAAGAAACCTTTTTCGCAATCTCATTTCTTTTGGCTAAAAGCTTTTCCTTCTGTAATCTAATTTCTTCACAAAACTGCTCATATTTTGTAGTTTCTTCCTCTAAGACCTTTTGAAGTTGTTCTTTATCTTCTTCCAATTTTTTCTTTTCCTTTTGTAAGGTTTCTAAATCTTCCATTAATTTTAAGATTTCATCTTCCTTTTGACGAATAGTCCTTTTAGTTTCATCAATTTCTCTCATCAAAACTTGATACTCCCTTGAACCCTTAAGTTGAGTTAACCTGGCTTGAGTTTGTTTCAATCTTTTTTGTTCTTCCTTTAATTCCTCTTCAAAAAGATTCTTTTGTCTTTCCTTTTCTTTTATACCCTCCTCTAATAAACTAAGCTTTTGCTGAAGGGCATCTAAATTCTTCCGAGCCTTCTGCAAACTTTGAGGAATCTCTGCAATAGACCTATCTAAATTAAAAATTTCAAGGTCTATTTTTTGCAATTCAATAAGTCGCGCGATATCCTCCTGCATTTTTCATTTCCCCCTTATATAATCATGTATGGACTTTCCTCTTGAAAAATTTTTATCTTTATAGTTTCTCCTTTTTCAGCCAAAAACTCTTCAAGCTTTGCTTTTAGGATTTTTAATAGGAAGGATTCACCAATTCCATGATCTATGAGTAGATAATTAAAACCACTTTCCTTTGCTTCAAGAGCTTGATGATACTTCACATCAGAGGTCAAAAGTGTATTTATCCCCTGCTCCACAAGATAGCTTTTTAAAAAGGCTCCTGATCCACCACAAATCCCTAATTTTTGTATCTTAGCTTCAGGATCTCCTATTACCATTACCCAGGTTTTAAGCTTATCTTTAATTGTCTTGGCTAAATCAGAAAGTTTAACATAATTTTTAAAAATTACTACTTTTCCATATCCAAAATTCTCGCCTTCTTTATATATAAAATCTTCTGTTTCAAAGGAGAGCTCTTTAGCTAAAGCTTCACTAACACCGAAGGAAATTTTATCTAAAGGTGTATGCCAGGAGAGGATATGGAGATTTTTCTTTATGGCAAAAGAAATAATCTTTCCAGGATAATCTTCTAAAATTACCTGGTTTATTGGTTTGTAAAAAAGGGGGTGATGAGTGATTATTAGGTTTAAATTTTCCTTATGGGCGGATATAAGAGCGGGATATATCGGATTTATTGCTAAGAGAATACCAGCAACTTTTGCTTCTAAGGAGCCTATTTGTAATCCATTGTTATCATTTTTATCAGCAAGTCCTAAAGGGGCTAACTTTTCTAAGAAGAAGTATATATCCTTAACTTTTAAAGACATATAATTTAGCATGGGCCCGCCAGGACTCGAACCTGGGACCTTCCGGTTATGAGCCGGTGGCTCTAACCAGCTGAGCTACGGGCCCAAACTTTTCCCTAATATTTAAAATAACTTTTTATTATAATTTTGTCAAGTCCACATTCTGTCTTTGTGGTTCCTATTTTAAAATGTCGCTGTTAATTCCTATTTTGAAATTTCACATTTATGGTAGCCTCAGGATTTAGTATTTCCGGGTAGCCGCAGGCTTTAGTCTGCGGACTATATATGGTAGTATGGGCGTCCCTGCCAAAGATTTCTCAGACAAGGAGGACTGAGCTAACCATTTTTACTTTATCGGATAACTCAAAAATTGCCCCTACCTTTGATTTTTGATTGGAATTTGTTTTGTAGGGACGATTTAAGTACCGCCCAGTTCTTTAAAAAATTTTGAATTTCCCGGTAGTCGCAGGCTTTAGCCAGCGATAAACTCAAGAGATGTCTTTTGGGTACAGGTTTTTGACTGGAAGGAAACAAGAAAATTATCTATTAAGAAAGGTATAGAAAAAATGGAGCCGGTGGGACTTGAACCCACGACCTCGTGAATGCCATTCACGCGCTCTCCCTCTGAGCTACGGCCCCAAGTTTAATTTAAAAAATATACCACTTTTCCCTTTTTGTCAATATCTGGCGTAGCTTGCAAATAGAATAACATTAAAAACCACGCAGGCTAAAGCTTGCGGCTACTGGGCCTCAAAATTCTCTCGCAGGCTAAAGACTGCGGCTACCTAAATGGATGTGTCTATAGCAATTGGCTCCTACAAAATTTATTCAGGCAAGGCTGCCTGAACTACTTGAGAAAAATAAGCTTGATAGATTCTATTTCTGCATTAAATTTTTATTAAACCATGCCCATATATGAATTCCAATGTGAACATTGTGGTATGATATTTGAGAAGCTTATGAAGATAGATGAAGATTTCCCTCCATGCCCATATTGTAATTCCTCAGAAGTTTTAAAAGTGCCCTCCCTTTTTGGATTTCAAGATAAAACTGCCTATAGAGAAAAACGAGAAGAAGCTATCCTTAAAAGGACAAGAGACTACCTTATTGATGGCAAGATAAAAGATGCCCAGCGTTTCTTGAATAAAGCTAAAGAATATTGCCCTACAGATCGTATAAAAAAGCTTTCTGAAAAACTTTCCCAAAGTAAGCCTCCCAAAGGAGGATTTTTAATCAAACCAGAAGTTAAATTAATTAAGAAAAAGGGGTGAAGTCATGGAATGGGATAAAGACCTTTGCCACTTAATAAATTTTAATACCTTTATTCTCTCATTAAACACAGCAGCTTTAGTTCATCTTGGAGAGCTCCCTGATCCTATAACTAAACGCAAAGAACCAAATTTAATGCTTGCTCGTCAAACCATTGAGACCCTTGAAATGCTTAAAGAAAAAACTAAAGGAAATCTTACCTTAGAAGAAGAAAAATTGCTGCAGACAATTCTATATGAGCTTAAACTTAAGTATGTAAAACTCTGCAGTTAAAATTTTTCTCTAATGTCAATTTATTTTTATCTATCCCCTGCAAAGATTAATCTTACTCTTCAAGTTTTAAAAAAAAGACCAGATGGTTATCATGAAATATATAGCATTTTTCAAAAAATAACCCTCTTTGATGAAATTGAAATTAAAAAAGCCTCTTCCTTTTCTCTTGACTTCTATTCAGAGGTTGCCATACCAGTGGAAGAAAATTTACTATATAAAGCCTGGAAAAGTTTTAAGTATTATTTCAAAATTTCTGAAGAGATTAAAATTAAAGTTATAAAAAGGATCCCCTTAGGAGCTGGGTTAGGTGGGGGAAGTAGTAATGCAGGCACTTTACTTAAAGCCCTATGTGATCTTTATAAGGTAGAAAAAGAAAAGGCTCTCCCCATAGCAACATCCTTAGGGGCAGATGTACCCTTCTTCTTAATGGATTATGCCACTGCTGAAGGAAAAGGTATTGGTGAAATTTTAACTCCCTTTCCTGCTTATCAGGCTTACTATTTACTTCTCTATCCTAATTTACAAATAAATACTGCTTGGGCTTACCAACAATTAAACTTGACAAATGAAAAAAGTCCTATTAAATATGAAGCTTCTCTTCCTCCCTGGAAGCAGGGAAGTGGCTTAATTAATGATTTTAAAGAATTAATTTTTAAAAATTATCCTCAGTATAGAGAATATGAGAAAGCGCTGTATGAAGAGGGAGCTTTAGCGGTGAGCTTATCAGGAACGGGGTCAACCATCTATGGTGTTTATGAAGAGCCACCTTTATTTTCTGCTAGTAGACTAAAAAAAAATTTAAATAATGTTAAAATATTTGTGGCAAAAAATTTAGATCTTTGAGGAGGCATAAAGAAATGTTTGCCAACCCCATTAAAATATTTTCTGGGTCCTCCAATCCTGAACTTGCCCAAAAAATTTGTAATTATCTATCAATTCCACTTGGGAAGCATACTTTAAAAAGATTTAGTGATGGAGAGCTTTTTGTGGAAATTGAAGAAAATGTTCGTGGGGCTGATGTTTTTATCGTACAGCCCACTTGTCCTCCAGTGAATGAGAGTCTGATGGAACTTTTAATTATGATAGATGCTACAAGAAGAGCCTCAGCAAGGAGGATCACTGCAGTCGTACCCTATTATGGATATGCAAGGCAGGACAGAAAAACCGCTCCTCGCACTCCAATTTCTGCAAAATTGGTAGCCAATCTTATCGTGGTTGCAGGTGCAAGAAGAGTTCTTACTATGGACTTACATGCAGGACAAATTCAAGGCTTTTTTGATATACCCGTTGACCATCTCTATGCAATGCCTGTTTTTATAAAGTATCTCCAAGAAAATTTTAAAGATAAGGACCTTGTTATTGTATCACCAGATGCTGGTGGAGTGGAGAGAGCAAGAGAGTATGCTAAAAGGCTCGATTCAACCTTTGCTATCGTAGATAAAAGAAGACCCAGACCAAATGTATGCGAGGCGATGAATATCATTGGTGATGTGAAGGATAAAATAGCTATTTTAGTAGATGATATGGTTGATACTGCGGGTACCATTTGCAAAGCAGCTGAAGCCCTATTAGAAAAAGGAGCTAAAGAAGTTTATGCTATAGCTACACATCCAGTCTTATCTGGAAATGCGGTAGAAAAAATTGCAAAATCGCCATTAAAGACCCTCTTTGTAAGTGATACTATTCCCTTGAGAGAAGAGGCGAGGGCTCTGGAGAAAATTAAGGTCTTAAGTGTAGCTGAGCTTTTAGGAGAAGCTATAAGGAGAATTCATACAGATGATTCCATTAGTTCTCTTTTTATTTAAAAAAGTGGCTTAGTGAAAAATTTTTATAATTGTGCTATAATGGGATTGAGTCTTTTAAAAAGAGATGGGTTAAAAATTTTTAGGGGGGATTTAAAATGAAACAAGTAGTTTTGCAAGTAGTACCGAGAGAAAAAACAGGAAAGGAAGTTTCCAAAAAGCTGAGAAAAAAGGGATATTTACCAGCTATTCTTTATGGAAAAGATACAGAACCAACACCTCTTAGCGTTAAATATTCAGAATTTGAAAAGATTTATAATAAATACAAAGGCGAAACAGTAATTTTTACTTTGGAATTTACCAATGATAAGGGAGTTAAAAAGCAAGCTATTCTTAAAGAAATTCAGAGAGACCCTGTTACAGATTTTTTTATTCATTTAGATTTTCAATCAGTTGAAGAAGGACGTCCTATAGAGGTAGAAGTGCCAATTGAATTTGTGGGCAAACCTATAGGAACAACGAAAGGCGGAATATTAGAAATTATGCTTCACGAACTTACCATTGAATGCTTACCTACAGAAATTCCTGATAAAATTGTAGTTGACCTAAGCGGTTTAGATATAGGAGATAGTTTGCATGTAAGAGATATACAAGTACCAAAAGGTATTAAAGTTATAGATCATCCAGAAGAGACGGTTGCCACTGTTGTAGCTGAAGAAGCCACAACTGAAGAAGTAGGAGAAGAGAAAGCCTCAAGTTAGGGAGTTTAATTTTATTGTGGATTTTTTGCGGATTAGGAAATCCCGGAAAAGAATATGAAAATACTCGCCATAATTTTGGATTTTTAGTGGTCTCCCATTTTGCTAAAATGCATAAAATTAACTTTTCTTTAGACCCTGCTTTAGAAAGTGAAATCGCCAAATATGGGAATGTTGCTATTTTGGCTAAACCACAAACCTTTATGAATTTATCAGGAAGAGCTGTAAAAAAAATCTTACAAAAATATAATGAAATACCTTCAAATCTGCTTGTCATATATGATGATTTGGACCTGCCTTTGGGAAAAATAAAATTATCACCCAAAGGTGGGGCTGGTGGACATAAAGGTGTACAATCTATTATTGAATCTATTCAAAGCAAAGACTTTCCAAGATTAAGATTAGGAATTGGAAAACCAGAGAAGGGCTCTCCAAGAGATTATGTGTTATCTCCTTTCAGTGAACAGGAATGGAGCTTAGTTCAAAAAGTAATTGAAGCAGCAACTTATGCCTTAGAAAGTATTCTAAGAATAGGACTCGCAAAAACTATGACAATTATAAATACAAAAAAAGATGGATGAGAAGAATTTTAAGCTTTTTAGATTAAAGATGAGAGAAATTCTTTCAACTTTAGAAGAATATCTTTATTATTTAGTAGCCTTAAGTCTTATTATAGGCTTTGTCATTGTAATGATAGATGGTTTAACTATTTTAATTAATCTTTATCAAACCTTAACTTTAACAGAAGGTGCAATAAAATTTTTGGATAAAATTTTGGTTTCTTTAATATTTTTGGAAGTTTTTTATACAGTCATTGTAGCTCTTACAGAGGAGAGTGCCATAAAATGCGTTGAACCCTTTATTTTAATTGCTATAACTGCTTTAGTGAGACGACTTTTAATCTTATCTTTTGAGATCTCTCATCCAGCAGAATTTCTACCTGAACGAATGAAATTTATCCTCTATGAAATGGCGCTTTCAGGTGTTTTAATCTTATTATTAATGCTTAGTATCATTGTGCTTAGGAGGAGCAAGAGATAATGGAGCACCAAGAAAAAATCCTTATTATAGATTTTGGTTCTCAAACCACGCAACTAATTGCAAGAAGAGTAAGGGAACTTTCTGTTTATAGTGAAATTAAAGCCTGTTTTATAAGTCTAAAAGAAATAAAAGAATTTAACCCCAAAGGGATTATTCTATCTGGAGGTCCTTCAAGTGTATATGATGAAGATGCTCCAACCATTTCACCTGAAATTTTCCATTTAGGAATACCGATTTTAGGAATTTGTTATGGTGCACAACTTATGGCTCATCTTCTTGGAGGAAGGGTTGAAAGAAGTCTAAAGCGAGAGTTTGGTCAAGCTAAAATAAACATACTAAAAGATGTTCCTCTTTTCAAAGGTCTTTTAAAAGATAAGACTTATCAAGTTTGGATGAGCCATAGTGATAGAGTAGAAGCCCTACCCCAAGGATTTATAACTATTGCACAGACTGAAAATTCACCCTATGCAGCTTTTATGCACAGAGAATTACCCCTATTTGGAGTGCAATTTCATCCTGAAGTTATCCATACAGAGATTGGGTTAACACTCTTAAGAAATTTCATATATGAGATTTGCCAATGCCAAGGTACATGGACCATGCCCTCTTTTATGGAAACTACCATTGAAGAACTTAAGAGGAAAATTGGCAAAGAAGAAAAGGTAATTTGTGCACTTTCAGGAGGAATTGATTCTACCGTTACGGCACTACTTGTCCATAAAGCCATAGGAGATAGATTAATTCCTGTATTCGTTAATAATGGACTTTTGAGAAAAGGTGAACCTGAAGAAGTTCTTCAACTTATGACTCAGCTTGGCTTAAAGGTAAGATATGTAGATGCAAGCGAAATTTTTCTTAATAGGCTTAAAGGTGTAACCGACCCAGAAGAAAAAAGAAAAATTATTGGAGAAACCTTCATAGAAGTTTTTGAAAAAGAGGCAAAATCAATTGAAGGAGTAACCTATTTAGCCCAGGGAACGCTTTATCCTGATGTAATTGAGTCTTGCTCTTTTAGAGGACCCTCCGTTAGGATAAAAAGCCATCATAATGTGGGTGGATTGCCTGAGAAAATGCACTTAAAACTCGTAGAACCTCTTAGAGAACTTTTTAAAGATGAGGTAAGGAAAATAGCTGAAGTTTTAGGTCTACCTCCAACCATTATTTGGAGACAGCCCTTTCCAGGTCCTGGACTTGCGGTGAGAATTTTAGGTGAAGTAACCTCTGAAAAATTAAATATTCTTAGAGAGGCGGATGCAATCGTCCAAGAAGAAATGCTTAACTCCCAGTGGTACTATAAAGTTTGGCAAAGCTTTGCTGTCCTTCTTCCCATAAAAACAGTAGGGGTTATGGGAGATACAAGAACTTACGAATATGTAATAGCTTTAAGGGTGGTTGAAAGTCAAGATGCTATGACTGCTGATTGGGTTAGATTACCTTATGAGCTTTTAGCAAAAATCTCTAATCGCATTATTAATGAAGTGAATGGAGTCAATCGCGTTGTCTATGATATTTCTTCAAAACCACCAGCCACCATTGAATGGGAATAAATTGGAAAAGAAAACTCTTTCACATTCTCTTTTCACTCTTTCTTTTTGCCCTTTACAAATTTTCTGAAAAAGTTTTTTTTCTTTTAATCCTTTCCGTACTCCTTATTTTATCATTGATATGGGAATTTTTAAGGATAAAATACCCAGAAAAGGTACCTTTACCTAAGCTATGGGCTCCATTATTAAAAAAAAGCGAATTACAAAGAGTAAGCGACGGTACTTTTTATCTTTTAGGAATACTCATGTCAACTCTTTTAGTAGCAGGCAGAGATTTAGAATATTTAATTTTAGTTTTAGGACTTGCAGATCCTTTAGCTGGTATAGTGGGAGGGTTGTATGGGAAAAATTTTTTGAAGTCTAACAAATCTCTTCCTGGAAGTTTAACCTTTTTTTTCTGTAGTTTCCTCATAGGAGGGCTATATTTAAATTATCCTTTTTGGATACTTGTAATTACAGCATTACTTCTTTCCTGCCTTGAATTTTTTAGTCAAAGAGATAATTTTTGGGTACCCTTTGGAGGGGCTTTGTTTTTAAAAATTATTAATGCTCTTCCAAAATAATTAAAAAGGATTATCATATAAGCAAACAGACTGAGGTGAACCAAAAATGGAAGGCATTCATAGAGCGAAAGGCTTTGAAAAAATTGTAGAACCTATCCGATTAACTCCTCAATCAAAGCTAATTTTTCAATGTTATCCTGGAGTGCCTTGTTTTAAGCTTTGCTGCTCAGACCTGTTTTTACCCCTTACTCCTTATGATATTTTACGTATAAGAGATTTTCATAAATTAACTACCGACGAATTTCTCTTACAATACACAGAGCCTTTTATTCTTCCTAAATCAGGACTTCCCATTGCTAAACTTAAAATGAGGGAGGATGAAGAAAAAACATGCCCCTTCTTAGGTGAAGGTGGATGCCAAATCTATGAGGTAAGACCCCTTGCTTGCAGATATTATCCCTTGGGCTTTGGTCTTTTTCGAAATAGAGACGAAAAAAGAAATGAAGAATTCTACTACTTGGTTAAAGAAGGCTTTTGTCAAGGGTTAGATTCTGGTCCAGAGATAACCGTGGAGGAATATAGAACATCTCAGG
>JBKBTC010000016.1:0-16127 GCA_046291435.1 Caldimicrobium sp. | reverse complement strand
GATGTCCTTTAAAAAATTTTTTTAACCCCTTGGGATTTAATTTTATCTCCGGATATAACATAATCTTTACGGCTGAAATTCTTTTAAAACTTTCATTGCTCTTATTATATCACCTTTCCCAATAGAATGGGGCACCTTACAGGTTTTAAAAGTTCCCGTTAATTCAAAATCTTGGAAACTTAAAATAATCTTTTCAGACCTTTCTAAACAAAGTTTTCCTTCTATATTTTTTCCAAGTCTTAAATGGACAAAATTTCTCTCACTGAGGGTACATAGCCAAAGACCTTTTTTTTCCTCACCACTAAATTTATCTCTCATAATGTAGCTAAGAGGTTTCCTGAGTAAAAAAGCCTCTATTTTTTCTTCAATTTCTTTAGATTCCTGAACTGCTAAATCTACCCAAGCTTCTAAGTTAGGCTGAAATTCTAAATAACAAATTTTTAAAGGATCTTCTGCCAGAAAATTAGCATGACACACGGCACAATCAACTTTGTTTAAAATCTTTCTTTGATGAAAGAGCTTATTTTTAAAAGTGTTGTGACAGGTTCTACAAGATAAAACTTTTTTTCCTTCCATTACTTCTTCTTTACTATGACAATCTACACAGTTAAAATTTTTCTCTTTATGGATATCCTCCTTCAAAAGATAAGCCTCTATTCCATAAGGTCTTTCAGGGTGTTTTCCTTCAGTAAGGGGAGAACGATAGTCTCTAAACCAGTTATGAGGATAATAACCATAGTAATCCCAACCAATGCGGGTGCTGTAATGACAGGAAAGACACTCTTTATCACTTGGTCTTTGAAGTTTATGAGGTCTGTGGCAACTAAAACAATAAAGGGCTCGCTTGATCTCTGCATACTCTTCACCTTTAGAAAATATATGACAAGTTAAACATCTTCTTTTTAAAAAATCTACAACTATTCCCTCTTTTGAATTGGGCTCAAAAGATAATTTCTCAAAATCTTCCATATTATTTATTGAAAACTTTACTTTAAATCCTCGTAGAATTCTGGTAAGCTCTTTTTGATAAGTATAGTGTAGAGTTTTTTTAAATTCACTTATTGAACTCTGGTGACATTTACTGCAGATGCCTTCAATTTCAGAAAAACTTAAGTTTGCTTTAAGCCCTATATGAGCGTCTTCCTTACTTTTGGCTTTATCTTTGCCTGAATGACAATGAACACAACTTAATTGGCTATGTTTAAAATTTTGGGTTGCGTGACAATCTATACATGTATATTCTTTAGGACTAATTTGATTACTAATACAGGAGCATAAAAAGAGAACTAAGAAGATGTAGATAAGTAACATAACTTTAATGCCACCTTGTCTAATTTTTCAGCCAAGCTTTTGGAATGAAAATTCCTTTCTCCTAATACTTCTTCCCATATCCTTTCACTTTCCATACAATAGTAATAAGCAATTTTATCTTTTGTTTCTTGCACCATTTCTTTAAAAGAGAAGTAAAGTTTTTTTCTTTTATCTATGAAGTAGCGTTTTTTTTGATCAAGACCTTCTATGAATTCTTCTGAATAAATTTTCGTTTTAGGGAATCTTTTTTGAGCTATGTATTTAAGGGTTTTAGGAAAACGAAGAGTGCCAAAGCTAATCCAAGCAATTTTTTCATGGGGAATATTCTTAAGAATTTTCTCTAAAACTTGGGGATACTCTTTATAAGCTTCCGGGTACATAATTATGGGGTCAAAATGAAAGGCTACAGAAAAACCATATTTTACTGCTCTCTTAGCACTCTCCAATCTAAGAGAAAAAGGAGCGGTACCTTTTTCTTCCTCCTTAATAATTTTCTCCGTATTAACGGACCACGCAAAGATAATCCTTGGATCGCTTGGAATTTTTTGAAAAAAAGCTTCCTTTAAAGCAACCTTAGTTTTTAATTCTAAGATAGCAAGAGGATCAACTTCCTTCCAGAAATTGATTAATTTTTCTGAAATATGAGTAATTTCTTCCAAAGCTAAGCTATCTGTAAATTCTCCTGTCCCTATTCTTAAGACTTTTTTTTGATTTTTACTCTCCTTTAAAAAGCCCCCGAGCTCACTTAAACCATCCTCTAAGAGATTCCCCCAAACTTTAAGCCCTGGTCTATTTAAATACATTTGCAAGATACAATAGGAACAATCAAGAGGGCATCCCTCTCCTATATGAAAAATCTGATAACCACAGCATACATAATTTTTTGTTCCAGGACAAGCCTTAATAAAGGACCCTTTATAGTGAAGGACGAATAAAGCTTTCTTACCTAAGGTTATTAAATCTTCCTTTTCATTTATGTTCCATAAGAAATTTTCATAACTTTCTATGATTTGAGAATTGGGAAATTTAGAGTAGATTTCTTGAGCTAATTTAAAGGGAAGGGCAGATTTTTCAATAAAAACTTTCAAGGTTTTAGAGATAGCGGTCAATGAATATTTCTGCAATTTGTACGGTATTTGTTGCGGCGCCTTTTCTTAGATTATCTGCAACTATCCACAAATTAAGACCATATTCTACAGAATTATCTTCTCTTATTCTTCCTACAAAAACTTCATCTCTTCCTGCTACTTGAATTTGTAAAGGATAAAGCTTTTCTTCGGGATTGTCTAAAACCACCACTCCAGGGGCTCTTTTCAAAATTTCCATAGCTTCTTCTGCAGTAAGTTTCTTCTCAAGCTCTATGTTAACAGATTCTGCATGACCATAAAAAACTGGAACTCTAACGGTTGTAGCTGTAATTCTAAGATGAGGCTCTTCCATAATTTTTCTTGTCTCTTCAATCATCTTCATTTCTTCCTTAGTATATCTATTCGGTAAGAAAACATCTATATGAGGGATGCAATTAAAGGCTATGATTTGAGGTAAATGTTTGGGAAGTGGCATCATTTCCCCAGCACACCAAGCTCTTACTTGGGACATTAATTCCTCTATAGCCTTTTGACCAGCACCTGACACAGATTGATAGGTAGAAACGACAATCCTCTTTATTTTTGCCACATCATGGAGTGGTTTTAAAGCCACAACCATTTGAATGGTTGAACAGTTAGGATTAGCTATTATACCTTTATTTACATATTGAGACACGGCATGAGGATTAACCTCTGGTACTACAAGTGGCACTTCAGGATCCATTCTCCAAGCACTTGAATTGTCTATAACAACAGCACCATCTCTTGCAAAAAGTGGTGCAAAAGCAAGACTTCTTGAAGCTCCTGCTGAAAAAAGAGCTATATCAATACCTTTAAAAGATGTGGTTTCCTCTAAAGCTTCAACTTCAATCTCTTCCCCCTTGAAAGGCAATTTTAATCCTTTAGATTTAGGAGAGGCAAATAAGCGTAAATTTTTTATGGGAAAATTTCTTTCTTCTAAAACTTGAAGCATCATTCTGCCCACTGCACCTGTTGCTCCCACTACAGCAATATTACATTCTTTCATCAAAACCTCCTACTCCATATGATATCAAATATGAATTTCACCTTGAAATTACCACAGATTAATTTTTTTTGCAAGACGACTTCTATGCTTTATCTTGAAGCAAAATACCTACCAATTCTTGAAGCCTCTTTGAAAGCTCTAACAATTCTTCCGGTGGGATCTGCTTTATTATTTGCATCGTATCTTTTCTCATAACCTGTACAACCAAAGTTTCATATTTTTTATCATAAACAACTTTAGCTAATAAATCAAATTGATTTAAAAACTTTGAAAGCTCATCGCTAATTTCTCTTAGTTGTTTTTCGTTAATTTTTTCTACTTCAGATTTGTTAAATCCTTCTTGGGTCATTCTTTGAGTTTCAATATTTTTTATATTTTTATTTTGTGAAACACTTTGAGCAAAAGCTTGATCTAAAGCTAAATTTTTGAATATTTCTACTTTCATAGACTCCTCCTTTTAAATTATGTCATATAATTTTATCGGAGAAATTTTTTAAAACTTTAATAAATTAAAACGATGCCTTAAGTGGCTCAGAAAAACTGTGTTATTCCTATAACTATGTCGCACTTTTTTACTATTTTCAAAGGTCACATCCTCCTTCTTCTAATTTTCCGCGCCTTACTCCAAAGATAACCTGCTTTCTACTTGCAGGCTAAAGCCTGCGGCTACCCGGAAATACTACCATTATTGCGACATTTCAAAATAGGAATTAACAGCGACATTTTAAAATAGGAACCACATATCTCAGAAAAACTGCAGATTTTGTCCTGTTATACGGTAAGATTAAGCTTTTGTCTGTCTAATTCACAAAAAGGAGTTGCAATTTTTAAAAAATGGTATTAAAATTTTGTTAGTGCCCGGGTGGCGGAAGAGGTAGACGCTGTGGACTTAAAATCCACTGGAGGACCGCCTCCGTGCCGGTTCGAGTCCGGCCCCGGGCATTCTCTCAGAGGTGTTTTTTTATGCCCATTTTTGAATTCAAATGTATGGAATGTGGTGAAGAATTCGAAGTTTTATTGAAAAATAAAGATGAAATTACCTTAGTTATATGTAAAAAATGCAATTCTAATAAAGTTGAAAGATTATTTAGTATCGTTCATTCTGTTTTAAAAGGAGAGGGAAGCTTTTCATCAGGCTCAGATAAACCTCGCATAGCAGAATCCCATACCTGCCCTTCAGGTAGTTGTACTCATTTAGAACTTCCAGGTCATAAAAAATAAATTTATGCTTCATATTCTTGTTTCTATCAAACAAGTTCCTGATACTACAAATATAAGGATAAATCAAGAAACAGGAACTTTAATTAGAGAAGGAGTCCCATCTATTATCAATCCCTATGATGCCGTGGCGCTGAGTGCTGCAGGTGAGTTAAAAAACAAATACGGAGGAAAGATTACTGTAATAACTATGGGACCACCCCAAGCGAAATATGCCTTAAAGGAAGCGGTAGAGTTTGGGGCAGATCGTATTATTCTAATTTCAGATCGTAAATTTGCTGGAGCTGATACCTTAGCTACAAGTTATACTTTAGCTCAGGTGATTAAACATTTAGAGAAAGAAAGACCTTTTGACCTTTATTTTTTTGGTAAACAGGCAATAGATGGTGATACAGCCCAAGTTGGACCAGGTGTTGCAACTCGCTTAGGCGTTCCTGTAGTCACCTATGTAACTAAAATACTTAATTTGGAATTACAAGAGAAAAAGATAATTCTTCAAAGAAAAACTGAAAAAGGCTTAGAAGTTCTAAAGGCAAATCTTCCCGTTTTAATTACCTGTGAAAAAGATTTAGCTGAAATTCCCTTCGTTCCCTTTTCAGAGATCTTAAAGGCAATAAAAGCTGAACCAGAAGTGGTTTCAGCGGAAGGAGAAGTTTACTTTGAAAGAGAAAAGCTTGGATTAAGAGGTTCTCCTACACAAGTAAAAAAAGTTTATACACCTGAGATTAAAAAAAGAGGGAAAATTTATAATTTAAAAGAAGTACCTTTAGATAAAGTAATTTTGGAAATTATAGAGATTTTGAAAAAAAAGGAGATTCTGTGAGAGAAGTTTGGGTATTTATAGAACAGGAGGCCGGGGAAATACATCCTGTTTCTTTTGAGCTTCTTGGAGTAGCAGAAAGACTATCAAGTGATTTATCAGGTATTCCTTGTGCTGTCCTTCTTGGTTTTCAAATTGAGCCTTTAGTAGAAGAGCTCTTTTCTTATGGGACAAAAAAGGTTTATTTAGTTGATGATGAAGTTTTACGGTACTATAGACACATACCTTATGCTAAAGCCCTGGCAGCAGTTGCCAAGAAATATAAACCTGAAATTCTTCTCTTAGGAGCAACCCCTCTTGGCAGAGATTTAGCTGGAGGTGTAGCAACGCTCCTTGAAACAGGACTTACCGCTGATGTTACAGAATTAAGTATAGATAAAGAGACAGGAAATCTTCTTATGACAAGACCAGCTTACGGCGGGAATATAATGGCAACTATTATTTGTCCCCATCATAGACCTCAGATGGCAACTGTAAGACCAAGAATCTTTCCTGTTCCAGAGAAAAAGGAAAAAGTTATAGGTGAAGTTATTAGAGAAAAGATTGAATTAACAGAAAATGAAGCAAAAGTTGAGCGTATAGAGTTTATTCCTAAGGAAAAATCAGTAAATTTAGAATATGCTGAGGTCATAGTAGCAGGAGGTAAAGGATTAGGGTCGAAGGATGGCTTTATACTTCTTAAAGAGTTAGCTACCTTACTTAAAGGTGAAGTTGGAGCAAGTAGACTTGCAGTGGAGGCAGGATGGATTTCCTATGAACATCAAGTTGGACAGACGGGAAAAACGGTTAGACCAAAGGTATACTTTGCCTTTGGAATTTCAGGTGCTATTCAGCATAGAGCAGGTATGCAAAATTCTGACTTTATAATTGCTGTTAATCTTGATGAGAAAGCACCAATATTTCAAATTGCTGATTTAGGTATAATAGGGGATTGGAAGGAAGTAGCTACTGTATTAATTAAAGCCATAAAAGAGATGAATAAAACAAATGAGTAGCTTTGTCTTTGATGTAGTCATCGTTGGAGGTGGTCCTGCAGGGCTTGCCTGTGGGATAAAATTAGCAGAAAGGGGAATTAATACTCTCCTTTTAGAAAGGGGGCGTTTTTGTGGGGCAAAAAACCTCTTTGGAGGAGTAATCTATACTTCCTCTATAAAAGAAATCGTTCCAGATTTTCCCTCTGTTGAACCTTTTCCAGCAGAAAGACCTGTCACTGAGGAAGGATATGTTTTCTTATCAAAGGACGGAGCAGTAAAAATTTTACATACTAAAAAGGACCCTCATGAAGCTTATACTGCTCTTAGGTCAAAATTTGATAATTGGCTCTCTGAATATGCCTTCAAAAAGGGTGTCCTTATTGCTTCTAAAACAAAGGTAATTGACCTTCTTATTAAAGATGGAAAAGTATCAGGAGTAATAGTTGATAGACCCAAAAGTTATAGTGATGAGTCACCAACAGAAATAGAAGCAAAGGTTATAGTATTAGCTGAAGGAGTTAATAGAATTCTTACGGAAAAATTGGGGTTAGTTGAAAAATCTTTTCAAGCAGAGGATGTGGTTTTAGCGGTAAAAGAAGTATTACAATTACCAAAAGGTGCCCTTGAAGCTCGTCTGGGGATAGGTGCTAATAAAGGTTTAGCTTTAGAAATTTTAGGAGAAGTCACCAAGGGACTCCCAGGCACAGGGTTTTTATACACAAATAAAGACTCTATTTCCATCGGAGTAGGGGTTTTTCTAAATTACTTAGTAGACCTAAATTTAAAACCTTATGTTTTATTGGAAAGAGCAAAAAATCATCCTTTTCTTAAAGAAATATTTGATAGAGCAGAAATTTTAGAATATGGAGCACATCTAATACCCGAGTGGGGCGTAAAGGGTATGCCTAAACTTTATGGGGATGGAGTATTAGTCGTAGGAGATTCAGCAGGTCTTGTAAATCCCCTTTTTCGTGAAGGCACAAATTTGGCTATATATTCAGGTATAATGGCAGCTGAAACAATAATGGACGCCTTTAATAGAGGCGATTTTACCAGAAAAATTCTTAAAAATTACGAGGAACGACTAAAAGAAAGCTATATATACAAAGACTTACTTCTTATTAAAGACTTAAAAAAATTTCTTTTTAAAAATACACATCTCTTTAATCTCTATCCAGAATTGATATATGAAGTTTTTTCTAAATATTTTTCTTCCCAGGGAAAATATAAAAAAGATGTAGTGAAAGAAATTTTAGGTATAATAAGAAAAAAAAGGGGAATTATGGGTGTAATAAAGGATATAGTTAGCTTTACCAAACTTTTTTGGTAAGTCCTATGAAAGAAGTTAATATTGATGAAAAAATCGGAAGTGTTAAGTTTTATGTAGATGAGAAGTATACCCATTTAAAAATTAGAAATGTAGAAGTATGTAGAAGGTGTGAAAGAAAACCTTGCCTCAATTTTTGTCCAGCGGGAGTATATCGGTTGGATGAAGATAATAAAGTTCTAATAAGTTATCAAGCTTGTTTAGAATGTGGATCCTGTAGAGTAGGGTGTCCTTTTTACAATATAGCTTGGGATTATCCAAGAAGCGGTTTTGGTGTAAATTATAAGTTTGGCTAAGGAGTTCTTTATGAATATAATAACGAGGATTTTCATCTATATTCTATTTTTGATAACCGTTGCTTTTAGTTTGTATATTAGATATGACGATATAAGTATTTGGAAAGCAAATAGAGATCAATTTTTTTATAAAGGGGAGCCTCTCTATAGTGAGTATGATTCTTTTCATTTTGCAAGGTACTCACTTGATTTAAAGGAGAAACTATTTAGGTCAGGCGAGATAGACCATTTTAGATTATTTCCTGATAATTCATCCACAGCTAAACTCTCTGATGAAGAGCGCTTTTATGCTCAATATACTCTTTCTGGTAATTTAATAAGCTATCTCTTTTATTTATTAAGTGAGATAACAGGAATGAGTGTTTCCTGGCTAACCTTTTATTTGATACCTCTTTTAGCAACCACTGTTGTCATACCTCTTTTTTTCTATTTTAACAGATTAGGCTTGCCTTTAGTGGGAATTATAGGGTCCTTAGTTGCAGTTTCAGCTCCTATGTACCTTGGAAGAACTTGTCTTATGCGATTAGACCATGATGTTTTTAACCTTACTTTGCCCTTTTTAGTTGGTTATAGCTTTTACGAATTTTTTAGAGCTCATAGTAATAAATCCAAATATTTCTGGATATGTTTAGCCAGCCTCTTTCTACTTATCTATTATCTATGGTATGGTCATTCTAATCTAAATTTTGTATTGGTTTTAACTTTTTTTATAGCTTATTTTTGGGAACCTATAAAAAATCTCCTTTTAAGAAAACCTTTTAATTTTATTTTCCAAAGAAGGGATTTAATTTCTTTTGCTATTTTAATTCTTCCTCAGGTTTGGTATCTTTATCACGGTCCTATCTTTCTATACGATCAGATATCATTCTATGTTTTTAACATAAAAAAAACTACCTCCTTAGAAACTTTATTTAAAGATTTCCCAAATATTATTATATCAATCTCTGAGGCCACTCGGGTTAGTTTTAGTGAGGCTCTCTCATCGGTAATTTTTAATTCCATCTTAGGAGTTATTGGCTTATTGGGGGCCTTATTGCTCTTTCTTTTTAATTTAAGAAACCTTATTTTCCTACTCCCCTTTTTTGGAATAGGACTTTTAGTTTTTGTCTCTGGAGCAAGGTTTTCCATGTATTTATCTCCATTCATTGGAATGGGTTTAGGTTATTTAATCCATCTATTACTGGAAAAAATTTTTCCAACCTTTAAGCTTTTTAATGAGGAGAAAAAACAGAAAATAGTTTTTTTTGGTTTGGGAGGTTTAATTTTTATAGTTGTTTTAATTACACAATGGGGTGCTAAAGACCTTACTTGTACGCCCAAGGTAGATGCTGAGTTAGTAAATGATATGGTATGGCTTAAAAATAATACACCTAAGAATGCGGTTATTTGGAGCTGGTGGGATTATGGATATGCTTTTCAGTTATATGCTCGAAGAGCTATTTTTCACGATGGTGGATCTCAAACAAGTCCAAAAACCTACTTTATTGCAAGGTCTTTTACTACTTCAGACCCGAGAGAGGCTTGGTTAATTACCTCTTTTGTCAGCAACTACGGTTTAACTGGACTTGCAAAACTACTTAAAAATGGAACTTCAGCCGAAGAAATAGTAGAAAAAGTTAAAAATGGAGAATATGTAAAGCCAATTAATGCTCCTATTTACTGGGTTTTTACGAAAGATTTAATCCCTAAATTTGGATGGATACATTATTTTGGAAGTTATGATTTTAAGATAAAGGAGGGTATTTTTGGTAAAATTTTTATCCCTACCTGTAAAGTAATTGCTCCTAATTTGCTTGAATGTCCAGAATTAGACAATGCTCGCCTGGATTTAATAAATGGATTAATTAGCGTAAGAAATGAATCTATTCCTATAAAAGAACTTTATTATCGGGACAAAAACACTTTAAGTAAAAAAGAATTTTTTCCTCAAGGTTATGTAATTGAAATTGTAAAAGGTGCAAATAATCAAACAGGTCTTTTTTTAGTTCAACCTCCTGCTGATAAAAGCCTTTTTAATGCTATGTTTATCTTAAGAAATTATGACTCCCGTTATTTTGAACTTGTCTATGACAATTTTCCCAATATGGTCGTATATAAAGTTAAGCCTGAGTAAGGAGGATTTTTATGAAAATTAACCTAAAAAAACTTGATATGCAACCCCATCCAAAATTCCCAGGGGTAAGAATTGCTTTTATTCTAACAAAGGAAAAAAGTCAAGAATTAAGTATAACAGTGCTTGAGATTGAACCAGGCATTGAAATTCCTGTGCACTCCCATGAAAAAGAAGTAGATTCCATATTAGTCTTAAAAGGAGAAGGGGCACTCTATATAGAAGGCAATAGCTATCCTCTGAAAGAAGGCGATTGTGTGGTTATATCACCTGGGATGAAGCACGGGGTTAAAAATACAGGCTCAATACCTCTTTACTGTTATATCGTGCATGCACCTGCTCTTTGGTGATGTATTATGATTTGTTAGGTTTTTAGGAGGATGCGATGGAAATTTTAGAGAAGGCAAAAATTCTTATTTCTGCTCTTCCTTATTTTCGCCATTTTTATGGCAAAGTAGTGGTTATTAAATATGGTGGTCATGCTATGGTGGATGAAGAATTGAAAAAAGCCTTTGCTAAAGATATAGTGTTAATGAAATTTGTGGGTATAAAGCCCATAATAGTGCATGGAGGGGGTCCTCAGATTAGTAAAGTTATGGAAAGGATGGGTATAAAACCAACCTTTGTTGAGGGGCAAAGAGTAACTGACGAGGAGACAATGAATGTAGTTGAGATGGTTTTAGCTGGCATTGTAAATAAAGAAATCGTGAGTTTAATAACTCAAGCTGGTGGTAAAGCTGTTGGACTTTCAGGTAGAGATGGCAATTTAGTAGAAGCAGAAAAGATGACACTTTATAAATATACAGGAGAGGACCGACCACCAGAGATTATTGATATCGGAAGAGTAGGGAAGGTTAAGAAAGTTAATCCTGAAATCTTGTATACACTGATTGAAAAAGATTTTATTCCTGTGATTGCCCCAGTGGGAATTGGACCAGAAGGTGAAGCTTATAATGTAAATGCGGATTTAGTTGCAGGAGCCATCGCAGGAAGTATAGCTGCAGAAAAACTTATCTATCTGACTGATGTAGAAGGAGTAAAAGATAAGGAGGGAAATCTTATTTCTACTTTGTATGTAGAGGAGATTGAGGATTTAATAAAGAATGAAGTGGTAAAAGGTGGAATGATACCTAAGCTAAAAAGTGCACGGAAAGCCATAAAAGAGGGGGTAAAAAAAGTTCATATTATAGACGGAAGATTTCCCCATAGCTTACTGATAGAACTTTTTACAGATGAGGGATTAGGTACTCAGATTGTCACTAAGGGGGATGGGAATGGATAAAAGGGAGCTTCCACCAAGTTATGATCCAAAAACAGTAGAGGATAAATGGTATAGACTTTGGGAAGAAGAGAAACTTTTTGAGCCCTCCTTAGACCCAAATAAACCCAAATTTTCTATGGTTATACCACCACCCAATGTCACTGGATTTCTTCATATTGGACATGCTTTAAATAATACCCTTCAGGATGTTTTAGCTCGTTTTAAAAGAATGGATGGATATGATGTGTTGTGGATCCCCGGTACAGACCATGCAGGAATTGCTACACAAAATGTAGTTGAAAGAGAGTTAGCTAAAGAAGGGTTGAGTAGAGAAACTCTGGGACGCGATAAATTTTTAGAAAGGGTTTGGGAATGGAAAGAAAAATACGGGCGAAGAATAATAGCACAACTAAAAAAACTGGGTGCAAGTTGTAGTTGGAGTTATGAAAGGTTTACTATGGATGAAGGCTTATCTAAAGCTGTAAGGGAGGTATTTTATAGACTTTGGAACGAGGGTCTTATATATAGAGGAGATTATATTATTAACTGGTGTCCAAGATGTCGCACCGCTCTTGCAGATTTAGAGGTAGAATTTGAACCTAAACCAGGTAAGCTATGGTATATTAAATATCCTTTAGAGGATAATTCAGGGTTCATTATCGTTGCCACGACAAGACCAGAAACATTACTTGGTGATACAGCAGTTGCAGTTCATCCAGAAGATGAGAAATATAAACACCTTATTGGAAAATTTCTTATATTACCTCTTCTTAAAAGAAGAATTCCAATTATTGCTGATAGCACTGTAGATCCAGAATTTGGTACAGGCGTTGTAAAAATTACACCTGCTCATGATTTTAATGATTTTGAGGTAGCTAAACGACACAACTTACCATTTATAAAAGTTATTGATGAATGGGGTAAAATGACAAAAGAAGCTGGTCCCTATGCAGGATTAGATAGATTTGAAGCAAGGAAAAGAATTGTTGAGGACTTAATTAAAGAAAATCTTTTGCATTCTGAAGAGGATTATGATTTAGTAGTAGGACATTGTTATAGATGTAATACTATTATAGAACCACTTTTATCTAAACAATGGTTTATAAAGATGAAACCTTTAGCTCAGCCTGGCATTGCTGCTGTGGAATATGGTTTTATTCAATTTTATCCAGATACCTGGAAAAATCTATATTTTGACTGGATGAAAAATATTAGAGACTGGTGTATATCTCGTCAAATCTGGTGGGGGCATAGGGTTCCTGTTTGGTATTGTAATTCCTGCGGGGAGATAATTGTTACAAAGGAAGAAAAAGTGGATGCTTGCCCCAAATGTGGTAGTCTTGAGCTTACTCCTGATGAGGATGTGCTTGATACATGGTTTTCCTCCGCTCTTTGGCCCTTTTCTACTATGGGGTGGCCAGAACATACACCTATTCTTAAAACTTTTTATCCCACCTCAGTTTTAGTAACAAGTTTTGATATTATCTATTTTTGGGTTGCACGAATGATTATGATGGGTCTTCATTTTATGGGTGCCGTTCCTTTTCATAGAGTCTATATTCATGCCTTGGTGCGCGATGAAAAAGGTCAAAAAATGAGCAAAAGTAAAGGGAATGTAATAGATCCCTTGGAGATAATAGATAAATATGGCTGTGACGCATTAAGATTTACCCTTGTATCACTTGCTGCTCAAGGAAGAGATATAAAACTATCTCTTAAACGAATTGAAGGCTATAAGCACTTTATAAATAAAATTTGGAATGCCGGTAGGTTTGTTTTAATGAATATTGATGGATTAGAGAGAGCGGAAATACAAGCTTTAGAGTTTAATACCCTTCCACTCTTTTCCAAATGGATCTTATATAGATTAAAGATAACTATTGCTAAGGTAAGAGCTAATTTAGAAGAGATGGAATTTGATCAAGCCGCCATGGCTCTTTATCATTTCTTTTGGGATGAATTTTGCGATTGGTACTTAGAAATTTCAAAAATTTTACTAAAAAACAATCATTTTAGAAAATCTACGCAGGCAGTTCTGTACTTAGTTTTAAACTATATTCTTAGACTTCTTCATCCCTTTATACCTTTTATTACTGAAGAATTGTGGAATAATTTGCCCTTCATAGAAGAACACTATCTCTTAAAAAGCACCTATCCCCAAAAATTAGATATATCTATCCATCAAGAGGAACTTTTCATAGTTAATTTAACTATGGAAATAATCACTTCTATTAGGGCTTTAAAAACAGAATATAATCTTTCTTCCAAAAGGGATATACCAATTACCTATATAAATAATATAGAAATTCTTTCAAAAATAGAGGAGCAAAGAGAAATTATAACTAATCTTGCAAAAATTGAATCTATGAATTTTAAAGAGATTCACCAAAGAGAAAGTGGTGAAATTGTAATTACCTTATCATCTGGAGAATTGCATATAAATTTAAAAAATTTCCTCGACTTTGAAAAAGAAATTAATAGATTAATAAAAGAAAAGAAAAAAATAGAAGAAAAATTGTCCTTAATTGAAAAAAAATTTAGTAATCCACAATTTTTAGAAAGAGCACCTATAGAGATTATAGAAAAAGAAAAAGAAGAAATGAAGGAATTAAGATACCGTTTGGAAAAGATTGAAAATTATATTAAAAATCTTAAGTCGTGAGCAAAGATAAAAGATACTATACTCGGTATAATGTAAATCTTCAATGTGTTATAGGATTAGATAATGGTATTAATTTCACAGGTGAAGTTTTAGATTTAAGTGCTGAAGAAGCAAGAATTAGAACCTTTCAAGATGTACCACTTAAAGTGGGAGATATCCTTTATTTACAGATAAAGTCTCCAGATATAAAATGTAGTTTTAAATCAAAAGCTGAGATTCGTTGGATTTCTAAAGAAAATATTTATACAGTTTTTGGTGTTAAATTTATTGAATTAAGAATGCAAGATAAAGAAGTAATATCTAAAATACTTTCAGAAAGAGCCTTAGCTCATTTATCTGATACTTATTTATAAATTTTATAGGTTATTTACTTCCAACTTGATAATTTTAGAAACCCCTTTTTCTTCCATTGTCACTCCAATTAAAGTATCCACTTCTTTCATAACATTTGTATTATGGGTTATTAATATAATTTGTGAAAAAGTCTTAATTTTTTTTAAAAGATTTATGAATTTTTGAGAATTTACATCATCCAGTGCTGCATCAACCTCATCCAATATGCAAAAGGGACCAGGCTTTGTTAGATAAAAGGCAATGAGCAGAGCAATTACACAAAGGGATTTCTCTCCACCAGATAACATATTAATATGTTTGATATTTTTATGAGGAAGTTGAATTTTTAAATCAATCCCTGCCTTAAGAGGATCTTCTTCAGTAAAGTAAAGATTAGCCGTTCCACCTTCCATTACCAAGGAAAAAATTTCCGATAATTTTTCATTTACTTTTTTCATTGTTTCTATAAGTTTAGTTTTAGCCTGCTCTTTTAACTCTTTTAAAATTTCTCTTAAATCCATTAGAGCTCTCTCTAAATCCTCTTTTTGCCGAATTAAATTATTATATCTCTCATAAACTTCCTCAAACTCTTTAATACTTGCTAAATTAACTTCTTGAAACCCTTTTAACTTCTCTTTTACTTCATCCATTCTTTTTATTAATTCTTGATAATTTAAATTTTCCATTTCTTCTATTTCAGTTTCTATAGAACCTAATTCTTCTCTCCACTCTCTCCATTCTTTGTTTAAATTATCAAGTATTAAATTTAACTCAGTCAATTTGATTTCTTGATTGTAAATATTATTGCTTAGATTATTTTTTTCTTTTTCTATTTTTTTCTTTTCTTCTAAAATATTTTTCAAGTTTTCATTTATCTCTTTTATTTTTTCTTCTATAAATTGATATTTATCTAAAATATTACTATATTCAATTTGCATTTCTTCTTTTGCCTCTTTCTTTTGTTTTAGCTTTTCTTTTAAATAGTTTAATTCATTAATGATTAGTTCACTTCTATAATTAAAATCTTTCAAAAATTTTTCTGTTCTTTCTAAATCTCTTTCTACTTCTACTGATCTTTTTAACAATTCTTCCTTTTCTGTTTTTACCTTTATTTGCTCCTTTTCCAAAGCTATTACTTCCTTTTCTTTTTCTATTAATTCTTTTTCCATTTTTCTAAATTCTTTTTCCAGTTCTTCTTTTTGCTTTCTTATATTCTCATCTTCTAAAATCAATTTTTCTTTTTTTTTAAGGATTTCTTTTAGTTCTCTTTCTTTTTGAATAAGTTCATTCCTATTTTTTTGCATCAATTCATTTAAATTTTTCAAATGCTCTTCCCATCTTATCTTTTGTTGATTTATTTGAGTTAATGTAAGCATAGATTTTTTAATTTCTTCTTGAATTTTAGCTTTTTTAAAAGTTAATTCTTTGGTTTTCTCTTCCAGGTTTTGTATTTTAGAAAAACATTCTTTCTCTTTTAAATCTAATTCCTTTATTTCTTTTTCTATCAAAATATATTTTTCATTTAGTAAATTTATTTCCTTTTGCAGACTATAATAACCTTTTTTCAGCACATTAATCTTAAGAATAAAACCATAAGGAGTAAATAATAGCTTGTCCTTGGGAGAATATATAAATTTATTTATGTTAATTGGTATAAGTTTTATATTTTCCGTCTCGGTAATATCAAGAGGTAATTTATC
>JBKBTC010000015.1:0-16622 GCA_046291435.1 Caldimicrobium sp. | reverse complement strand
CATCTTTTTTGGATACACAGACTTCTTCATAATAGAGCCCCACATTTTTCGCGATAGCTATGTGATTTGCTCTACTCCAAGAACCTGAGATGTCAACAGAGGTGTTAAACCCTCTTACATGTTTAATTTCATACATCAGAAAAGCTACCAAACCGATTAAAAGGAAAAAGAGAATAGCAAAACTTAGTGTTAGCCTAAAGAAAATGGACCTTTTGAACACACCTACCTCCTTATTGAAGTATAATTTTAATTTAAAAATTAATTAAAAAGGATACAGTTAAATATAAAAAAGTCAAGATTTTAATATAGAAAGTGGAATTTCTATTTTTAAAATATCGTAACCATGATTTTAGATATTGTATGGGTAGCCGCAGGCTTTAGTTGCTATTCTCGGTTTCTTTCGTTGTTTCCTTTTTAGTTTCAGAATTTTTTCCTTTTCTCGCATAGTCAGTTACATACCAACCTGTTCCTTTTAAAATAAAGCCTGTCTGTCCAATCAATCTTACTAATTCTCCACCACATTTATCACAAACTTTTAAAGGTTCTTCAGTAATCCGTTGCCACACTTCAAAATTGTGACCACATTTTAAACATGAATATTCATAAATAGCCATAGTCCCCTCCTATAATTAAAAATTTTTTTCATGTATTTTTTGAAAAAAATTTAGAGCTGTGAGTTAAAGTTATTTCATAATATAAAGCAAAAAGTTAAAAATTAAAGATATTTTATAAAGGTTTACCCTTAGGGTATGATCCAAGCCAGACTACCTGGAGGCAATATTTTTGAATATCTTCTATAGTAGCACTAACTAAAGGATCTTTAATATGTCCTTCGCAATCCAAAAAGAAGATATATTTCCATGGTTCATTTTTGGAGGGTCTGCTCTCGATTTTAGTTAGATTTATTTTTCGCTCGGCAAAGCATTTTAAAACATCGTATAGAGCTCCAGGTCTGTCTGTAACGCTAAATATTAAAGAAGTTTTATCATTGCCTGTAGGAGCTACTTCAGTTTTTCCAATTATCCAAAAGCGGGTTGAATTACCCTTTATGTCTTCTATATTCTTTGCTACTATTTGTAAATGATAAAGCTTTGCAGCCATAAGGCTTGCAATGGCTGCTACATTCTCATCAACAGCTGCCCATTTTGCTGCAAGAGCTGTTGATGAAACTGCCTCAACGGGCACAGAGGGTAATTTTTTCCTCAACCATTTTTTACACTGAGCTATGGCTTGAGGATGAGAAAGAATTTTTTTTATATCTTCCAGCTTACCAGTTAAGTTCATTAAATGATGAGAAATCTGTTCATAAATTTCACCGCAAACCTTTAGACCATATTCATATATGGCATCTAAGGTTGTCGCCACAACTCCTTCAATTGAATTTTCAATAGGAACTACTCCAAAATGCACTCTCTCTGAGCTAACCTCCTCAAATACATCTAAAATAGTCTCAACGGGAATGAAATGCGCAGATGTCCCAAAATAATGCTGAGCTGCAATGTGACTAAAAGTAGCTTCTGGACCTAAAAAGGCAACCTTAAGACGTTCTTGAGAAGCTCTACACGCTTTAATGATTTCTGAGTAAATTACCTTTAAGGTCTCTTCTGGGAATATGCCTTGATTAAGATCTAAAATTCTTTTAATGATTTGTTTTTCCCTCTCTAAATCAAATGCCTGAACGCCCTTTTTTTCTTTTATACTTCCTATCTCTTGGGCAATTTTTAACCTTTCTTTTAAAAGAGATACTATTTCTTCGTCAATTTGGTCTATTTTTTTTCTAAGCTCAGTTAATTTTTTTTCCATGTTGAGTAATTTTAGAACCTTTTCTCTAAAATGCAACGAGTCAATAAAAAAGCTGCGGTCTTTAGATTGCGAAGGAGAAGGAGGGTCCGGTAGCCTCAGGCTTTAGCCTGCGAGAATATTATCTATAGTTTATCCTTTCCTAATCTCTATAAATAAGGAGTTAAAAACATATGCCCGTTAATATAACCAAAATACGCCAACTACAAAATTTAATTTTAAGAGATTTTATTTTGAGGTAAGATAGATATAAGGTATCTTACTTTCTCTAAAGAAATCTTGTATTAAAATAACTTGCGATAAAATCAAATATACTCATTAAAGTAGAAAGATGAAAGTTCTAAATGATTGGGGAAAAGTCTTAGGGCTTGACCTTGCAGGAAGTCCTAAAAATAAAACTGGTTATGCCTATTTTAAAAAAGGAAAATTTTATGTGGGATATCTTTATGAGGACAATGAGATCCTTAGTCTTTGCCAAAATTTTAAGATAATTATGATGGATGCACCCCTTTCCCTTCCTGCAGATAGAAGCACACTGGAAGAAAGAGGATCACATTTAAGAGAATGTGATAAATTGCTCCTTAATAAGGGGCATAAATTCTTTCCTATTACTCTTGGACCTATGAGAAAATTGACAGAAAGAGGAATGCGATTAAAAGCTATTCTTAACTCCGCAGGTATAAGAGTATTTGAAACTTTTCCTGGGGCAATTTATGACCTTATAGGTGTGCCAAGAAAAGACAAATCTGCCATCTTAGAACTTTATTTCTCTTTAAACCTTAAGCTTGAAAATAGGGAATATCTTCAGGATGAGCTTGACGCAATTGCTTGCTGGCTTGCAGGAGTGTGCTATCTTTTGGGGCAAAGCTATTCCTTTTCTGGAAGAGATGGAGAAATAGTGGTAGCAACAAAAGCCTGTTTAGATGCCTTTACTAAGGGATGCTCTGCTAATTCTTGAAATTCAGGAGATTTTTTTAAAAAAGCTAAAAGAATTTCATAAAAAGATTTATTCAATTCATCATTTAGATCTAAGTAGTAAATATTATAAAATTTATGTCTTTTTACTTTAACAAAGCCAGCTTCCTCTAATTTTTGTAAATGTCTGGATAAAGTAGGTTGGGCTAAGTTAAGAATTTGAGCAAGTTCACAAACACAAAAAGGGCGTAAACTTAATAAAGATATAATTTTTAGCCTACTTGTTGAAGCTAAAGCCTCCATTTTTTTACTTATTTTTGTAATTTCCATATTAGTAATATAAAATTCTTTCACTCATTTGTCAAATGCGCGCGTTTACTCAAAAATTAAGCAGATTTTTGGTAGCCGCAGGCTTTAGCCTGGGAGTGAACGATGTCTCTGGGTGAATACCCTTAGGTCCCTACAATTTTATCCAATTAGTGCCATTAATTAAAAATTTTGAACTCAAGAGCTGACATTTTTTGTTTTTATGTTTTAATTTAAAAATATGAAAAAATTTACTATCCTTTTACTATTAACTTTATATTTATTAGCTTGCTCCACAAAACCTGGACCTAATTTGTCTTCCAAAGCCGCCTTAATTCAACCTAATCTGTCAAATAAGCAAGAGGTACTAATGTATCTTGGACCACCCGTTCAAGCTTTTCTTACGCCTGACGGCAAAGAAGAGTGGTACTACTATTATAGAGTAAGAAACTTTTGGGAAAATTTTTTAATTTTAAAAGACTATAAAGGTGAAGATTATACAGAAATTTTGAAAATCCTTTTTGAAAATGAGAAAGTAGTAGATGTTGTTTATTATACCGTCACAAATCCTTCTAAGCAAAGGAGGTAGCTCTTAGGTGGATATCTACCGTCCAGCAAGAGAACGCATGGTTGAAACACAAATTAAAAATAGAGGTATTAGAGATGAAAAGGTGTTACAGGCTATGCTAAAGGTACCTCGGCATCTTTTCGTAGAAGAAGCCTTAAGAGACCAAGCCTATGGCGATTTTCCTTTACCTATTGGGGAAGGGCAGACCATTTCACAGCCTTATATAGTAGCTCTTATGACAGAAGCCTTAGAATTAAAAGGTACAGAGAGAGTTCTTGAGGTTGGCACGGGTTCTGGATATCAAACAGCGATTTTAGCAGAGATTGCCCTCTGGGTTTATACTATAGAAAAATATCCTGTGCTTCAAGAGAGAGCTAAAAGAATTCTTTTAAATGAATTAGGATATAAAAATATAACTTTTAAAATTGGAGATGGAAGTTTAGGTTGGAAGGAGGCTTCACCTTTTGATGCTATTATAGTAACAGCAGCTTCTCCTCAAGTACCTCCTCCCCTTATAGATCAATTAGCTGAAGGGGGTAGAATTGTTATTCCTGTTGGGGATGAATATTCACAAATGCTTGTTAAAGGTGTGAAAAAAGGAGGATCTCTTTATCAAAAAACTTTAGAACCTGTAAGATTTGTAAAATTAATAGGAGCTTATGGTTTTAAAGGATAGAAGAATAGCCATAATTGGATCAGGAATTGCTGAAGAGGGTATTTATAACTTAGCCTATGAAGTGGGTTATCTCCTTGGAAAGGAAGGTGCTATTATTTATACAGGGGGTCTAAAAGGAGTAATGGAGGCTGGAGCAAAGGGAGCAAAAGAGGCGGGGGCAATTACTGTGGGTATTTTACCGGGTGATAAGGCTCAAGAAGCCAATCCCTTTATTCTTGTGCCCATCGTCACAGGTATGGGACATGCAAGAAATGTAATTTTAGTAAGGTCGGCTGAGTTTATAGTTTCTATTGGTGGAGGATATGGCACCCTTTCTGAAATTGCCCTTGCCCTAAAAATGTGGAAACCAGTAATTGGGTTAAAAACCTGGGAAAATATTCCAGGCGTTCACTATGTAAACTCCTCTGAAGAGGTTCTCTCTAAAATTTTAGATTTTTTGAGTTGAAAAATTTTAACTAAGTCCTCAACCTCCTTTTTTGTTAAAGGTCTTAATTCACCTGGTTTTAAGTTCTTTAATCTTAAAGGACCAAAGGCAATTCTTAAAAGTCTAACAACTTCCCCACCTAAAGCTTTTACCATCTTTCTTACTTCTCTTTTTACTCCCTCTTTAACCGTAACTTCATAAATATAAAGCTTCCCTTGGCTTTTTATAAAATAAAAAGTTAAAGGTTTTATCCTTTTGCCTTCAATTACAATGCCCTCTTTTAACAGCTTTTTTATTGCCCTTTCATCCAATTTTGTGGGAACCCAAACCCTATAGGTTCTCCGAATTTCATATTTAGGATGTAAGAGAAAATTAGCCAAATCTCCATCATTGGTTAACAGTATTAATCCTTCTGAGTCTTTGTCTAAGCGACCAACTGGGAAAACTCTATAAGGTAATTTTTCCAAAAAAATTCTAATGGTTTTTCTATGATGAGGATCATATAGCGAGGTTAGATAGCCCCGGGGTTTATAAAAAAGATAATAAACCTTGGGCGGAGCTTTTATTTCTTTTCCATCTACTATAACCTTATCCTTCTCAAGGTCAATTTTGTATGAAAGGTCAAAAACGGGTTTATCGTTTACTAAGACTTTTCCCTGAAGAATTAAATCTTTATTTTTCCTCCTTGAGCCAAAACCACATAAAGCTAAAAATTTAGATAGTCTCATCCTCAATAAAGCACTACTTCCTCTCCTAATTTTGGAATATAGATCTTCTCAAGAGAATATTTTTGAGCCAATAAGTTTTTAAAAATCTTCATTTTTTCTAATTCTCCGTGAACTAAAAATATTCTCTCTGCTTCTTTAAGTGGTGATAGCCATTCTAAAAGATCCTTTTGTCCTGCATGAGATGAAAAACCATTAAGGGTATGGACTTTTGCTTTAACAGGGATTTCTTCTCCAAAAAGATGAATTGTAGGAGCTCTATCTACAATTTTTCTTCCAAGGGTACCCTTTGGTTGAAAGCCAACAAACACCAAACTGCATTCAGGTCTCCAAAGATTATTTTTAAGGTGATGTAAAATTCTCCCACCGGTGAGCGTTCCATTTCCTGCAATAATAATAGCAGAAGATTTGATGTTATTTATAGCCTTAGATTCCTCAATGTCCTCAGTAAGATAAAGATTAGGCAAATTGAAGGGGTCCATTTTTTCAAATATTTTGTAGGTTTCCTCATCAAAAAACTCAGGATTGTCTTCAAAAATTCTTGTTGCTTTGATAGCAAGGGGGCTGTCTAAAAAGACATAACAAGAAGGTAAAAGCCCTTTTTCATAAAATTCCCTTAAAATAAAAAGAATTTCTTGAGCCCTCTCTAAAGCAAAGGTAGGAATTAGGACATTTCCTCCTTTTGCGCAGGCCTCTTTGATTATTTCTAAAAATTCTTCTTTAGTTTCTTCAAAGGTCTTATGATCTCTATCCGCATAGGTAGTCTCAATACATACAAAATGGGCATCAGGTGAAGGCAAGGTAAAATCTCTTACAATGGGTTTATTTTTATTCCCTAAATCCCCTGAAAAAAGTATTTTTTTCTTTTCTATTAGATCTTCTATTTCCACAAAGGCAGACCCTAATATATGTCCTGCATCTTTCAAGGTTATTTTTATTTCTTTATTTATAATAAAGGACTTTTCATAAGCTAATTCTATTTGAAAGTACTTAAAACTTTCTAAAACATCAAATTCATCGTATAAAAGAGGTGGGGGAAGGTCTAATCCTCTTCTAAGAGATTTTTTATATAAAGTTTTATAAGTTTCTCTCATAACTTTAGCTGCATCCATAAGCATAATTTTTGCAATTTGAAAAGTTGGTTTAGTTGCGATAACCTTGCCTTTAAAACCCTCTTTCACTAAACAGGGGAACCTTCCACAATGGTCAATGTGAGCATGAGTGAGGATTAAAAAATTTATATCCTTTAATTTACAAGGATAGGGTAGATGGTTTTTTTCTGCTTCTAATCCTTGAAAAAGTCCACAATCAATTAAAATTTGGTTATTTCTTAATTTAAGTAAAAAGGAACTACCCGTTACGCCCTGTGCTGCACCAAAAAAAGAGAGAGATGCCTTCATAATCTTTAATCCTATTTTAAGGTTACTGCTAATACTTGCTGAAGTGTTGTTTCACCTTTAAGAACCTTTAAAATGCCATCTTGTCTAAGTGTAAGAAAACCTTTATTTAAAAGTACTCTTCTTATTTCCTGCGCTGGGGTATTTTTAACTATATGATCTTTAATTTCTTCATCGGTGACTAAGATTTCATGGATTCCAATTCGTCCTTTATAACCGGTAAAATTACATTCCGGACATCCCTGAGGTGCATAAAAAGTTGCTTTTTCAAGTATCTCTTCAGTTAAAGGTTTTAAAGGATTTTCACCATAAGCTAATTTAAGCTTCTCTATTTCCTCTTTAGAAGGTATAGTTGATTTTTTACACTTAGAGCAAAGCCTCTTAGCGAGCCTTTGAGCAATAACTCCAAGAAGAGAGTCTGCAAAATTAAAGGGATCTACTCCCATACCTAAGAGGCGTGTTACGGTCTCAGAAGCTGAATTCGTATGCAGAGTGCTAAGCACCAGGTGCCCCGTTAATGAAGCTTCTATTAGGATATGAGCGGTTTCATGATCCCTTGTCTCCCCAATCATTATTATATCCGGATCTGCTCTTAAAAAGGAACGCAGTACTCTTGCAAAAGTAAGTCCTATCTTAGGATTAACCTGAACCTGCCGTAATCCATCTTGGACTATCTCCACAGGATCTTCTGCAGTCCATATTTTTTTGATGGGCTTATTTAAATATTTTAGACAAGCATGCAAAGTGGTAGTTTTACCTGACCCAGTTGGACCAACACACAAAATTAATCCATAGGGAAGGTCTAATAGCCTTTTTAATTTGAGGTAATGCTCTGGATTTAAATCTAATTCTTCTAAACTTCTAAATTCAATACCTCCAAGAATTCTCATAACTACATCTTCATTATTTTCTATTGTAGGAAGGGTTGCAACCCTTATTTCAAAGGATTTTCCATCTTTAGTAACAAATTTGATTTTTCCATCTTGGGGAAGCCTTTTTTCTGCAATATCAAGATTGGCCATAATTTTAATCCTGGAAATCACTTCTCTTTTTTGTTTTTCTGGAATTCTTAAATATTCAAAACAATCTCCATCCACACGAAATCTAACTACCATTCCTCTTTTACCAGAAAGACTTTCCCAATGTATGTCCGAAGCTTTCTTCTTGTAGGCATCCTCTATGATATTGTTTACTAAATTTACGATAGTAGAATCAATTAAACCAATAGTTTCTGGCTCTTCTTCAATCTCTTCTACTTGCTCAATTAATAGAGGACCTTCATCAAAAGAAGCTTCTTCATATTTATAAATAGCCTCTAAGATATCCTCTTTTAAAGCAAAAGCTAAATGAATATCAGAAAATTGCAGAATTCTTTTAATTTTTTCAATTCTTTCAGCGTCTTCGGGATAGTATGTAAAAAGAAATATCTTTTGGTCAAGAATAAAGGGAATACTTAAATTTTTTTCAAAGAAATCTTTTTTTATACCTAAAACCTCAAGAATTTTCTTTAATTTTTTCTGAGTTAATAAAAGTTTAAGATCATAGCTTGGAACTTTGAAATGAGATTCTAAATCCTTAAGAATTTCCTCTTTTGATATTTTATAAGTTTCCATCAAAAGCCATTCTATGGACTTTCCCTTCTCAAAGGATTGAAAATATAGCTCTTTTAGGTTTTCAAAATTTATTGGATATTTGGGCTGTAAAAATTTATACCTCTCCAAAAATTTAAAGGTCTTTAGGTCCTCTATTTTTTCAATATATTCTTCTTTGGGATATTTTTTTAAAAGGAGATTATAGATTTTTAATGCCTCCTGAATATTTAAAGTTTTTTCATATTGATGAGCAATAAATTCTAAGAGATATCTTTTGGTCCCTGAAGGTAATTTTTCCTTTCTGTTAGTAAATTCTAATAGATGAAAAATTAACACATTTTGAGGAATTTCTTGGGATAAAGTAATTAAATAATTATGAATAGAATCAAAAGCCTGTGGATTTTCTTCTAAAAATTTTAAAAATTGTGCTACCTTATCCATATAATTAAAAATTATATACCTTCATTTATGTTATACAACCTTTTTTATTTTTGCAACAAAAAAACCTACTGCTTTTATTTTATGTGCATAAAATCTCTTAGTTTCTTTTAAATTTGGATGAAAAGTTTTTCCTTCCCATTCTGTTAGTCCTGCTTCAAAAGGAAGTGGTGAGCTCCAGTCAAGAATTTCTGCAGTTCTTTTCCTTAAGAGATAATCAACAACTGCTTCATTTTCTTCAGGGTTTATAGTACAGGTGCTATAAACTATAATTCCTCCTGCTTTTACTATATCATAAGCTCTTAA
Source organism: Caldimicrobium sp. (assembly GCA_046291435.1). GTDB lineage: Bacteria > Desulfobacterota > Thermodesulfobacteria > Thermodesulfobacteriales > Thermodesulfobacteriaceae > Caldimicrobium. The sequence goes on along the minus strand of JBKBTC010000015.1, from coordinate 7,475 downwards.
GAGTAAACCCTTTTGAATCGAGGGTAAATTAGTCCTCCCTGACCCTCTCTGATATAAAATTTCTCCTTCCAAACCTATTTTATATCTCCCTTCACCGGAACAAGGTGCATCCACTAACACTTTATCTGGACAAAAATTTATAGGAAATTCTTCTCCTTTATGTCTTGTAATTATAACTGAGCTTATCCCAAGGCGCTTTAAATTGGCTGAAAGTGCTGTAAGTCTATCCATCCTTTTATCGTTGGCAACGATTATAGCCCTATCATTTGTCATCATTGCCATAAGAGCAGTTTTACCACCAGGAGCTGCGCAAAGGTCAAGAATAAGCTCACCTGCCCTCGGCTCAAGGGCAAAGACAGGAAGCGCGCTTGATAGGGTCATAGAATGAATCAACCCAAGACTATATTCTTTTAAATTACCTAAGGACACCTCTTCATTATTCTTTACTCTATAAAAAAAGGGAACCTCCTCTACCCTCTCAAGTTCTACACCTTTTTTATGTAAAACATTAAGTAGTTTTTCTTTTTCTAAGTGTAGTTCAATTTTTAAATTATTTATACAAAAATACTGTTGATGGGAAACTTTTAAGTAATCCAAAAAATCTTTAAAATCTGGAATTATTTCTTGATAACGAGAAAAATAGGTGAAAAAATCTCTTGATTCACTATTTTGTTTCGCCATTAAGAAGAAGCGTTCTCAATTCTTTATGAGATTTTAAGATATAATCAGCTAAAGACAAATATTTAGGTGATAAGGTGGTTGTGAGAGCAACACATAAAAGATTAGCACTTTTGGCAGAGGTAATACCAGCTGGAGAATTTTCCACCACCAAACATTCATCGTTATGCACTTTAAACAATTCTTTTGCCTTTAAATAAGGGTCAGGATGAGGTTTTCTTCGCTCAATTTTATCGCCCGTTATAATTACTTCAAAATAACCCTTTAGGTTCTTGGGGAATACTTCCTCTAAAATTTCTTGGGAAGAGGAAGTAACTAAGGCTAATTTCTTCTTTTCTCTTTTCAGATCTTTTAACAAATCAGGAATTTCTGGATAGGGTTTTACAAGAGAAGAAAATTTTTCTTTAAAAATTCTCTTTTGGAGTTTAAAGGCTTTCTGAAAAAAATCCATCGTTGGATTTATACCTTTGTTTAAAAAGAGAGGCTTTGCTGTTTCAATTTCTATGGCTCCTTCGTGAAGATAAATTTCTTCTTCCTTGAAAGATAAACCAAATTCTTTAAAGGCAAGTATCCAAGCTATAGCATGATACTTCATAGAATCAAGAATAACTCCATCTAAATCAAAGAAAATATAGTTCCTCATTTCAAGATCTTACTCCAAAACTCTTTCTCTTCTATATCCTCTATGATTAGAATTTTTTGGGGAACTTTTTCCTTTAATAATTTTTATGCGATCTATTTCAATTTGCAAGCATTTGACTAAAAATTTGCAAAGGTTATTGTTCGCCTCATTTTTTTCTGGCTTTGCCTCAATGGCAATTTCTAAAAAATTCGGCTTTTTATAGTTAAGAATTTTATTCTTAGGAGCACAGGGCTTTACCTTTACTTCGATAAGCATCTTTAGAAGAATAGCTTTATTCGGAGGATAGCTAAAAGTTCTTGTAGAAAGTATATAATAAAAATCACCAAAAGAGGACTTAAATCAATTCCTCCTACAGGAGGAATTATTCTTCTGAAAGGTTTTAGTGCTGGTTCTGTAGCTCTGCAAATGAAAAAGACAATGGGATGGTATGAAGGGAATGTAAACCACGATAAAAGTGCACGGGCTATGATTAAAATCATATATATAGATAAGGCTAAATCAATTAATCTAATTATAGCAGAAAGGATAGCATTTATTAGCATGTTTTTCCAAAAGGACAAATAGGATATCTGCATTCAGGACAATTATAACAGTAACCACCATGTCCTAACTTTGCGATATCTAATCTTGAAAGTTTTTCTCCAGCAAGAACCCTTGGTAACACTAAATCTAATATGGTTATTTTAAAATACATGGCACAGGCAGGCACACCAAGTATAGTTCTTCCATCCTTTAAGGATGCATAAAGAAACATATTCCCGGGCAAAACGGGAGTTCCATAAAGATAGATTTCTGGGTCAAAATTTTTAATAGCTAAACGGGTTACATCATCGGGGTCAACTGACATCCCTCCTGTTACCAATATTAGCTCACAATCTCGATTTAAAAGATTTAGAATATTTTCATAGATAAAATCTAAATTATCCGGGGCAAAAAGTGGTCCTTCTACGGTTAATCCAAATGCTTCAAGCTTTGGTATCATTCTTGGAGCAAAGGCATCTTCAATTCTTCCATAGAAAACTTCAGAACCTGTAATAACTAAGCCCGCTTTATTTAGTTTTTTAGGCAAAACTCTTAAAACCTTATGAGGATATTGGGCACAAATCTTTTCTACTTCTTCAATTATGCTTTTTTTTATCACAAGGGGGATAGCTCTTCCACCTGCGATGAATTCTCCTTTTTTAACCCAAAGATGGGTATGTTTGGTTGAAAGGCTTATTTCTCCTAAGAGATTTATACTTAAAAGGGCTTCTGTTTCTATTTTCAAAAGACCATCATAGGCTGCTTTAAAATTAACTTTGCCTTCTCTTATCTCCTCACTATAAATAACACCTTTTCCAGCTACAGCTTTTGCTAATCTTAGAGCTGCTTCATCTTCGTGGAGTTCATCTTCTTCAATTTCTAATACATAAATATGATTCTTGCCCAAATTTTTAAGAATAGGAATATCTTCTTCTTTAACCACATGCCCCTTTTTAAATCTTGCTCCTTTAAATTTATTAGGGACAATTTCAGTTATATCGTGGGGCAAAACCATACCTATTGCTTCTTCAACAGGTATAGTCTTAAATTTCATTTAGCCTCCCTTTTTTCTTTCCTTTCATAGGCATCAATTATTTTTTGGACTATGGGATGTCTAACTACATCTTTTTTAGTGAAATATACAAAAGTTATTCCTGGAATACCCTCTAAAATTTCCATTGCTTCAAGAAGACCTGATTTTTTAGGGTCAGGCAAATCAATTTGTGTAACATCACCAGTAATCACTGCCCTTGAATTTTGTCCTATTCTTGTTAAAAACATTTTCATCTGTTCAGTAGTGGTATTTTGAGCCTCATCTAAAATAATAAAGGCTTCATTTAGAGTTCTTCCTCTCATAAAAGCCAAGGGGGCAACCTCAATAACTCCTTTTTGAAATAATTTAACCACCCTATCAAAAGAAAGCATATCGTATAAAGCATCATATAAAGGTCTTAAATAGGGATTTACTTTTTCTACTAAGTCTCCCGGCAAAAATCCTAATTTTTCTCCAGCCTCAACCGCTGGTCTTACTAAAATAAGCCTATTTATTTCTCCCCTCATGAGAAAAGACACTGCCATAGCTACCGCTAAATATGTTTTTCCAGTACCTGCTGGTCCGATTCCAAAAACAATTTCTGATTTTCTAATAGCTTCTATGTATTTTTTTTGAGTAATTCCTTTAGGTGAAACCACCTTTCTTCCAGAAGTAATAAGAATAGTATCTAAAAAGATTTCTCTTAATTTGGCTTTAGGATTTTCTAAAATGACCCTTGTAGCGTATTCCACATCTGAAGGATAAAGAGTATATCCTGATTTAATAAGGTCATAAAGTTCTTCCAAAGTTTTTTCAGTTAATTCAAGATCATGTTCTTCTCCAGTGATTATAATATGATTTCCTTTAAGGGAAAGTTTTACATTGAAAGTTTCTTCCAAAATTTTAAAATGCGACCCTCTTTCACCATAAATACTTCTCACAGTTGGATAATCTTCAAAAATTAATTCTTTACTAAGAAGAAGATCTTTTGTTTCCTTTAAGTTTTCCATCTCAGTCCAATCTTGTTTTATCATATCCTTTTTCACCCTTTTATAATTTATAATTTTTATTGGTTATAATTAAAAATAAATTAGCCATAAAATTTTTCAAGTGTAAGAATTTTAATAGGGTCCCTATTTAAAAAATACGCATCCGGTGTTTCGGTACCCGTAGGCATTATCCTACGAGTAGAGATCAGGTCTTCTTTGTAGGCAGGCATAGAAAAATTAGAAGAAATAAATAGGAATTAATTGCGACATTTTAAAATAGGAACCACACAATTTAAAAAACTTGACTAAAATAAATCTAATATTTAAAATAATTATGATGATTAAACGAGGAAAATTATGGCAAAAATTTTATAAGTTTTCCTCAGATATTTCAAATTTAGGATTAGATGTAGGAACTTATGCTATAAAATTAGCGGAAATTTCTATTAAAAATAATAAGCCAATTCTTCAAGGATTTTCTCAAGCTAAGGTTTATGAAAATACCATTCTTAATAAACTTATCCAAAATTCAGATATTTTAAAAACTCTTTTAAAAAATCTATTTTATAATTTTTCACCAATGAGCCATAAAATTTTTTACGCTCTTCCTCATGAGTTAACTCTCTTTGGTAATTTTAATATTGATAACCCTAATGATTTGCAAGCTATTAAAAAACAAATAGATGAAGAAATTCCTTATCAAATTGATGATGTTTATTTTAGTTATTTTACTTTTCCCGAAAAAAACTATTTTATTGTATATTATTTAGTTTCAAAAAAGGATAATATTGAGGTAATAAGAAATATATTGGCAGAATTAAATTATTCTATAGAAAATATTAATGCTGATTCTATTTTGCTTCATAATTTTTTAGAATATTTTTATGGACAAGAAGAAAAGCTAATAATTGATTGGAGTGAAACGAAAATAAATCTTCATTTTACTAATAAGGATTTACCAATTTTTACAAGAGAATTATTTAAATTGGGAATAAAAGAAATAAAAAAAGAAGTTATGAATGAATTGAAAGTGCCTTTAGATATAGCTGAGAAATTGATCCAATCTCCTCCTGATGATCAAAGAAAACCCATAATTAAAAAAATCTTTATTAAATATATAAAATCCCTAATAGATGAAATTCAAATAAGCATAGACATCGTGCAAAAAAAATACAATGTAAATCCCACTACCTTTTATTTAGTTGGTGGGGGAGCAAGAATTCCTAATATTTTTAAAATTTTATCAGATTTTTTAAAAGTTAACTTTAAAGAAATACGAATAGAAGAAAAAATGGGAATTTCTGAAGATATTGACAGGGATTATCTTGATATAATTAATACACAAGGAGTGTTGTCAGTTGCAACTGCTATACAGCCATTTATATAATTAAATTAAAATAGCCATGATTATAAAATTTAATCTAATTCCAAAAGAAAAAATAGAAGAAGCAGAAAGGATAAAAGAAAGGACCTATCTTTTTTTGAAACTCTATTTTGTTTTAATTATTATTATAATTTTGGGAGTTAGTAGTTTTGTAATTTTCAAACAAAGAGAAATTTCTGCATTAGAAATAACAAAAAAAGAAAAGGAAGAAACATTAAAAAAATATAAACATATTGCTCAGAAAGTCAAAGAAATGGAAATAGAAAAAGAAGAATTAAAAAAAAGAATAAAAATTCTTGTGAGCTTAAGAACAAATCAGGGAAAAAATTTAAAAAATTTATATACTCTTTTAAGCATGGTTAATCCCTCAAAGTTAATTTTTACTAATTTAAAGCTTGAGAGTTCTAAAGCAAATATAAAAGGTTTAGGTTTAGATATGGATTTTTTAGCCCATTATATGGGTGAATTGGAAAAAAATAAAGAGATTGTAAAGAGTGTTAACCTTAAAATAGCACAACAACAAACCATAGGAGATTTGAAGTTTATAAATTTTGAATTGGAGATATTATTTTAGATGCCACTAACAACTATAATTGATCGACTAAAAGCTTGGGATGAAGAAAGTACCAAAAGAGAAAAAATTCTTTTAGTTATAGTCACAATACTTCTTCCCCTCTTTATTTTTTATAAATTTTATCTTGCTCCTACCCAAGAGAAGATTAAAAAATATAACGAAGAAATTAATAATCTTAATTTACAAATTACAAAGTTAGAGGGTTATCAAAGAAAAGAAAAAGAATTAGAAAACCAAATTAATGAACGGAAAAAGTTTCTAAACGAAGTAAAAGATCTCCTTCCCACAGAAAAAGAGGTGCCCACACTCCTAAAAAATGTATCTGCCATGGCAAAACAATCTCAGCTTGAAATTTTAAGTTTTTCTCCCAAAAATGAAGAAAAAAAAGATTATTATGTAGCTATTCCCTTTGAAATACACTTAAAAGGGTTTTTCCCTGATATAATTAAATTTTTAAATAAAGTTGAAACCATGCAACGATTAATAACTCTTGAAAACATTGAATTCATTCCCCAAGATAAAGAGGAAAAACTTTTAATAAAATGCCTTTTTTTAACTTACAGATATACTGGGGAGCCTCTTCAAGATAAAAAGCCAAAGGAAACCAAAAAATGAAAAGTTTTTCAAAATATATTTTAGTTCTAATCTTAATTATATTTATCTCTGGATGTAAAAAAATAGATAAAGAGACTCAAACACTTCCAAGGCAAACACCTGTTATCAAAAAAGATGAAGAACTTGAAAAATGGAGAGAGGAAGTTAAAAAAGAGGTCTACACTATTGACTTTGCTCAGCTTCAAAATCCATTTATCACCCCTAAAACCTATAAATTATTATCAAAAAAAGAAGAATTTATTGCTTTAGAATTAGTGGGAATTTTAATAAAGGGAAATAAAAAATATGCCCTTCTTCAGGATGCAACTAAAAAAGGATACATCGTTAAAGTGGGAGATAAATTGGGAAAATCAACGATAAAAGAAATTTCTGGAGATTACATATTAATAGAGGAATGGGAGGAAAATATTTTCGGAAGTCCATCAAAAAAAATAAAAAAAATAACTCTTAAAAGAGGGGAAAAATAATGAAAGGGTCGATATCAAAAATTTTAATGTTCCTTTTATTAATTTTTGTGGCAAAAGTCAAAGCTGAAAAAGATTTTATTTATATTTCAGATTTTTTTTACATGAAAGAGCCTGTGGAAAGATTAGTTTTTGAATTTAATAAAAAACCGCAATTTGACATTAATAAAGAGGGGAAAAAACTAATATTAATTTTCTATAATCTTACTCCTAAAAAGATAGACTGGACTTCTAAAATTCCAAAAGATATATTTAAAGAATATGATATTTTATTTGAAAAAGGAAATCTCATAATAGAGCTTACAACCTTAAAAGAATTTAATTTCCAAACTTCCTTTTATGAAAATAAACTCATGGTAGATCTTCTTTGGGAAACTCCTGTGAAACCAGCAATGGTAACTATTCGTGGTGCAGAAGTTATAAAATCTCCTACTGATACCCTTAAGCCTCCTTTTTATGGATATCCAGGACAGCGTATATCTGGTCCTATGGAATGACCTTTTATAAAAAAATACACTGGAACACCAATTTCAGTTGATTTTCAAGAGGCAGATTTACAAGCAGTTTTTAGAT
>JBKBTC010000001.1:0-33749 GCA_046291435.1 Caldimicrobium sp. | reverse complement strand
TAGAGGAAATTTTAAAAGAATTTCATTAAATTGCCGGCTAAAGCCTGTGCCAACCCAAATGCGACATTTTAAAATAGAAACCACACAAAGAAACTTAATCTCTTGAAATACTTTAAAAAAAAATTATTATAAGCATTCAAAAAACTTTTAGAGGGGTATATTATGAAAAAAGCTCCTATGACCTTAGCTGAAAAAATTTTAGCGGAAAAATTAGGTGTACCCAAAGTAGAGCCAGGCGAATTAGTAGAGGTTCCAGTAGATTTAACCTTAGCAAATGATATCACTGCTCCTTTAGCCATCAAAGTTTTTGAATCTACTTGTATCAATAAACTTTTTGACCCAGATAAAGTTGTCTTAGTAATGGACCATTTCACACCTAATAAAGACATAAAAAGTGCTGAGCAAGTTCGCCTTTGCAGAAATTTTGCCAAAAAATATGGAATAAAACACTACTACGAAGGAGGAGCTTGTGGAATAGAACATGCCCTCTTGCCTGAATTGGGATTAATTTATCCAGGAGATATAATCATTGGAGCAGATAGCCACACTTGCACTTATGGTGCTTTTGGAGCTTTTGCTACAGGTGTAGGATCCACAGATTTAGCAGGTGCTTGGATTACAGGGAAGACATGGTTTAAGGTTCCTGAGAGTATTAAATTTGTTTACTATGGAAAGTTAAAACCGTGGGTAACCGGTAAAGACTTGATTCTTTACACCATAGGTGATATTGGAGTTGATGGTGCCTTGTATAAAGCTATGGAATTTACAGGTGAGGTAATTAAAAATCTTTCAATGGCTGAAAGAATGACCATAACCAATATGGCCATAGAAGCCGGAGGTAAAGTTGGATTGATAGAAGCAGACAAAAAAACCTTAACTTTCTTGAAAGATAAAAATGTCTTAAACAAAAAACCTTTACTTTTAAAAGCAGATAAAAAGGCTAAATATGTTGAAGTAAGAGAATATGATGTCTCAAAGATTGATTTAGTGGTAGCCTTACCCCATCTCCCCTCTAATGTCAAATTCGTAAAGGATTTGCCTCAAAAAATTTACATTGATCAAGTAGTTATTGGATCCTGCACTAATGGAAGATATGAAGATTTAGAGATAGCAGCAAAAATTCTTAAAGAAAAAAAAATAAATTCAAATGTAAGATGTATAATTATACCTGCAACTCCTATGGTTTACAGAAAAGCTTTACAGAAGGGGCTATTAGAGGTTTTTTTGGAGGCTGGAGCTATTATTTCTCCACCCACTTGTGGTCCCTGCTTAGGTGGACATATGGGAATTTTAGCCAAGGGCGAAAAGGCATTGGCTACTACCAATCGTAATTTTGTTGGCAGAATGGGACATCCTGAAAGTGAAGTATATTTAGCAGGTCCAGCGGTGGCTGCAGCTTCAGCAGTTTTAGGTTATATTGGTACACCAGAAGAACTCTCATAAATTTACTTCAAAGGAGGCTATTTATGATAAAAGGTAAAGTTTGGAAATTTGGAGATAATATAGATACAGATTTAATTATTCCAGCACGCTATTTAAATACCACTGACCCCGAAGAATTAGCAAAACACTGCATGGAAGATGCGGACCCTTCTTTTGCCAAAAATGTAAAAAAAGGGGATATAATCGTTGCTGGGAAAAATTTTGGGTGTGGCTCTTCAAGAGAACACGCTCCTATCTCTATTAAAGCAGCTGGAGTTTCTTGTGTAATTGCAGAATCCTTTGCTCGTATCTTTTATCGCAATGCCTTTAATACAGGCTTGCTCATCCTTGAATGCCAAGAGGCTGCTAAAGATGCTGAAACAGGTGATGAGTTGGAAGTAGATATAGAAAAAGGTATCATAAATAATATTACCAAAGGAAAATCATATAAAATTAACCCCTTGCCAGAATTTATGAAAAAAATTCTTAAAGATGGTGGATTAATTCCTCATATAATGAAAAAATATCAGGCAAAATGTAATGTCTAACAAGATAGATTTTTCCTTTAAAACTACGGCAGACTTAAGTTCCCTTTATGAGATAATTAAAACTTTACGGGGAGAGAAAGGTTGTCCTTGGGATAGGAAACAAACGCCTAAGTCTCTAAAAAAATATCTCCTTGAAGAGACATATGAAGCTATAGAGGCTATAGATAAAGGAGATTTTAAGGAAATTCAAGAAGAATTAGGGGATCTCCTTTTTATCTTGCTGTTTATTATTTATTTATATGAGGAAAGACAAATCTTTAACCTCAGAGATTTAGTTTTGCTTACCTTTCATAAAATGGTAAAAAGGCATCCTCATGTTTTTGGTGGAGAACAAGCTCAAAGTGCAGAAGAAGTTTTGAAAAATTGGCAAAAAATAAAGGAAAAAGAAGGTAAAGATAGTTCACTTTTAGGTAACATTCCTAAGAGCTTGCCTGCGCTTCAAAGAGCCTTTAGACTTGGAGAAAGGGCAAGCAGAGTTGGCTTTGATTGGGAAAGCGCCCGTGAAGTCCTACCAAAGATTTATGAAGAGCTAAGGGAAATTGAGGAGACTATAGAAAAAAAAGACAAAGCAAACCTTACAGAAGAATTGGGGGATCTTTTTTTTGCACTGGCAAATTTGGCAAGAAAATTAGAAATTAATCCTGAAGAGGCTTTAAAAATTGCTTTAGATAAGTTTGAAAGTAGATTTAAAAAAATGGAAAGTATCATAAAAGCCCAGGGGAAATCCTTAGAAGAGCTAACACTTACAGAGATGGATATTTTGTGGGAAAAGATAAAAAAAGAGGCAACCCTTAAATAAACACATATGATTAGAGTTGAAGATTTAACCTTACATATAAATGGAAAGACCATACTTGAAGATATAGATCTTAGTATAGAAAAGGGAGACTTTTTAGCAATTATTGGACCTAATGGCGGAGGAAAAAGTACTTTAATAAGATGTATTCTTGGTTTCATTAAGCCTCAAAAAGGGAAAATTTTTCTTTTTGGGGATGAAATTTCAAAATTTAGAGCTTGGCATAAAATTGGCTATCTTCCTCAAAGAGCTGGTAAAGAGATGAACCCTTTTAATCCCATTACAGTAGAAGAGTTTCTTTTACTCCCTGCCAAGTGGTATCAAAAGAAGCCAAAGGAGAGGCACTTAAAGAACCTTGTAGAACTTTTTGGTCTTACCTTACATCTTAAAAAAAAATTTTTTCAACTCTCCTTTGGTCAAATACAAAGAGCTTATTTAGTTAGGGCTTTACTTTTAGAGCCAGAAGTGCTTTTCCTTGATGAACCTTCAGTAGGATTAGACTTTCTCTCTCAAGAAACTTTTTATAAAATTTTATCTCAGCTTCATAAAGAAGGTTTAACTATCATACTGATTACCCATGAGACTTGGTTAATTAGCAAAGAAGTAAACAAGGTTGCTTGTTTGAACCAAAGACTTTATTTTCATGGGGACCACAAGGATTTTTGTATATTTGAAAAAGAGGGGATGCCTGGATTTTCTTATCATCGCATTGAACATACCCATTGGTAAATATGGAAAATATTGCCTTTTATCTTACATTGTTTAAATGGGGATTATTAGGGGGACTCTTTTTTGCAATATCTACTGCTTTTACCTCTCCCTATCTTCTTTTACAAAGAAACTCCCTCTTCCCCCATGCTCTAACCCATATCCTTCTCCTTTCCCTTTTTATACTCTCTCTAATAAGTTCCTCCATACCCATGTTTTTACACTTCTTTGTTTTACTAATAATTACTCTAATACTCAGTTCTGGGATTTTTCTTATCATAAGATTAACCCATCTCTTTGAAGATACCGCTACATCTCTTCTAACTTACCTTTCATTAGCTTTAGCTTTAATTATAGCTGCGAAAAGTTCCCAATATGACATAGCTCTACTTAATTATCTCTTTGGGTCATTAATATTAGTAGAGAAAATTAATGTCTTTGAGAGTTTTGTAGTTTTAATTATTTCTCTTTTGGTTTTCTTAAAAAACAAAGACCTCTGGCTAACTCAAACCATAGAAAAAGAAATACCTGGGATTGATTTTAAAGCCCCTGGGCTTAGCTTTTTCTTTCTTATTACCCTTCAAACCATTGTTGGTGTAAAACTAATGGGGGTGCTCCTCGTTTCAGCTTTTTTTGTCTATAGTGGGGCTTTAGCTTTAAAATTGTCTTCCTCCTTTAAATGGGTTGTCCCTTTAACTGGGCTCTTAAATCTCTTGGCAATTCTTATGGGATTTATTCTTTCCATATTTTTTGATCTTCCCTTCTCCGCTTCAGCGATCCTTTTTATGAGTGTATATTTATCTATTCTCTTATTTAAGAGGGGAGAATGATGAGGTTAATTGATACCCACGCTCATTTAAATTGGCCAGACTATAAAAAAGAGCTTCCTCAAGTTATAGAACGAGCAAAAGAGGTGGGAATTATAAAAATTATCGTAGTTGGAATTGATAGAAAAACAGGAGAGCGTGCCCTTGAAATAAAAGAGACTTATGGAGAGCTTATAGAGGTTGCCCTTGGTTTTCATCCACACGAAGTAAAAAAGATAAAGGAAGAAGATTATATTTGGCTAAAAGAAAGGGCAAGAGAAGCTTGTGCCATAGGTGAAATTGGCTTAGATTGGGTAAAGGAGTACTCCCCTAAGGAATTACAAATTAAACATTTTGAAAGGCTCTTAGAGCTCTCAAAGGAGCTTCAAAAACCTGCTATCCTGCATTTAAGAGGTGATATGAATTTTTGGGAATTTGCCCTTGATCTTCTAAAAAACTACAGAGATTATCCCATACTTTTTCATTGTTTTACTGCAAATAAAGAAGTAGCCTTTAAAATTTTAGAATTTAATAGCCTTATCTCTTTACCTGGTGTAATTACTTTTGAAAAAGCCAATGAGCTAAGAGAGGCTATAAAGTATATTCCACTTAAGAGAATTCTACTTGAAACTGATTGTCCTTTTCTTTCTCCGGAACCGATGCGAGGGAAAAGAAATGAACCTGCCTTTATCATTTATACCGCTAAAAAATTAGCTGAAATTAAGGGGGTCCCACTTCAAGAGATAGCTGAAATAACCACTAAAAATGCCATGAACTTTTTTAATCTTGAGAAGACTATAAATTGATAGACGAAGATTAGATGAAAATTTTAGCAAATTTGATAGAATTAATGGCATTCACGATTAATGGAGGAAGAAAATGAGGTTAAAAAGAACCCATTTTATTGGAGAGATAACTAAAGAGCTTATCGGTAAAGAATTAACCGTATGTGGTTGGATATTGAGACGAAGAGACCATGGAGGAGTTATATTTATAGATTTGAGAGATAGAACTGGTCTGCTTCAAGTAGTTTTTGAGGAAGGATTAGACCCTAAAATTCATACCTTAGCAGATTCCCTGAGAATAGAATATGTGGTTGGCATAAGAGGGAATTTAAGAAAACGTCCCCCTGGGATGGAAAACCCTAAGATTCCTACAGGGGAAGTAGAACTTGTAGCCCAAGATTTAGAAATTTTCAATACTTCTCTTACTCCACCTTTTCCTATGGATGAGGATATAAGTGAAGTTTCTGAAGCTATAAGGCTAAAGTATAGGTATTTAGAAATGAGAGCGCAAAATGGACAAGATCCTTTTATCTTTAGACACAAGTTAAATCAAACTCTAAGAGCTTTTCTAAATAGCAAAAAATTTATAGAAATTGAAACACCTTTTCTTACAAAAAGCACTCCTGAAGGTGCAAGAGACTTTCTTATTCCCAGCAGGCTCTATCCAGGAAAATTTTATGCCCTACCCCAATCACCTCAACTCTTTAAGCAGATTTTAATGGTTGCTGGGTTAGAAAGGTATTATCAAATAGTTAGATGTTTTAGGGACGAGGATTTAAGAGCTGACCGTCAACCCGAATTTACCCAGTTAGATTTAGAAATGAGTTTTGTAACAGAAGAAGATATTATGTCCTTAGTAGAAGAACTATTGGCACATCTTTTCAAAGAAACTCTTGATATCAACCTTTCTACACCTTTTCCTCGTTTATCTTATGATGAGGCTATTTCCCGTTACGGAACTGATAGACCAGATTTACGCTTTGAGATGGAATTAAAAAATATCTCCAAAATTGCAGAAGCCTCAAACTTCCAGGTTTTTAAATCAACTCTTGAAAAAGGGGGAGTGGTCCTTGGAATTAAAGTACCTTCTCATTTTACACGCAAGGAAGTTGAAGAGCTAACTCAATATACTCAATCCATAGGAGGAAAAGGATTAGCTTGGATAAAATATAATAAAAGTTCCCCAACTATAGAAGAAAAATGGAGTTCTCCCATCGTTAAGTTTTTTGAGAAATCTCTCTTAGAAAAATTGGAAGATATTTTTGAATTAAAGGAAGAAGTAGCAACGCTCTTTTTTGTAGCAGATAATCCAGAAATGGCTTATCCAATCTTAGGGGAGCTACGAAATCATCTGGGGAAAAAACTTGGATTAATTTCGGAGGGGACTTTTAAATTTCTTTGGGTAGTCGATTTTCCGCTTTTTGAATGGGATGAAGAAGAAAATAGATTGGTCTCTAAGCATCATCCATTTACCCATCCCAAAGATGAAGATATACCGCTTCTTGAAAGTGATCCGCTTAAAGTACGTTCTAAAGCTTATGACATTGTATTAAATGGTGCAGAAATAGGAGGGGGAAGCATTCGTATTCATAGAAGAGAATTACAAGAAAAAATTTTTAAACTTTTAAATATTGGAAAAGAGGAAGCTGAAGAAAAATTTGGCTTTCTTTTAACAGCTTTAGAATATGGTGCTCCGCCCCATGGAGGGCTTGCTTTTGGATTAGATAGGCTTATTATGTTAATGCTTGGTAAAAAAAGTATTAGAGAAGTGATACCCTTCCCAAAAACTCAGAAAGGGCAGTGTTTACTTACAGGTGCACCTTCCGAAGTAAAGATAGAACAAATTTTAGAATTGCATCTTCTACCAGGTTGGGAGAAAAAATAAAGATAGGTTTAAAATTCAAAAGATATGTTATATTTATTTTATTAACAGGTGGAGGAGCTTTATGCTAGCAGTAGTTGTAGTGGGAACCCAGTGGGGAGACGAAGGGAAAGGGAAAATTGTAGATGTGCTTACTGAGAGGGCGCATTATGTGATAAGATTTCAAGGGGGCAATAATGCTGGACACACCTTGGTAATAAATCAAAAAAAGTATATCCTTCATCTAATTCCTTCGGGTATCTTCCATCCTCAAACTACTTGTGTAATAGGTAATGGTGTAGTAGTAGATCCAGCAGTGCTTATAAAGGAAATAGAAAATTTAAAAGAAGCAGGCTTAGAAATAAGTCCCAATAAATTAAAAATTAGTGAAAGAGCACATGTAATTATGCCTTATCATAAAGCCCTTGATTTAGCAAGAGAAGCGAAAGCTAAAAAGAATAAAATAGGGACTACTGGTAGAGGAATTGGACCATGCTATGAAGATAAAGTAGGAAGAAGGGGTTTTAGATTAATTGATTTGACCCGTCCAGAATATTTTAAAGAGCGCTTAAAGACCATTTTAGAAGAAAAAAATTTTTTCCTACAATATCTCTCAGCAGATCCCCTAAAATTTGAAGAAATTTATGAAACCTATGTAGAATATGGCAAATATCTAAAACCCTATCTTACAAATACATCTTCTCTTTTATGGGAAGCTATGCGGAAAAATTTAAATCTTCTGTTTGAAGGGGCTCAAGGAACCTTTTTAGATATTGATTATGGTACCTATCCTTATGTTACATCTTCTAACACTTTAGCTGGAAATGCCTGCGTAGGTAGTGGAATTGGTCCCTTATGTATAAAAGAAGTTATAGGAATTGTTAAAGCCTATACTACAAGAGTAGGAGAAGGACCTTTCCCAACGGAATTAAAAGATAATTTAGGAGAATATTTACGGGAAAAGGGCGGGGAATATGGAGCAACCACAGGGCGCCCAAGAAGATGTGGTTGGTTAGATTTGGTTATGGTTAAAACTGCTGTAAAGTTAAATAGTATAACTTCTATTGCTTTAACTAAACTTGATGTACTCTCAGGATTAGAAAAAATAAAAGTATGTGTGGCTTATAAGCTGGGAGATAAAACAATAGATACTTTTCCTGCTACAATAGAAGAACTTTTAGAAGTTGAACCTATATATGAAGAATTGCCTGGTTGGGAGGAAAATTTAATGCTTGTGAAATCATTTGCTGATTTACCTAAAAGAGCTAAGGAATATCTTCAAAAAATTGAAAGCTATCTCCAAGTTCCTATCAAATTAATAAGTACTGGTCCTGATAGAGAAAATTGTTTGATCTTACAGAATAACTTTTTCTATTAAAGTTTTTAATAAATATGAAAGAAAAAGTCTTAATAGCAAATAGAGGGGAAATAGCTTTACGAATAATGGAGGCGTGCAATGCTCTAAAAATTGACTATGTAACCGTTTATACTAAAGAAGATGAAGAGTCTCTACATGTTAGACTTTCAAAGAAAAAATATAGAATTTCCGATTATAGGGATATGAATGATCTTTTGGCAGTGGCAGATGAAGAGAAATGCACAGCTATTCATCCGGGATATGGATTCCTCTCGGAAAATTATCGCTTTGCAAGAAGAGTAGTAAAAAGAGAAAGACCTCTTATTTGGATAGGTCCATCCTGGGAAGCCATAAGAGACTTGGGAAATAAACTTTATATGAAGAAAGAAGCCCATAAATTAGGGATACCTGTCATTCCAGGGACTGTAGACCCCATCTATAATGAAATAGAAGCAGAGATAAAAGCTGAGGAACTTTTGGAAGAAGCTTCTGCTGAAGGGTTTGAGAATGTATCTTTTTTAGTAAAAGCTGTAGCTGGTGGTGGTGGAATGGGAATAGAGGAAGTTAAAAATTTAGAAGAGGTGCGTCCTGTTTTTAGAAGAATAAGAGCCTATGCTAAAAGACTTTTTGGAGAAGAAGGTATTATCATTGAGGTAAAAATTCCTGTATTTCAACATTTAGAAGTACAAATCTTAGGAAGCAAAAAAGGAGAATATGTACATTTTGGGACCCGAAATTGTACTATTCAAAGTCCTTTTAAACAAAAAAGAATTGAATTAGCTCCTGGATTTTGTGATAAAATTAAATATTCCTTTGATTATAAAGAGGTCGAAAAACAAATTATTGAACAGTCTTTGAAATTAGCTAAATATTTTAACTATGATAGTGTGGGGACTTTTGAATGGCTTATTACTCCGGAAGGAAAGTTTTATTTAATGGAGGTAAACACCCGAATCCAAGTAGAAAATGAAATTTCTGCTAAAATTTCCTTTATAAAAAATAAATCAGTAAATCTTATTAAAGAACAAATAAGAGTTAGCTTTGGAGATGCATTGGGATACACACAAAATGATATAACTTTTAAAGGTATGAGTTTAGAATTTAGACTAATAGCAGAGGATACTAAAAGAGGCTTCATCCCTCTTAGTGGCGTTATTACTAATTTTTCCTATAGACCTCATCCGTGGTTAACTATGCGCACCCATGTGCCTCAAGATAAACCCTATGTAATACCTACACAATATGACCCTAACTTAGCTTTAGCCATCATTTATGCTGAAAACTTAGAAGACCTATTAGAGAAAAGCCGAACTTTTCTCTCAGATTTAAAAATTGAGGGGCATACTTTTAAAGAGGAGCCCTTAATTACTAATATTGATTACTTAAGAGAAAATTTGAATAAATTATATCAATTTTTGCCTGCTTAAGAGCTACGATGCTTATAGAACTTCATAAGAAAATAAAGGAATTAATAGACTTAGCTAACTACATTCGTGATATAAAAGGAGAAAATTTTTTAAATATTGAAGAAATAAGAGAAGAACTAAATATTTTATATTTAAACTTCTATGAATATACACAAAAAGATTTGGAGGAGAAAGCGGGCAGACTGGAGAAAGAACTTAAAACATTACTTTTAAAGGCTGAAGAAACACTTACTCCCTATGAAATTGTAAAGATTACAAGGCATTCGCAACGATTTACCTTAATAGATATTTTAGAAAATGTTTATGATAGTTATGTAGAATTAGGTGGTGAAGGAGAATTAAATATTGACCCTGCTATTATCTGTGCTAAAGCTTTGCTTTCAAGAAGAGTAGGTGATGAGGTCTATTTTCATCAAGTTATGGTTATCGGGCATGAAAAGGGACAAGGTGAGGAATTTAGAAGAGGTGGAAGTGCAACTCCTTGGGGGAATGAAAAGGCTTTAAGGTATATGAAGATGGCTGAAACTGAGGGAATCCCTATACACTTTTTTATTTTTACACCAGGAGCCTATCCAGTAGAGGATCCACCAGGGGCGGCTCAACAAATAGCTATGAACCTTTATTATATGAGTAAACTTCAAGTTCCAACTATTTCCTTTATTTCTGAAGGAGGATCTGGTGGAGCTGAAGCTATAGGATTAACTGATATGAGGCTTATGGCTGAAAAGGGATATTATTCTGTAATAAGCCCTGAAGGGGCAGCTGCTATAGAGGCTAAACTCAAAGAGGAAAGACCACCAAGAGAACTTGTAGAAAAAATGGCTAAAAATCTAAAGCTAACTGCTAAGGATAATCTTGAATTAGGAACTATTGATAAAGTTATACCTGAGCCACCACTTGGTGCAAGAAGGAAAGATTATGAATTTTTTAAAAAATTAAAATTTGAACTTATTAAAGCTACAGATGAAGTAATTTTGCAAACTCGAAGCCTTAAAACTTTTAGAAAATATGCCTTAATCAAACAAACGGAAGAATCCTTTAGGTATTTTATCAATTGGGAATTATCAGAAGATGAAAAAGAAATATTAATTGAGAATAGATATGAAAAATATAGAAAAATGTCTCAATGGGCTATACTTGAACCTAAAAGTTTTTTAAGGTCGCTTACAAACAAAGGTACAAATTTAGGACAAAAGTTTATTTACGAAATGAAGTATAATGTTCTTAAAAAGAGTCAAAAAACTTTTTTAAAATTTTGGAATGAACTTTGGAGTGAATCTTCCTTACTTTTAAAACCTGTATCAGACCCTGTAAAAAATGTTTATAATCTTATCGTTGGCAAAAAGGTAAAACCAAAAGTAAAGATTTTGACAAGCATTGAGGAGGAAACTTCCCTTTATGTTAGTCCCTTAGCACTTCAGGATAGAACTGTCACTTGTCCTCAAGCTGATAAATATGGATGTCCAGACCTTTGGGTTCCAGACCTCTATGGTGAATTCTGTGGTGTTTGCCCAATTTGTGGATATCATTTTCCCTTGGAGTATAAGTGGTACTTAAATAACATCTTTGACAAAAATAGTGTAAAAATCTTTAATGAAGAATTAACCTCTGGAAATCCTTTAAATTTTGAAGGGTATGCAGAAAAATTAAAAGTTGCCTGTAAAGAAACTGGACTAAAGTCAGCCTTAATTTCTTTTGAAGCTAAAATTGGAGGAATTTCCTTAGTAGCAGTGATGTTAGTTGCAGATTTTAGGCAAGGAACAGTGGGAGTAGTAGAGGGAGAAAAATTTATTCGTGCCATCGAATTGGCTAAAATTACGAGGAGACCATTTCTTGCTCTTGTTCATACTACTGGAGGGATCCGGATCCATGAAGGCACCTTAGGGGTTGTGCAAATGCCAAGATGTACTATGGCTGTTAGAGACTATGTAGATAGTGGTGGTTTATATATAGTGGTCTTTGACAATAACTCCTATGCTGGACCTGTTGCAAGTTTCCTTGGATCCGCACCTTATAAATTTGCCTTAAGGTCTACTCGTTTAGGCTTTGCAGGTCCAAGGGTAATTTTAGAGACGACAGGACAACCTGTGCCTCCTGACTACCATAGTGTGGAAAATGCTTTAAAAAGAGGTCATATCCAGGGCATTTGGGATAGACGAGAGCTTAGAAAAAAATTGTTTTTTGCACTTCTTACCATGGGTGGTCCTAATCTTTATTATAGGTAAAGTAAGATGAAAATAGATTTTCAAGAATTAACCCAACGATTGCAAAAATTTAAAGCTAATCCCTATAAAATTTTCCCCATTGCAACTCCTCATACGGGTCGCATTATAGAGTTTAAAGTAAAAGAAGGAGATTGCGTAGTTGGTCCTTCAGGGCAATGGTTAGAAAAACCAGGAACCCCTCTATTTGTTCTGGAGAGAGAAAAAAATCAAAAATTAATAAGAGCTTCCTATAACGGTATAGTTCAAAATTTAAAGTCAGCTCTACTTGGTAAGTTTGTAGAAGCTGGAGAAATTGTTTTAGAAATTAAACATCCTCTTACTCAAGAAGAAATTGTTTCTGAAATATTACTTTCCTCTCTATATGTAATTTCAGCTCCTGAAACAGCAAGATATATTCTTAGCCCCGAATTAGCCAAAAAAATAGAAAAGGAAGGGATAAAAAATACAAAAGTAAAAGAAGGCGACGAATTAATTATTATGACTTATATGAAAAGAGAAAGACCCCTTTATTTACAAGAAAAGGGAACTTTTATTATTTTCCAACTGTATTTTAAACCTTTTGAGATAGTTCAAGCTGGTGATCCTCTTTTAGGACTATGTCCTGTAGAAGACTTGCCATACCTGGAAAAAATAATTCAACGTATTCGTGAGGAGTGGAGTTCCTAACACTAAAAAACCTATATCCTCTACCAGTTTTTATTGGAGAGGAAATTTGGCATTTTTCCTTGTTAAAAAGTGGCTTTCAAAAGGCTAAAGAATTAATTGATTTATACCCGAAAAGTGCCCACGGAAGAATCCTCATAGCAGAAGAGATTTCTGAAGCAAAAGGGCGCTTTCAAAGGACATGGTTAGCAAACAAAGGTGGGCTATGGTGTGTGCTAACTCTTTATGATGAGTTACTTCCAGAAAATCATAACCTTTTAAGTATTTTTATTGGGCTTGCTTTAATAAGAACTATTAGATCCTTAGGTCTCTCTGAAGTATACCTTAAATGGATTAATGACATCCATTATAAAGGGAAAAAATTAGCAGGAGTACTTCTACAACGGTATAACGATTGGATATTATGTGGTCTTGGATTAAATGTGAACAATCCTTTGCCCTCAACCCTACCAGCCATAAATATGAAAAGCTTACTCAAAAAGGAGGTATCTATACACCGTGTGCTTGAAGTTTTAATTTTATGGCTAAATTATTACTATAAGATGCTCTGGGATTACGAAAAAAAACATATCCCAGAGCACTCAGACAAAAACCCTTTAATAGAGGACTTAAAAGCCTATTCAGATACCTTAGGTAAATGTGTCTATTATAGCTACAACTTAGAGGCACCAGAAGAGGGAATTTTTGGGATAGCAATAGATTTTACAGAAAAAGGAGCTTTAATTATTAGCACAAAAGAATCTCTTATTGAAGTATCCTCTGGGGAGATAATATATATTTAATTTTTTCACAAAATCTTCTTAGTCTCTCTCAATAACTTAGATTTAAAATATGATAAAAAAAGATTATAATTACAAACCAAAAATAATTGAATTTTTTAAAACTCTTTTTTGGTCTAATTTAGGTTTTGATTACAGAATAAATCTATTTGAAACATTTCCTAAGTTAAAAGCCTTTTTCTATCAAAGGAAAAATTTCGCATATATTAGAAGCGTAGGGGATATTATTTTCTTAGTATTAATTTTTATGGGGCTTTTTGGTCCACAGGATCCGCAAAAAAATGCAATGTTATTTATAGCTTGGGGGGTTTGGTGGAGTTCCTTAGTACTTTCTTGGTTTTTTTTAGGAAGAATGTGGTGTGCCTTTTGCCCTTTTCCAGGACTTGCAAGATTATTACAAAATTTGAAACTTTCCTTTTTTAAAACCCCCCCTTCATGGTTAGAGAAAAAGGGAATTCATTTATCAACCATCTTATTCTTTATTATCATTTGGCTTGAAAGCACAAGCCCTCTTGTTTCTTCTCCTCGGTACACAGCTCTTTTTTTGTTAAGCATCGTAATATTTGCTGGGATATGGGGAGTTCTCTATAAAGAATATGCCTGGTGTAGGTATTTATGCCCTCTTGGGAGAATAACAGGAGTTGCGGCAACCATGGCACTTATTGAATTCCGTCCAAATTATCAAATCTGCTCAACCTGTAAGGAAGCAAAGTGTCGAAAAGGAACGGAAAATATAAGACCCTGTCCTGTATACTTAGGTGCCGTTTCTGTGAGAAATAATCTCAATTGTTTTATTTGCGGTCATTGTTTAGTCTTATGCCCAAAGGATTCTCCTGCCATATATCTAAGACATCCTTTAAAGGAGATTATTTTATTTAAAGGGAAGGGAATTACCTGTGCCTTCGTTATCCCCTTTCTCATAGGTTCACAATTGGCTCGTTTTTTAGCAGAAACACCCTATTATACTCAATGGATGCACTCCATCCATCTTTCTCATTCATTTTTCTTTACTCTTCTCTTTTTCTTTTTCTCCTTTACTATTCTAATTATCACTAAAATAGGAGCCCTTATTTTTAAATATTTAGAAGATCCTATCTTTGGAAAATTTAACCTAACTGTGGCTATTTTAATCCCCTTTGCTTTTACTGGTGAATTGATATACCGTTGGCAATTTTTTTTAAAAAATTTAGAAAATTTCTTTCCCACCTTAGGAAGACAATTTCATCTGGAATCCTTCTTGAACCTTTATTTACACATACCTGATTCCTTCATTAAATATTCCTCCTTCTTCTTCTTAATACTTGCTTTGTCAGGAAGTCTCTATCTAATACTCTACTTTTATTACAAAGAATTTGACAAAGAAATACCTTTTAAATACTTTATACATTTTATTATACTTTGTTTCTTAACTTTTTTCTCTTACTATTTTTTGATTTTCACCTCAATTTGAGTAATTTTTTCAGGAATATCTTTAAGTCCTCTCAAAAAACCGAAAATGATATTTTTTAGTATCACCTGAATAAACTCTTTCAAAAAAATTTTTTTGGAGTTAACCCAAAGAGATACATAGGCATCCTTTTTTATCAACTTAGTTTCTACAAAGGAGAGATAATCTTCTGTATCCTCAGGGGTTGTAAAAAGTTCTATCCCTGGGTATTCCCTTTTAATTATTTCAACATCATCTCCATCTCTTATGACCCATATTTTAGGGACCCCCTTTAAATTTTTAAAACCCTCAAGCAAAATTATATCAAATTCCCAAAAGATTTTCTCAAAAAATTCTATCAACTTATCATCGCTAAATAAATCTCTTGAATAATAAAGGGTAAAAAATTGCTTTTGTAAGAGAGAAACTACTTGAGATCCTGCAAGCCTATATCTACAGGTATCAGATTTTTCTTTATCTGTAAGAAGTCCCTCCTCTTTAGTTGATTTAACTACGGCAACTTTATAGCCTTTTTCTATAAGATTTTTAACGATAACCTCTCCGACTCTTGTTTTCCCAGAGTTATGAAATCCTGAAATAGCAAGAAATTGTGGCAAGGTATTTAAAGTTTTATAGATTCACCTGGTTTTAAAGTTATGATTTCTGGCTTGAAAGGATATTTATTTAGTTCTTTTTCAAAAGCACTTACTGTTCCCTTAAGAATAGGAAAAGTTCCATAATGCATAGGGACCACCTTTTTTGCTTTAATTAACTGACAAGCTTTTGCTGCTTCCTTTGGTCCCATAACATAATGATCACCTATTGGCAATAGGGCTATTTCTGGGTTATATAATTCACCAATTAAGGTCATATCCCCAAATAAACCTGTATCCCCAGCATGATAAATAGATAATCCATTTTCCAAAGTTATTATAAACCCACAAGGCTCACCTCCATAGGTCCCATCAGGGAAAGAGGAACTATGCAAGGCTTTGACCATAGTAAAGGATAAGTCATTTGTAGTATAGGTTCCACCAATATTCATTCCAGTTGCCGTAGGAATTCCTTTCATCAATAGATATTGTTGAATTTCATGAATGGCAATTACCTCGGTTGCAGAGGTGCGTGCTATTTTTAAAACCTCTCCTAAATGATCCCCATGGGCATGTGTAATAAGAATGTAATCATAGGGACCTAAATCAACATTCTTGGGTGCTTGGGGATTAAACAACCAGGGGTCAATTAAAATCTTTTTCCCTTCTTGACTAACTATTTTGAAACAAGAATGTCCGTAATAAGTAAGCTCCATAAAGTTAACCTCTTTGGAGCGGGCGACGGGATTCGAACCCGCGGCCTACAGCATGGCAAGCTGTCGCTCTACCAAACTGAGCTACGCCCGCTTTTTTAAAAATATAACCCAAGTTAAAAATTTGTCAACTATTTGAAGGATAATGTTATTTCTATTTTGAAATATCACACCCATATTATATAAGGGTTTTCATTGGTATTTCCGGGTAGCCGCATGCTTTAGCCTGCGAGGTATTCAAGGTGATAAATAAAAAGTTTTTTAATAGTAATTACTTTTCCTTAGGTGGGGAAAAGACTTCACACAGCTTAACTATTTTATCATACTCTTCATCAACCCTCTTTTGAATTATTTCAATTTCTTCAGGCTTTAAATGACGAAACCTTCTTTGCAATTTTAGGTATTCCTCTACTGGTTTAGGTTTATCTACTTTTCTGTTTAAAATATAATATTTTCCGTCAATTACTTCAAAGAGAGGGAAAATGCGTGTTTCTACTACTAACTTAGATAATTTAATAGTATCTTCAGATTTTGAACCCCATCCAGTTGGGCATGGAGAATATACATGTATAAATGCAATACCTTCAACTAAAGAAGCTTTTTTTACTTTATTTAAATAATCCATATAATATCCTGGACTTGCTGTTGCAAAGTAAGGAATATTATGGGCTGCGATAATACCATCTAAATTTTTTTTCCAAGTTATATTTCCATGAATTACTTTTCCAGCAGGACTGGTTGTGGTATGAGCAAAAAGAGGAGTACCTCCAGACCTTTGCACTCCAGTATTCATATAAGCTTCATTGTCAAGACATATATAAATAAAATTATGCCCCCTCTCTAAGGCGCCACTGACAAATTGTAAGCCGATGTCAAAGGTTGCACCATCTCCTGCAAAAACAACTACATTAATTTTCTCCTTTTTAGAAATTTTACCCTTTTTCTTTAAAGCCTTTATAGCAGCATCAATTCCTGAAGCAACAGATGCAGCATTTTCAAAGGCAACATGTATCCAAGGCACCCTCCAAGATGTATAGGGGAAAGGACTTGAAATAATCTCCATACATCCAGTAGAGGTCACGGCAATAGTATTTGGTCCT
This sequence comes from Caldimicrobium sp., assembly GCA_046291435.1. Classification (GTDB taxonomy): domain Bacteria; phylum Desulfobacterota; class Thermodesulfobacteria; order Thermodesulfobacteriales; family Thermodesulfobacteriaceae; genus Caldimicrobium. The sequence goes on along the minus strand of JBKBTC010000001.1, from coordinate 16,540 downwards.
AAAACCTTTAAAGCCAATTTAAGGGGTAAAACCGTACCACATCCCTGACAGGCTCTATGCCCAGGGGCAATCCAGTCTTCCTTTGGTAAATCTTTAATATTCAATCCTTTAAATCCTGCTAATTCTTGTCTCATAGTTCTACTCCTTTACACCAAAAATTTCGTAGGCAAACTTTGGTTTGGCTTTTATAAAGCTAAAGGTTCTCTCAAAAATTTCTTCAAAATCTTCCACAGTTACATCTCTGCCACTTAACCCACCGATGAGGTTTAAGACCTTTGGTCTTTTGTTAGATTGATAAAGAAGGGAGCGCACCTCAATACCCACAGGTCCGCCAGAAGCACCAAAACTTAAAGCACGGTCAAAGATACATAAAGCCTTGACCTTTCCAAGAGCCCTCAAGAAATCTTGAGTAGGGAAAGGTCTCCAAAGTCTTATTCTTATAAGACCCACTTTCTTTCCCTTCTCTCTCAAGGAGTCTACAGCGTTCATAGCAGTTTCCGCTAAACTACCCATTATAACTAAAGCTACCTCTGCATCATCCATCTTATAAGTTTCAACAGGTTGATACCTTCTGCCAGAAATTTTTTCAAACTCTCTCCAAGCTTGAACAATGATCTTATAACTTGCTTTAAAGGCTTCATCTTGAGCTTTTTTAGCTTCTGTATATATTTCAGGGACCCCTATAGCTCCCATGGTAATTGGCTTTTTTGGGTCAAGTTTATATTTCATTTTCAGTGGTGGAAGATATTTATCCACCTCTTCATCCTCTAAAAATTCAATAGGTTCCACCACATGAGTAACTATAAAGCCATCCAGATTTACTGCAACAGGAAGCAATGCTTTTTCTGCAACCCTATAGGCATGATAAACTAAATCTACCGCCTCTTGCCCATTTTCTGCAAAGGTCTGGATCCACCCTGAATCTCTCATAGTCATTACATCACCATGATCGTTCCAAATGCTTATTGGCGCTGAAATAGATCTATTAGCAACTAACATAACTATAGGTAGGCGAAAGGCTGAAGCAATAAATAAATTTTCATACATAAAAAGTAAACCCTGAGCAGAGGTAGAAGTAAAAGTTCTTGCTCCGGTTGCCGCAGCTCCAATGCAAGCACTTAGGGCTGCATGTTCAGACTCAACAGGTATATATTCTGCCTGTAATTCACCATTATTTACAAGGTCAGCTAAATGTTCCACGATGTGTGTTTGAGGTGTTATTGGATAGGCTGAAACCACATCTACTTTACATTGGGCAACTGCTTCTGCTACTGCAATAGAAACCTCTTTAGCAACTCTTTTCCCCATCTTAAGCCTCCTCTAAAACCATGGTGATAGCCCCTTTAGGGCAAATGGATGCACATATTCCGCATCCCTTACAATAGTTTAAATTACAAATAAAATATCCTTCTTCATTTTCTTCATAAGCTGGCTCAGGGCATAAAAGATAACATTGACCACATTTAATACATTTTTCCTTATCCAAAACAGGTCTATGAGACCTCCAATCCCCTGTTTTAAATTTGACAGAGTTCCCTGGTTCAATAATAAACATCCCTATGGCTAAATCTTTCCAACTCATTAACCCTTGGTCCTTAGGCATAACTCACTCCTTTTTAATATATTTTAGTTTCTTCAATTGCCCTATGGAGGGCTTTTATATTCTTCTCAGCAAGCTTACCAAACCTATGCTTTAGTGCCTCCTCCATATAACGGGGATCAATTAGTCCGGAAGCTTTAATAAATGCACCAAGCATAGTAGTATTTGTAATAGGAACTCCTAATTCTTCTAAAGCAATTTTTGTTGCATCAACTATGGCTAACTTACCTTTAAAGCCCTTAAGCATGGCTCTTACTTCCTTTTCCCCATGAGAACTATTAAGAATAGCTATCCCATCTTCTTTCAGCCCCGCTGTAACATTAACAATCTTAGGCAATGTAGCGTCTAAAACTAAAATAATGTCAGGGTGATAGATTTTTTCGCGTGTCCTAATTTTTTCATCACTAATCCTTGCAAAAGCTTGTACTGGAGCTCCTCTTCTTTCAGGACCAAAGCTGGGAAATGCCTGGGCATATTTGCCTTGAGTGATTGCAGCAATAGCAATTAATTCTGCAGAAGTTACTCCCCCTTGCCCTCCCCTTCCATGCAATCTTATCTCAATCATATACCACTCCTTTTGACAAATTTTTTTCATTAAATCATAAAAAAAGTTTTTTGAAAAGGGTAGTTAAATTTTTCACATACCCTAAGGTGTAAATCTTGAATTTCCAAGAAGTAGGTAACCAAAACCTTTAGGTTGCGCTCCCGTAGGCGAAAGCCTGCGCTTACCAAAGACAATGGAAGAGACATTACAAAATAGGAATCAAACATAACTTTTCAAAATAGGCTCCACAGGAGGGAAAAACAGAGTTGATAAATTCTAAAATAAGATTTAATTTATAATTATGGCAACGCTTAGTCAAATATTAGATGAGATACAAAGTTATCTTCCAGGGACAAATACAAGGCTCGTTGAAAAAGCCTTTGAATGGGCTGCTAAATATCACGAAGGTCAAATAAGGAAATCAGGCGATCCCTATTTATCTCATCCTTTAGAGGTAGCTTATATTTTAGCTAAGATGAAGATGGATCTACCTACCATTTCCGCAGGGTTTTTACATGATTTGGTAGAAGACTGCCAAATTCCTTTGGAAACCATCAAAAAGGAATTTGGTGAGGATGTAGCTTTTATTGTAGAAGGTGTAACCAAATTTAATATCCTTCCTGGTTCTTATAATAAGATTACTAAACAAGCTGAAAACTTGCGAAAAATTATCCTTGCTATGGCTAAAGATTTACGTGTAATTTTAGTCAAATTGGCTGATCGTCTTCACAATATGAGAACTTTGGAATCTATGCCTGAGCACAAAAGGAGATATATCGCCCAGGAAACACTGGAAATATATGCACCCCTTGCTGGCAGGTTAGGTATTGATTGGATTAAAACTGAATTAGAAGATCTTGCTTTTAAATATCTTCATCCTGTGGAGTTTGAAAAGTTAAAGAAAGGCGTTGAACTGAGAGTTGAGGCAGCTTCAGAGTTCGTAGAAAAAGTTAAAACTATACTCTTAGAACTGCTAAGAGAAAACGGTATTGAAGGAAAAGTCTTAGGCAGGGTAAAACACCTTTATAGTGTTTATAGGAAACTTCAAAAATATAACTTAACTATCAATGATTTAGATCAAATTTATGATCTTATAGGTTTTAGAATTATTGTAAAGACAGTGGAAGAATGTTATAAAACTTTGGGTGTTGTCCATGGAAAATGGACTCCCATTCCGGGTAGATTTAAGGATTATATAAGCTTACCTAAGCCAAATATGTATCAGAGTTTACACACTACAGTAGTTGGTCCCTCAGGAAAAAAAATTGAAATTCAAATAAGAACCGAATACATGGATAAAATAGCTAATGAAGGAATTGCAGCACATTTTCTCTATAAGGAAGGTTCAGTAGTTGATTCATCAAAGTATAAACAGTTTGAATGGATATCAAAACTAATTGAACTCCAAAGAGAACTCAAAAATCCCCGAGAATTTCTTGAATCTCTAAAATTGGATTTATTCCCAGAAGAAATATATGTATTCACACCTAAGGGAGATGTTATTGTATTACCTGTAGAATCTACCCCTGTGGATTTTGCTTATGCTATTCATACTGAAGTTGGAAATCGGTGTGTGCGTGCCTTTGTTAACGAAAAACTTGTGCCTTTAGACTATAAACTTCAAACGGGGGATACTATCCGTATAGAAACCTCTCCCCACCAAAAACCAAGCAGAGATTGGTTAAAATTCGTAAAAACAAGTAGAGCGCGCTCAAGAATAAAACAGTGGTTTAAGCAAGAAGAAAAAGAAAGACAAATCGCCCTGGGGAAAGAACTTTTGCAAAGGGAGTTTAAAAAATATGGATTTTCTTTAAATGATATACAAAAAGAGCACTATTTTATGGAACTTCTTAAAAAGTTTTCTTTTAAAAATGAAGAGGAATTTTTTATCAACTTAGGCAGTGGTAAACTATCCCCTAAACAAGTAATAAAAGTTTATAGTGAAATTAATAAAAATTTCCCTCAATTAGAAGAAGAGCACCATCAAGAGATTGTAAGTTATCGTAAAACTTCTGATACAAGCAAAATAAAACCAGGGATTAGTTTAGCAGTAGATGGTAGTTCTGACCTTCTTTTTCATTTAGCACAATGTTGTAGACCTATATGTGGGGACGAGGTGGTAGGCTATATTACACGAGGAAAAGGAATCTCTGTGCACAGAAGCGATTGTCCAAATTTAAAAGACCTTGACCCTGAAAGGATTATTGAAGTAAAATGGGAAAAACCTGATGGCAAAACCTATCCTGCCCATTTGCATTTGGTATCACTTGATAGAAAAGGATTGCTTGCTTCAGTTTCTTCTGCCATAGCCAGTGCAGAGGGAAATATTTTAAAAGCTGAAGTTAAAACAACTCCTGATAAAAAAGCCTATTTTGATATATATGTTGAAGTTCTGGATAAAAATCATTTAGAAAAAATAATTGCCAATATTTCTAAAGTAGATGGTATTTTAAAAGTAGAAAGAAAGTTAGTTTAACTTATTGCTTTTTGAACCTTTCCTGCTTTTAGACATCTTGTACAAACTTTCATTCTCTTTACTTGCCCATTGGGTAGTTTTACCCTTATTTTTTGAATATTAGGATACCACCATCTGCTTGCTCTCTTGCCTGAGTGGCTAACTTGATTTCCACAATAGGGCTTTTTCCCGCATATCTCACAGACCTTAGACATCCCGTAATCTCCTCCTCAAACAGTTTCACTTAAATATAACAAATTTCCATTTTTTTGCAAGCTTGAAGTTGGGATATTTTTACGCAGGCTTTAGCCTGCGAGAGAAAATTATAAAAAAATCTACGAAAATAGGAAAAAGTGAAAAGATGAGCCTGTAATGTTTGAAATTAATAAAAAATAATACCTGATGTATTATGAACACCCTCAAGTTGGGTTGACTATTTTACATCTTACTGGTATATTTTGATTATCTCACCTTTTGGAGGAGCTAATGAGTAAAAAAGGGGACAAATGGATAAAACACACTTGGGTATTTGAAAGTTCTGAAGATCCCTATGCTATGAGTAAAGCACCTTCTGGAGAAGCAGTTTGTCCTAAATGTAAATCTATTTTTAAAGATAAAAGGTGGTTTATTGATAACGAATTAGCTGAAGAATTTTTGGAAGATGAACATATACCCAAAATACTCTGCCCTGGTTGTAGAAAAGCTTTAGAAAACTATGCTATGGGGTATTTATATATTTCAGGTAATTTTCCCAAAACCCACTCTGAGGACATAATGAAGCTAATTCAGAATGAAGTAGAAAAAGCAAGGGGTTTAAATCCTCTTCATCAAATTATTAGTAGTTATGAAGAAGATGACACCATTGTCATTGAGACCACAACAGATCATTTAGCTCAGCGCTTAGGTAGAGCCTTGTATAAGGCTTATAAAGGTGACCTTGAGTTTAAATGGTCAAAGGGAAGTAAATTAGTTAGAGTCTACTGGAAAAGAGATTAAAGTTATGAGCAAACCCATAGCATTAGCCATTGATTTCAAAAAGTTTACTCCTTCCATTGTGAAAACAGGCGAATTTTTAATAGAAAATATATACAAAGACTCCAAAGCCATTTTATTTCATGTAATTGAACAATTTTTCACCCCACCAGCATATCTACTCCCCTATCTTAACATTGAAAAAGAAAGATTAGAGAAAGAATTAGAAGCTTTAGCGGAACCTATGTACAAAAAAAATATAAAAGTAGAAAAATCAGTCATTCTCGGTGAATTTTGGTCTGCCTTTAAGCACTTTGTAGAAATGATTGATCCCGAATTAATTATCCTTGGATACGAGCCCCATCTCCTTAAAATTCCCACTGCTGAAAAAATTTTGGAACGCTTAGAATCAAACTATTTAGTGGTTAAGGAGAGCCCTCTTACGGAGCTAAAGAAAATTCTTTGCCCCTTTGATTTCTCAGAAAAGGGAATTTCCGCCTTAAAAAAAGCTTTCTTTTTAGCTAAAGAAACTTCTGCGGAACTAACAATTCTTTATGTGATAAGTCCGTTAGAATCTTCGGACAAAACCTGCAACATTCAATTTGTCTCTGAAAGAGAAAAAGAAGTCAAAGGAGAATGGGATACCCTACTAAAAACTCTTTCCTTGCCTCAGGTCAAATTTAGATTTGAAATTCTTTGTGGAGAGAGGTTAAATGAAATTTTAAAGAAAGCCTCTGAAGAACAGGTAGACCTCATTGTTATGGGAAGAAGAGGTAAAATACTTCAATTTGGTATTGGATCAGTTACAAAATCTGTTATAAAAAACACCTCAATTCCTGTATTAATAGTGAATTAAATTATGCTTTACTTAGAAGCACTAATAGCACTACTTATAATACTCATCTGTGCTGAAATTTTTACTAATGGCATTGAAGTTTTTGGAGAAGAGCTCTCTTTATCTCAAGCAGTTGTTGGAAGTATCTTAGCAGCAGTAGGCACCGCTCTTCCTGAAACCTTAATTCCCCTTGTAGCAATCCTTCTTTATAAAGGCAAAGCAGGATCAGAAATTGGTATAGGAGCTATTTTAGGTGCTCCCTTTATGCTCATTACAGCTGGCTTTTTTTTAGTAAGTTTGGGCGTTACCTTAGGATCTCTCTTAAAAAGAAGATCCTTTACCCTTCATTTAGAAACAAATACTTTCAAACGAGATTTTATCTTTTTCTTAATAAGCTATTCCTTAGCCATTTTCATTCCCGTTCTTTTTCCCCAATATCAAATTTTACACTTTTTTATTGCCCTTTTACTTTTAGTTAATTACCTATTATATCTATATTTAACTTTTAGAGCGGAGAGTTTAGAAGTTGAGGCATATAAGGATTTATATTTAGAAAAAATTCTTTCCTTTATCAAAATAAAACTCTCTAAAAAAGGGCTTATTGCCTTAGCCTTTATACAAAGCATTCTTGCCTTGATAGTTATGATAAAAGGGGCACATCTATTTGTACACGCCATTGAAGGAATTTCAAAAGAATGGGGACTCTCGCCTTTACTCTTTGCTCTTATCGTTGCACCTGTAGCTACTGAACTTCCCGAAAAATTTAACAGCTTACTTTGGACTCTACGAGGAAAAGATGTGCTTGCCTTAGGGAATATGACTGGTGCCTTGGTTTTTCAGTCTACTTTTCCCGTAAGCATTGGGCTTATTTTTACACCCTGGAAGATTGAAGGCTTAGCCTTTATTTCAGCCCTCATTGCTCTCTCCCTTGGACTTTTTTACCTTCTTTTTCTAAATTTTTTTAAGAAAATTCCTCCACTTCTTCTCTGGCTTTCAGGTATTTGTTATATTATTTATGTAGTTCTGGTAATTTCTACTATTTTTTAAATGCTTAACTTCTATCTCCAATGGTTAAATCAGCATCAATTTCACGGAATAAAACCAGGACTTTATCGCATTCAAAAGCTTCTTAAAAAATTTGGGCATCCTCAAAAAAATTACCCTACTATACATGTAGCAGGTACTAATGGAAAAGGTTCAACTTGTGCCATCCTTAGCACCGCTCTTACTAATTTAGGGTTAAAAACTGGGCTCTATACCTCACCTCATTTAATAAAATTAAATGAGCGCTTTAAAATTAATGGAAATGACATACCGGATACTGCTTTGTTAGAACTATTAAAAACTCTTTACTCCTGTGTGGAAGAACCTATTACCTATTTTGAGCTCACAACTGCTCTTGCTTTCTTGTATTTTGCAGAAGAAGAAGTAGATGTTGCGGTAATTGAAGTAGGCTTAGGTGGAAGGCTTGATGCAACGAATGTGATTAACCCTGAAGTTTCCATCATTACAACGATTGGATTTGATCATACAAAGTATTTAGGAAATACCATAGAAAAAATTGCCTTTGAAAAAGCTGGCATCATTAAAAGAGGAAAACCAGTAGTTTTAGGAAATATTCCTCCTTCTGCTTTAAAAGTTATAGTAAATAGAGCAAAAAACCTTTCTGCACCATGCTACATAATAAATAAAGACTTTTTTATATACTCAAAAGAAGACCTTTGGAACTATAAGGGAAAGCATACTTTTTTTAATATTAACCTCTCTTTAAAGGGACTATATCAAGGAGAAAATTTAGCTCTTTCCCTTAAAACCCTTGAAATCCTTGAAGGTAAAGCTTTTGTTAAAATAGAAGAACCTCTTCTTAGAGAAGCTTTACAAAAAGTTTATTGGGAAGGAAGATATAAAAGAATAAATTTATTTCAAAAAGAGGTCCTTATGGATTGTGCCCATAATCTTGAAGGAGTTTTAGCTCTAAAAAAATCCCTTGAAAAGGAGGGATTTTATCCCTATCTACTGCTTATTGGGGCAACCAATGAAGATGGAGAAAAACCTTTCTCTTTGTTATATAATATTTTGTCTTCCTATGCTCAAAAAATCTTCTTTACAGAATTTCCCTCTGAAAGAAAAATTGTAACCCTTGAAGATTGGAAAAGGGCAATAAATAAAGAATCTACTCAAAATTGCCGATTTTTTAAAGATCCTGCCTTAGCATTACATACCGCATTAAAAGAAAAGGTTAATAAAATTTTAATCACAGGGTCAATTTATTTTGTAGGTGAAATTTTAAAGGCAATAGAAGCAATAAAAAATGCCTGAATTCACCGAAGAACAAAGAGCTATTATTGAACATTTTGGTGACCTTCTTGTTCTTGCAGGACCAGGCACGGGAAAAACCTTTACCCTTATCCATAAAATAAAAAATCTTTTAGAAAGGGGCATTCCCCAAGAGAAAATTATAGTTCTATCCTTTTCCCTCAAAGTGTCTCAAGAACTTAAGGAAAAGCTAAAGAATTCAGACTTGTCTCAGGTAAAAGTAGATACTTTCCACGGATTTGCTTATGATTTATATAGAGATTACTATCATACAGAGCCTCCTCTAATTAGCGAAGAAGAAAAAAATGCCATCCTAAAAAAATTGTCCCTAAATAAAAAATATTTAAAAAAACTTGAGGAGAAGAAAAAATATTATGAACATTTAGAAAAACTGAACATTTTAGATTTTGACCTACTTTTGCTTAAAGTTTCCACTTTGCCTTGTAGAGATTTTACAGACTACCACATAATTGTAGATGAATTTCAAGACCTCTCAACAGAAATGCTTCAGTTTCTAAATCTTTTTAAATCAGCAAATTTTTATCTTTTTGGAGACCCTAATCAATCTATCTATGGTTTTAGAGGAATTTGTCTTATGACGATAAAAGAGTTTTTAAAAAAAACAAAACCTAAGATGCGCTATTTTACACTGACAGAAAGTTTTAGATGCCCTCAAGAAATTTTAGAAGGAGCCTCTTTCTTTAAAAGTAGTCTCTGGGAAGTTCCAAATTTTAAGAGTAACTTTACAGGGGGAGTGGTTCAGGGATTTCTTTTTCCAGATGTTTCCTCAGAAAAAAGCTTTCTTGTTAAATGGGTGCAAAATTTACTTGGTGGAATAAATCTTGAAAGTGCACAAGCGAAGGGGATTTCACCTTCGGATATTTTTATCCTTGCTCGCGTTAAAAAAGCATTAGACCCTCTTTGCGAAGTGTTCCATAAAGAGGGTATCCCTATAGCCTTCCCCGAAGATGAAGCTATGAAAATTAAAGAGGAGCTTACAAATTTTAGCAGAAAAATCCAGGCTCGTCCTACTTCCTATGAAGTTTTAATGGAGGAGCTTTCTCCCTATGCTAAAAATTTACTTCTTAACTGGTATGAACTTTTATCACAGGATAAAGAAAAAGTAAAGGCAATGTTAATGAACCTTTCAACAAATGATATAATTTGTCCTAATCTTCAGGGAATTAATTTTTTAACGATCCATAGCTCAAAGGGACTTGAAGCAAGTGTGGTTATTTTATATGGTGCAGAGGAGGATTTAATTCCTTTTAGACTTTTTGAAGAGACAAACTTAGACGAAGAAAGACGCCTCCTCTATGTTGCTATAACGAGAAGTAAAAGGGCTTTTTATTTTGTAGCAAATAAAGAAAGAAAAATATTTGGTTATACTTTAAATAAAGGGGTATCGTCGTGGCTGAAGCACTTTCCTATAAAAAGTTTTTCTCCCCTGCCACCTAAACCCAAACAAAAAGGTCTATTTTAAAGAGGCTTTCCCCTATTCTTTAAACTCAAAGCCCTCTTTTTGCGCAAGTTGCTTCATTTTAGCTAAAGCCTTCTTTTCAATCTGGCGTATTCTCTCTCTTGAAACCTTAAACATATAACCTATTTCCTCTAAGGTATATCCTTCATATTCCCCAAGACCAAAACGCATACGGATAATTTTTTCTTCTCTGGGGGAGAGAGTGGAAAGAAATTTTTTAATTTTTTCAGAAATATCTTTCTTTCTTGTCTTTTCATAGGGAGAAGGACTTTTTTTATTCTCTATAAAGTTTCCTAAGGTGCTTTCCTCGTCTCCAATTGGTGTTTCCAAAGATACAGGATCCTTTGCAGTTTCAAAAATTACTAAAATTTTTTCATAGGGAACATTTGTTCGCTCTGCAATTTCCTCTGGAGTAGGCTCTCTTCCTAACTCTTTTGTCATTTCATAAAAAACTTTAAAGACATAATTTCTAAGCTCCAAGAAATGAACAGGCAGCCTAATCGTCCTCGTTTTATCTAAAATAGCACGAGTTATGGATTGTTTTATCCACCAGGAAGCATAGGTGCTAAATTTATTCCCCTTCCGGTAATCAAATCTGTACACTGCTCTCATAAGTCCAAGGTTTCCCTCTTGAATAAGGTCTGCTAAGCTTAAACCTTGTCGCATATATTTTTTAGCAATAGAAACTACTAACCTTAAATTAGCTTTAACCATTAAATCCTTTGCTCTTTCAATCTGGAGAATATTTTTTCTCATTTCTTCACAAAACTTCAAAAACTTACTATTTTGCTTATATTTTTCTTCTATCTCTTTTATTACCCTTTCAAAATAATTTACATAACTTTTCTTAGGCTTTAAATTAGGATCTCGCTTCTTCCAATTCTCAATAGTATTTTTCACTTCCCTGATTTCTACATAATTAAATTTCGCTGAAAGAAAACCTTCTACAATTCTTTCAAAGCCTTCTCTAATCTTCTTAGAGAGTTCCTCTTCTTTCTCAGGAGTGAGTAGTTCATATTTTCCCATTTCCTTTAAATAAATAGAAATAAGCTCTTCACTTCCAGGTTCAGATAAACCTTCTTCTTCCTCCTCTAATTCCCCTTCTCCATATATAGTAAGTTCCTTCATCTTGTCTTGAACCTTTTTTTCAATAAACTCTTCCCTCTCATAGGGATCTAATTCCTTTAGTTCTATCCGATAGGCCTCTAAAAGGTCAAATATTTCTTCCATCTTTTCAGGATCATTATACTCTTCAGGCAATAGACTATTTAAAAGGTCAACAGTCAACTGTCCTGCTCTACCAAGCTCTAATATCTTGTCTTGCAACTCCTTATTCACCATCTTTTAAATTCTTCCCCTCCCTTAAACTTGATTATATTTTGTCTATATTAAAATAATCATTAATCGTCATATTAGTAGAGCTATCCCTGTTGGCTATCCTCATAAACTTACCAAAAATAGTTCACTTTTTCTTAAAACAAATTTTTATTTTTTCCCTTTTCTAAAATTTTTCAAGTTTAAAAATTGGGAAAATTTTTTTATTTAAAAGAAAATAATAACTTTTCATAGGGCAATTTTTATTATTTTTTAAATTTTCTCAATATTTTATGAGTTTATTCCCAATAAAAGATACTTCCTTCTTTAAGAGGTTCCTCGAAATAGACCTTTTGAATAAAGGAAAAATAATTTTGCTGAAAAGGGTTGATTATAACTTCATAGGGAAGGTTTAAGGGCTTCCCAATAAGATTTATTACCCTTATCTGACTATCTTTTAGCTGCCCTTTCAATATAAGTTGTGCTCGCTCATCCATTAATACAGGGTCGGGAAGTAAGAGCAAAGGCAATCCTAACCTTTTAACCTCCTTTAGAGCTCTCTCAAGCTCAAACCAATTCTTAAGGCTTACCACCTCTAATTTTAACTCCTTTCTTAGATAACTAACATAAAAAGAAAAAGTATCTGTTCCTAAAAAAGAAAAGGCATTTCCATATCTCTTTAATACCTGCAAAGAGGGAAGTGGAGATACATAGATGTACTTGGGATGATAAAAATAATTTATATAAAGCACCGCAGCAACTATTCTTTTTTGGTCATCACATTTATGATTTAAACTTTCTTTAAAACTTTCTGCTCCATAGATTATAACTTTTTTATACTTACAAAGCTCTCTTGAGTCTTCTATAAAATAAAAATTGGAGGGAACGCCTGCTATCTTCTTTACAGCATAGATATAAACTATATGATGAGAAAAAGCCTTTGAAACAAGAAAAAAGATGGCAAAGACTATAATTGCTCTCGTTAACCCCATTTTTAATACTTTACCTCAAAGCCTGCTTTAATTTGTCTACCCTCCCATACCTGTGGAGGTATCGTTCCTGCCCTCATAGGATGCTTATCAAAGAGATTTTCTACCCTGAAATTGAAACTTAAATTTTCCCTCTCAAAAAGCAAATTTAAATCCCAAATGGTATAACCTGGGATTTCATCATTACTCCAATAGGTCTTACTTATTTTTTTAAAACTTGGAGCAAAAGATAAGCCCTTAATATAGGGGATCTCAAGGCTTATTCCTCCCTTTAACATAGTCTTTGGAATACCATAGATATACTCACTTTTATAAATGTTGGGTATATTTTTCCCATCCCTTACAACGGTGTAGGTAAAATTGAGGAAGGCTAAAATATTTTGAGCTCTGTAGACTCCTTCTATTTCTAACCCTTCAGTTTTAAACTTAGAAAGATTAGTGTATACTTTTCTACTACTATCATAGCCTATTTTATCTTTTAATTCATTTATATAAGGGGTAATCCTTAAGGTGGTGGAATTTTCCTGATAAAGAAGATTTATAGAATAATTCTTTAAAACTTCTGGTTTTAGGTTCGTTGCAGAACCATAGCCGATGGCAGGATTTGCTTTAGCATAGAAAAGGGCTGGCGCATTAAAAGCCTCTGAGTAATTTATCTGCACAGTCCACATAGGATTTATTTTATATATCAGGGCTAAGCGAGGTGAAAGCCGCTCTCCCCAAAGCTCAAAATGATCATACCTTGCTCCCAAATGAAAAACTAAATTCCCCATTGCCCTTTTGTATTGCATAAAAAAGGCATAATTAAATTCCTTTTCCTTAGGCATAAGATATCTTAATTCACTGCCATTGTATAGCTTAGCCAGATAATGCTTATGATAAATTTCGGCAAGGTCAAAGCCAAGAAGAAAATTTCCACCTCTTAAAGGTATTTCTAAATAGCTAAATAGTGAAGCCCTCTCATTTTCAAGTTCTATATCTAATGCAGTGAAATTGCCCTCCCTATGGGGAGTTCTAACCTGAGGAGTCTTTGCCTTAAAATGGGTAAAGCTTGGTTGAAAATAAAGCTTAAATTTTTTAAAATCTATTCCCTTATTGAAACTTACGGAGAAATAATCAATAGTCTCTTTTGAGCCATAGGGGTCTTTATCTTCTGGACGAAGAGGTCTTCCTCTCTGCGAAAAGGGTGTATTGTATTGATTTCTAAAATAAAAAAGTTGAAAGGGAACTTCAAAAAAATTGCTCTTAAAAAGCAAGCCATAATTATCCTCTCTTGGATTGATGGAAATCCCCTTATATTTTTCCCCAGGAATATCATTGTAATGAAATAGACCATAGAGCTCTCTTTGCTTAAAAGAAAAAGAAAGCCCCTTTTCCTCATACTCTCCTATATGAGCTCTAAGAGAGAATGCATCTTCAGGCACTCTTTCTACTTGAATAACTCCACTTAAGGCATTTGACCCATAAATACTTGAAGAAGGTCCTGAAATAACCTCAATTTTATTTATATCCTTTACAGGATAGCTTGCATCTAATGGAAAATTACCAAAGGCTGGTAGGTCAAGCCTGTGCCTGTTTTCTACAAAAAGAAAGGTATTGGAAGAAGTGGTATATAAGCCTCTCCAAGAAATAACCCTTTCATTTACATCTTGCACTAAGTAAAAAGAGGGTAAATAATCTAAAAAATCTCTAAGGTTTTCAAAGCCAAATCTCTTTAAAAAGTCCTTAGTATAAACCATAGTAGGAGAAGGTGTCTCAATAAAGGGCTCAGCCCAAAGGCTTGCTCCATAAATTAGGTTTAACTCCACCCTTGCAATCTCAAAGATCGTTCCATTTTGGGCAAAAAGTTCCCCACAAAAATATAAATTTAGGATAAGCCAAACTAAAAATATACCCATTATCTTCTTACCTTTTATATATCTCATAGCTAACCCCCTTTATTATAAACCTCCATTATCCCCCCCCGTCAAAATTTTGACAATACTTTCAAGGGAGAAGGGCTTGCGAAGTATAGTATGGATTCTTTGTCTTTCTATTTCTACTCTAATTAAATCCTCCATATCTCCTGCATACCCAGTCATAAGGACGATTTTGGGCAAAGGCTTGTTTATTTTATCTAGATTTTTTAAGACCCAGTCTCCTCCCTTTTCTGGCATAAAAAGGTCAAGAAAAACCAAATCAAAATCCCCTTCTTGTAGCTTTTGCCATCCCTCTTCTCCATTTTCTGCAACCTCCACTTGCAAACCAAGTTCTCTCACAAAAAGGGCTAAAGCTTCGCTAATATCTTCTTCATCATCAATAATTAAAACCTTTTTATGAACGATTTGTTTTTCGGAGGAAGTGGGCTCCACTTCCGGGGATTTCTTTTCAATATGAACTAAAGGAAGATAGACCTTAAAAGTTGTTCCTTCCAAAAATTTGCTTTCAACCTTGATTTCTCCCTCAGCATTTTGGACTAAATTGTATATTATGTATAAACCAAGACCTGTGCCTTTTCCTATCCCTTTTGTAGTAAAAAATGGTTCAAAAAGCCTCTTTTTAGTTTCCTCTGTCATACCAATTCCATTATCAGTTACTTCTAAAAATACCTTGTCATTTTCTCTTCCAACTCTAATAGTTATCTCCCCTTTATAATCTCCATATTTTCCCTTTTTCTCTGAAATGGCATCAATAGCATTTTTCACTAAATTTATAAGAATTTCTTTTGTGCCCTCTTCAGAAATTCTAACCACTGCTTCCTCCTCTGAAAGCTGAAGGTTTAGTTTAATCTCCCTTGGGACAAATATATACAAGGTTTCTTCCAATTTCTTAATCAGTTCGCAGATGTTAGTATATTCTGTTTCTGTTTTTTGGGTAAGGTAGAGAAGCCTTTGAGCAAGTTTTTGCCCCCTCTGTAAGGTGCTTCCTGTGTTTGCAAGTAATCCAAATATTGGTTCACATTTTTTCTCTTTTAAATATTTTTCCATTAGCTCTAAGTTTAGAGAGGCAATTTGTAATATGTTATTAAACTCATGGGCATAGCCACCGGCAAAAGTTCCAAGAGCTACTAATTTCTGTTGAACTGCTATACTTTCTGCAATCTCTCTTTCTTTCTCTATTGCTTTGTTAATAAGATCAATGAGGGTATCAATCTCACTATATCCTATGGGAGATAACCTTCCACCACTTTTCAACTCTAAGGAGAGCCTATTTAAGGAAGTCTCTATATCTTTTAAGAGCCTCCTTTGATAATATAAAGATAGTCCAACAATGAGCACTGTTACTATTAAAATATAAAAGGCTCTTATACCAAACCATTTGAAAAGAGAAAACTCACGATAAGCAAGACTTATGTTAAGATTTAGGGGCTCAAAGCTGTATATCCTTTTCAGTTCAATAAGAGACTTACTGACTTCTAAGCTTATATTTTCTTCCACCTTTATTCCTGGGATTATCCTCTCAAGGGTTGTCTTTATTTCTTCCAAACATTTATTTCTTATAGCTAAAATTATTTCTTCCTTTAGTGGGTTATTCTCAATTTCATACAACTTATAAACATACTCAGTGGCATATTTAGTGGATATAAATCGAGAGATTTCTTCTGCCTCTAAGAGCAAAAGGCTAAAGTGATAGAGCCCAAAAATAAAAAGTAAGCCTATTCCAAAAAGGAAAAGAGATAGCCCGTAAAATAAATTTCCCCAGATTATGGAACGGTTATAACTCTTAAAAAGGCTTTTTTTTCTCACCTGAATTTTGATTTTTCATTATTACAGTGATTTATTTTTTTTAATATGAATTATATTATCTCAATTTAAAAATATATCAAGAGGGCGCGTTTCCTCAAAAATAATCTCTTCGAAATGGGGTTGTTTCCTCATAAATTACAAAATAAATAAAAATCCTTTAAAATTCCTTTTTGATTTGAAATTTAACAAGTTTGGAGGAAGAAAACCCAGATACTTAATGAACTCCACAAGAAGCTGAAAATGGACAGGCAGTACCTTGCTTCATTATTAAGGAAACATGGGAAGATTATAGGGAGGTATGGAGGCAAAA